>CALMZQ010000211.1 GCA_937870915.1 uncultured Ignavibacteria bacterium
CCGTCGAGCCTGACGGGATCTTTTTGGAGAAGATCGTGGGTGCGACGGATCTCTGCCTGACCCGGGAGGAAACACAAAACGTCGCCTTCGTTATTGTGAATTGCGTCGCGGATAGCAGCCGACATGAGCTCGTGGATCTGCTTCTCGCTAGGACTCCGCATCCACTCTACGTCTACCGGGAACGACCGTCCCATGCTGGAGACCAATCCCGCGTCGGGTAATATTCTTGGCAGATCAAGAGAGCGCAACGTGGCCGACATGACCATTATGCGCAGATCCGGACGCAATACCGATCGAGCAGTGAGTGTTAGGGCAAGCCCCGTATCGGCATTGAGTGACCGTTCGTGAAACTCATCAAAGATCACCAGTGACACACCGTTGAGGTCCGGGTCGCGTGAGAGCTGCCTCGTTAGCACACCCTCGGTAACCACCTCTATCCGCGTCTTCGGTCCAATAGCACTCTCCATCCGCATCCGATACCCAACCGTCTCACCAGCTCGTTCTCCAAGAGTGGATGCCATTCGTCGGGCCGCCGCCTTGGCCGCTAATCGACGGGGCTCCAAGACGATGATCTTCTTGCCCACACACCACTCCTCGTCCAACAACGCCAATGGCACAACCGTTGTCTTCCCTGCGCCCGGAGGCGCTTCGAGGATGCAGGACAGACCATCGCGCAGGACGGCGCGGATGGAGTCGAGGGAAGAGTGGATGGGAAGCATGTTAATGTGCTAATGTGCTAGTGTGCTAATGACACCTACACAGGACACCTACACAGGACACCTACAGAGGTCACCTGCACAGGTCACCTACACAGGTCGCCTACACAGGTCACCTATGCAGGTGGCAACTCTAAGCATATTCCTCAATACTCGGACACGTGCAAATCAGCACCCGGTCTCCGTGGGCATTGTCAACTCGACCAATTGATGGCCAGAATTTGCGGTCGCGGACCCATGGAAGAGGGAAGACGGCTTGCTGACGTGAGTATGCATGCTCCCATGTGTCTGCTGTTGCCACAAACATGGTGTGAGGTGCATTCTTGAGCGGATTATCCTTTGGATCGATCGCGCCGGTGCACACGTCCTCCACTTCCTTGCGGATGTTTAAGAGGGTGTCGATAAACCGGTCGAGCTCTGCCTTGCTTTCGCTTTCGGTTGGCTCGATCATGATAGTTCCGGCAACAGGGAAGCTCAGCGTTGGTGCGTGGAAGCCATAGTCCATCATGCGCTTTGCAACGTCTTCGGCTTCAATGCCACCGCGTTGTTTGTATTCGCGCAGATCAACGATCATCTCGTGTGCGCATCGTCCATTTGTACCGGTGTAGAGAATGGAATACGAACCTGCGAGTCTGCTCTTGATGTAGTTGGCATTGAGGATGGCATGCTTTGTAGCATTGGTGAGTCCGTCTCCACCCATGAGTCTGATGTATGCCCATGAAATGAGGAGGATGGATGCAGAACCCCATGGAGCAGCAGAGACTGCACCAACGTTTGTTTCGTTGATCGGATTCACCACGCTATGGGATGGGAGGAAGGGGGCAAGTTCTGTTGTACAACAGATAGGTCCCATGCCCGGGCCACCTCCACCGTGAGGAATGCAGAAGGTCTTGTGAAGATTGAGGTGACACACATCAGCACCAATGGTGCGTGGTGATGTAAGTCCCACCTGAGCGTTCATGTTTGCACCGTCCATGTAGACCCGACCGCCGTGTTGGTGAACGATGGCGCAGATTTCTTTGATCGATTCTTCGAACACACCGTGGGTTGATGGATACGTGACCATCAATGCAGCAAGGTTAGCTGCATGTGCTTCGGCTTGTGCCTTGAGATCTGCTACGTCGATGTGACCATGAGCGTCGCTCTTGACAACAACAACCTTCATTCCGGCCATCACTGCCGAGGCAGGATTAGTGCCATGTGCAGATGCAGGAATGAGCACCACGGTACGATGTGCTTCCTTGCGCGACTGATGGAAACCACGAATAGCAAGGAGTCCGGCGTATTCACCTTGTGCACCGGCATTCGGCTGCAGCGAACACGCATCAAATCCGGTAATCTCATTGAGCCATGCTTCTAGCTCGCGGAACACACGCATGTATCCCTGTGTTTGGGATACCGGAGCGAACGGATGGACGCGGTTGAAGGCAGGCCACGTGATCGGGATCATCTGTGCAGTTGCATTGAGTTTCATCGTGCACGATCCAAGGGCGATCATCGAGTGGGCCAGCGACAGGTCCTTGTTCTCGAGATGCTTCAGGTAGCGGAGCATCTCGTGTTCAGTGTGATGCGTGTTAAAGACCGGATGTGTGAGGTAGTCCGACGTGCGTGCAAGAGATGCAGGAATGCCACTCGAAGAAGTCTGCACAAGTTCTGATGCAGACGGTGAAGAAGCCCCCTTCACCGAGGCGAAGATGTTGAGCAGGTTTTGAAGATCTGCTACTGTTGTTGTTTCATCGATCGAAACACCAACACAAGTGCCGTTTTCGTGGTAGCGTACGTTGATGCCAAGGGGCTCCGAGGCAGCGCGGATGGCTGCTTGATCGGCCTTGATGCAGAGTGTGTCGAACCATGTGGACGGACAAAGCTCATACCCAACGCTGCGAATACCTGAAGCAAGGGCTGATGTGAGAACATGGACACGTTGGGCTATACCGCGGAGTCCGGCCGGACCATGGTACACGGCATACATTGCAGCAACGTTTGCAAGAAGTGCTTGGGCTGTACAGATGTTTGACGTTGCTTTATCGCGACGGATGTGCTGCTCACGTGTCTGCAGAGCCATGCGCAGGGCCACATTGCCTTGTGCGTCAACGCTCACTCCGATGATACGTCCGGGCATAAGCCTTTTGTATGCTTCGCGGGTGGCCATAAAGGCTGCGTGTGGTCCGCCATATCCAAGTGGTACACCAAATCGTTGTGATGAACCAACCGCAACGTCTGCACCAAACTCACCAGGAGGTGTGAGCATCGTAAGAGCAAGGAGATCTGTGCCTACAGTTACAAGTGCGCCCCCTTCATGAGCTCGTTCACAGAAGGATGTATAGTCGCGCACGTCTCCGTCACCGGCAGGGTATTGGATATAAGCGCCAAAGATCGATCCATCGAACTCCACCGACTTCCAATCACCAACGATCACGTTGATGTCGAGCGGAAGTGCACGTGTGCGGATCACTTCAAGAGTTTGAGGATAGACATTCGAATCAACGAAGATGGCTTCGGCCGATTTCGATTTCCCCGTGCGAGCGGCATACATTAAGTGCATGGCTTCTGCAGCGGCGGTTCCTTCATCGAGCAGGGAAGCCCCGGCGATATCCAGTTTCGTAAGATCGGTCACCATCGTCTGAAAGTTCAGAAGACTTTCCAGTCGGCCCTGTGCAATCTCTGCTTGGTACGGCGTGTATTGCGTATACCACCCCGGATTCTCGATCAGATTTCGCAGGATCACCGGAGGTGTTACGGTGTCGTAGTATCCCATGCCGATATATGAGCGAGCGGGCGTATTCATATCTGCGATACCCGACAGCTCGGCCAACATCTCGGATTCCGTAAGGGCCGACGGCAGATTCAACGGCTTCGGGAGTCGGATCTGCTGAGGCACCGTTTGCTCAATGAGCTGGTCGATACTTGCCGCATCCACGGCCGCAAGCATGGCACTGATATCTGCGTTGGAAAGTCCGTGATGGCGCTGCTCAAACACGTCGCGATGCATAGGGGAGGGGGCTTGTGGTTATGGAATCGATATGTCCAGAACCACAAAAATACGCAAAAGGTTCGTCGGGTGTTGAGACCTAGCCCTTAGTCGTGCGTATGGTCACGGTACTTGCAGCAGTCCGGAAGCGTCTTGTATGCGGCATCGTCGCCCTTTGCTTCCTCTACATCATAGCCCGAAGCAAGAATGGCCTTCTTGATAGCGTCGGGAGTTGTTTTTGCATCGTCATACGTAGCGGTGAAGACCTTTGTCTTCTTGTCCCAGTTGGCATCTTCAACGCCGGCCACGGATTCTGCGGCCTTAACGATCCGCTTCTTGCATGATCCGCAGTTGCCGGAAACCTTCATCGTGAGGGTCTGTTCGGCGGCAAACATCATCATTGGTGCTACAAAGGCGAGGAGAAGGAGGAGCTTGCGCATGGTACTTGGGGTGGGTGTGGATGAAGTCCGTACACTAACGGTTGGTAGGTGGACGTTACAGATGCAAAATTACTGTGAATCATTGCCTGACCGTATGGTCGGGAACGAATGCCGAACTTTGCGCCTATGAAGCTACGCCACATATCCCTTGTAATCATTCTCCTGCTGGGTGTGGGAGCAGGTGCCTGGTACTTTACGTCTCGACCTAAGGACCAGGTTTCCCGACCCGCAGCAGGCCCTCCTAAGGACAAACCGTCTTCCGTTATTGCGTCCGTTGTGCTCCAACAGCCATTCACGGAATCCGTGATTCTCACGGGCTCTATCGTTGCGGACCAATCCGTGGAACTCCGTGCAGAAGTAGCCGGACGTATCACACGGATCGGTTTTCGGGAAGGGGCTGATGTTTCGGCCGGACAGATCTTGGTGAAGTTGTCCGATGCCGACCTTGTTGCCCGACGGGAGAAATTGGTGCAACAATTGGCTCTCGATAACAGCCGAAGATCGCGACTGGAAAAGCTCCGCACCGTGGATGGTGCCTCACTGGATGAATATGAATCGGCGGTTGCTCAAGTTGACATGCGTAAGGCGGAGATCGCTGAGGTGGATGCACAGATCGCAAAGACGGAGGTGCGTGCCCCCTTCACCGGACGTGTTGGACTTCGCAATGTGAGCGTTGGTGCAGTGATCACACCACAGACTGTCCTTGCCTCGCTCACAAGCATCGGCACGCTCAATGTTGATTGTAGTGTTCCGGAACGCTATGCTGCATCACTATCACAGGGAGCTCACATCACCTTCCGCGTACGTGGCGCAGATACGGCAATGCGAAAGGCTAAGATCCTTGCCATTGAACCGGTTGTTGATGTGCGGTCGCGCACTCAACGCGTACGTGCACGCATTGAACGTACTGGCGGAGTCACTGCCGGAATGTTCGCCGATGTGATCCTTGCCCTCTCGCAACGCAACGATGCCATCCTTGTTCCAACCGAAGCAGTTGTGCAGGATATGAAGGGGGCTAACGTATTCCGCGTTGAATCGGGCATTGCACGCTCTGTGCCGGTTACGCTTGGAAGCAGAACGGCAAGTAATGTTGTGGTAGAGAGTGGACTCCGCAATGGTGATACCGTAGTGATGAGTGGCATTCTCTTTGTGAAGGATGGCAAACCCGTGAAGGTGACGCTTCGATGAATATCAGCGTCCTCTCCATCCGACGTCCGGTTACGGCCATCGTCATCAGTTTGATCTTTATCCTCATGGGGCTTGTGGGTGCCTCGTTCCTTGGTATCCGACAGTTCCCGGACGTGGATCCGCCGAACATCACCGTAACCACTTCCTACATCGGTGCCAATGCAGACGTAGTTGAATCACAGATCACGGAGCCCCTTGAAGAATCGATCAATGGGATCGATGGTATCCGATCGCTTACCTCAACAAGCTCTGACGGGCGATCCACGATCACGGTTGAGTTCGAGCTGGGTCGAGATCTGGAACAAGCAGCCAATGACGTGCGCGATAGGGTAGAGCGCGCTAAACGTCAGCTCCCGGCCGATGTTGATCCTCCTGTGGTTGCAAAAGCCGATGCAAACAGTCAGGCCATCATTGTGATGACGGTGCAGAGCACCAAACGAACTCTTCCGGAACTAAGCGACTATGCAGCCAATGTGCTGAAGGAACGCATTCAGACCATCACGGGCGTGGGCAACATCACCATCTGGGGTGAGCGCCGTTACGCAATGCGCATAGTGATGGATCCGGAGAAGCTTGCAGGGTATGATCTCACGTCGAACGATGTGCGTCTGGCCATGCAGCGCGAAAACGTTGAACTTCCTGCCGGACGTCTTGAAGGTGATGCTACAGAATTGTCATTGCGAACAGTTGGACGCCTCTCTACGCTCGAAGATTTTGAGAACCTGATCATTCGTTCCGATGGTAGTGGTGTTGTCCACCTCTCTGACGTTGCACGCGTCTATCTCGGCGCAGAGAACGAACGCACATTGTTACGTCGAGATGGCGTGCCCATGGTTGGTCTTGCCGTATCACCACAGCCCGGTGCCAATCAGATCGAGATCGTTGATGAATTCTATCGTCGGTACGATGCCTTGCGTTCCTTTGCGCCAAAGGACCTCACACTACAGATTGCCTTCGACAACACATCATTCATCCGCACGGCCATCAGCGAAGTAGAAGAGACCATTCTCATCGCATTCTCGCTTGTTGTTCTCATCATCTTTCTCTTCCTCCGCTCGTGGCGTGCAACCATCATTCCGGTTGTTGCCATTCCCGTGTCGTTGTTGTCATCATTCTTCTTCCTGTGGGTCTTTGGATTCTCTATCAACCTCCTCACGCTGCTTGGAATAGTTCTTGCAACGGGGCTTGTGGTGGATGATGCCATTGTGATGATGGAGAACATCTTTAAACGGATCGAAAACGGCGAGAACGCAATCGAAGCAGGTGAAAAAGGGTCGACCGAGATCACCTTTGCCATCATCTCTACAACCATCACGTTGGCTGTTGTTTTCCTTCCCGTGATCTTCCTCTCGGGCATCACCGGTGCCTTGTTCCGTGAGTTCGGACTTGTTGTTGCGTCATCCGTTGTGATCTCGGCCATCGTATCTCTTACTCTCACGCCGATGATGAGCACGAGGCTATTGCATAAAGAAGAACATGCAAACCCTATGGTGCGACTCACCGAACCCGTGTTTACGTGGATGACAAACGTCTATGCTCGTACCGTACAAGTGGTGGTGGATCGCCCCCTTATCGCCATTGTTGCTGTGATTGTGTCTGCTGCTGTTATCGTTCTTCTAGGTGGAACGCTCAAGACGGAACTCGCTCCGTTGGAAGACCGTGGTCAGATCACGATGAACATGACGGCCCCCGAGGGAACCACGTTTGACAGAATGAACATCATCGTTGATTCGATGCAACAAAGATTGACGCAGCTGGTCCCCGAACGGAAGTTCTTGCTCACGGTCACCTCTCCGTCGTTCTTTTCTGGTGGAAGCAATTCTGCCTTTGCACGGATCTTCTTGATCGATGCAGATCAACGAAAGCGATCGCAGATGGACATTGCTGCCGGACTAACGAAGGTCATGCGAGACGTAACGGAAGTTCGGTCTGTGGTAATTCAGGAGCAGACCATTTCTTCAGGGGGCAGAGCCGGACTACCTGTGCAGTATGTGCTGCAGGCTGCTGAGTTGGAAGAATTGCGCGAGGTGCTTCCAACCTTCCTTGACCGAGCATCCAAGGACCCAACGTTCTCCGTAGTTGATGTGAATCTCAAGTTCACCAAACCCGAGGTGGCAATCGAGATCGATCGTGCTCGTGCTCGTGAGCTTGGTGTGAGTGTGCTCGATATTGCCAATGCACTGCAGTCAGGATTCTCCGGTCAACGTTTTGGCTATCTCATTCGTGACGGAAAACAATACCAGATCATCGGTGAGTTAGAGCGTGCCTCTCGCAGCACACCCGACGCATTGCGAATGGTTCAGGTTCGTACGTCAGGGGGCGAGCTGGTCCCACTCGCAGATCTTGTTCTCTTACGCGAGCAGAGCATTCCACCACAACTCTACCGCAACAATCGTTCAGCAAGCGCAACGGTAAGCGCCGGACTTGCTCCAGGAAAGACCATTGCCGATGGTATCGCTGCCATGGACGCCATTGCAAAGGAGACGCTTGATGCACGCTTCGGCACATCGCTCACCGGTGCTTCGCGCGACTTCGCAGAAAGCTCATCGAGTCTTCTCTTTGCCTTTATGCTTGCGCTCGTCTTGGTCTATCTCATTCTTGCCGCACAGTTCGAGAGTTGGGTAGATCCCGTGACCATTATGCTCACCGTGCCCCTTGCTCTCTCTGGTGCTGTGTTGTCATTGTGGATCACAGGAGACACACTCAACATCTTCTCGCAAATCGGTGGCATTGTTCTCATCGGTCTGGTAACAAAGAACGGCATCCTCATCGTAGAGTTCGCCAATCAACGTCGGGCAGATGGACTTTCATGGCGCGAAGCAGCTCTTGAAGCCGCAGCCCTTCGTTTCCGCCCAATCCTCATGACGTCGCTCGCCATAATCCTTGGTTCCGTGCCAATCGCCTTCTCCCTCGGCGCCGCATCGGAGAGCAGGGTAGGCATGGGTGTGGTAGTAGTTGGCGGCATGTTCCTTGCAACGTTCCTCACACTCTACATCATCCCCGCCCTCTACGTTGTGTTCTCGCGCATCAAACGTACACGATTGGCAAAAGTCATAACCGTCATATCGGTCATAACCGTCATATCCGTCATACCGTCATACTCGGCAAAAGGACAGCCCCTTACTCTCGACCAAGCCATCAGTCTCGCCCTCTCCAAGAGTTATGATGTTGCATTGATACGTCAGGACTCTTTGGCGGCACGAACAACGGGTAAGCAATCCATCACAGGCTTTCTCCCGAACCTTGGCGTGGCCGGCACCTACACGAACGGTGCAAACACTCTTACCCAGGTGTTGTCGAGCGGCAGCACTATCTCGCGTGACGCAGCAGGGTATTCAAACCTGAACGCTGCGGTGATCGTAAACTGGACGGTGTTTGATGGGTTGAGGATGTTTGCGCAGGCAGATCGATTGAATGCGAGTGAGAAGCGCGGGCTCTCCATCGTCCAGAGCAAGATGGCCTTTATCATTGCCGATGTGATCACGGCCTACAGTGCCATAGTTGCCAACAAACAGTTTCTCGTAACGGCGGACTCTGCCTACAAGCTTGCCGTTGAGCGATATGCCATTGAAAAGAACCGATATGATGCAGGGTCGATCAGCGGCGTAGAGTTGGGTCAGGCAGAGATTGATCGCAACAATGCTCAGTCGGTTGTGATCCGCACGCGCATCGAATACGAAAACGCAAAGGTCACGCTCAACACGTTGTTGGGTCGCGACGCAGAAACTGCATTCGACATCGACCCCACGATCTCCATGCCAGCCGTTCCAACTCGCAACGAGGTCTACGCATCCATTGATGCAACAAACCCCGACGTCCTGGCCACGCAGTATGCACTTGCATCTGCATCAGCTCACGTATCAGAGATCACCTCAACGTTCTATCCTCGTATCGGTGTTTTGGGCGCGTATCAGATCACGCGCAATACCTCCGAGGCCGGCTTCCTTCTCGAGAACCGTTCGAATGGTGCCTATTTCGGCGCAACGTTCCAATGGAACATCTTCAATGGCATGAGTGATGCCTACGATCGGGAACTTGCACGGATCGACGAAGAGCGGGCGCGTATCTCCATCGATGCTGTCAAGAACGATCTCAGGGGGCAGGCAGATCGTGTCCTGCGCACGTATCGTGGGATCGAAGAGCTTCTTGTGATCCAACGTCAGACATTGATCGCTGCCGAGAAAAACGCCAGTGTTGCCATAGAAAAGCTCCGCATTGGCACCGTCACCCCATTAGAGGTTCGTCAGTCACTTCTCTCGCTCCTCGAAAACGGTCAAAGCGTTGCCCGACTCGAATACGAG
>CALMZQ010000212.1 GCA_937870915.1 uncultured Ignavibacteria bacterium
CCAGATCTACAAGTTTGAGACCGTATGAAGCTCCGAATTCGCGGAACCATAACATGGAGAGTACGGTGCCATCGAACAACTCGGAGTAGTTTTTTGGTGAGGTAGAAAAAGCGACTGTATCTCCTGCCCAATTCACAGCGAGTGAGTCAAAATATGGCGAGTCTCTGCCCCGAAAGATGAGATTTGCTGCCTCATCATTGAGAATGAACGTGCCGGTAACACGTTCTCTCATTGTGACTGCAAAGCCACCGAATTCTTGCGATTGATACGATGCACCGATGGCTATCACATCGGCATTAAATCGCATACCACCATTCGAGAACGCTTCGGCAGCAGCTTGTTTCTGCGTTGCTGTGAAGGTGCCGCTTGCTTGAAAGAGAAGGTCGAAAATATCACCGCGTGCAAGAGCATTGCTGTGAGCGGAGAAGCCCCCTTCAAGAGCTGTGAACGCCCAATCTCTGCGACGGCGTTCTGAGCCACCCATCATTGGTGTGGCGAGAGAGAAGATTTGTGTTTCCGGCACAAAGCCTAGGTTGGCGGGGTTGATGCCAACACTTTGATAGTCCGTTGCAGTGGTTACGATAAACCCTGCGTGACCGATGCGAGCAAAGTCGCTCGTCTCTGATTGTGCGCAAACGATGACTGAACAGCAGACACAAGCCACAACAAGCACGGATAACCGCGCTATACATGTCATTGCCGTACTAGGTGGTCTATCCATTCTGCAATTCGAACTGCTTGTGCTCCGTCGTGAAGAGTGACCGCCGCATCTGAGCCCGTGCGAATACTCTCTAAAAACGATCGTTGTTCCTCGGCAATGGCGTTCACAGAAACAACGGTTGGTGTGTCAAAGACAATCACCTTGTCTCCATGACCCGTATTCACCGTACCTAACGGCACTTGATGACTTGGCTCTACGGCACTGGTCTCGATCAACCGATAGAGCTCCACCGCGCCGGTTGCAAGATCAAGCGACACGTAACTGTCTTTCTGAAAAACCCGCACCTTCCGCATTGGTTTCGCCGAAATACGAGAAGCCGTCACATTTGCCACACATCCGTTAGCGAATGTGAGCCGTGCATTGCAGATGTCCGGAGTATTCGTAAGCACTGCAACACCCGTTGCCTGAATGTCCACGATCTCCGAACCCGTCATCCACAAGAGCAGATCGATATCGTGGATCATGAGATCATGAATCACACTCACATCAATCGCCCGAGGTTTGAAAGGGGCTAATCGGTGCGCCTCAATGAACAAGGGCGATACATCATACGCGGCAAGCGCACGAACAGCCGGATTGAATCTCTCTACATGCCCAACCTGAATGACGCGATCCGTTGCTTCCGCACGCTTCATCAGCTCCTGTGCCTCTGCAAAGGTTGCTGTTACGGGTTTCTCGATGAAACAATGGAAGCCTCTATCAAGGCATGCAAGAGCAAGCGCATGATGCAGGGAGGTAGGCGCAGCGATCACCACTGCATCAACATCCGGCATCGATGCCAAGTCTGCGTACCATTGAGCCCCATGCTCCATGGCAACAGCAGAACCCTTTGTTCCATCTGGGTCTACTATGCCAACAAGCGTTACATCAGGGTTCTGAGCGAGGAGTCGAGCATGGATGGTCCCGAGATGTCCGGACCCGATGACGGAGAGAAGCATTCTGCGAAAATAGCGAATAGCGAATAGCGAATAGCGAACAGCGAACAGCGAACAGAGAACGTCATTGCGTCATTGCGTCATTACGTCATTGCGTCACTACGTCATTTCGTCATAATGTCAGCTTTCATTCCGAACGGGGATGTGCTTTCTTATATGCGTCCTTCAGCCGCTCTACGCTTACGTGGGTGTAGATCTGCGTTGTTGAGAGGGATGAGTGACCAAGCATATCGCTTACAGCAGAGAGATCTGCGCCGTTGTCGAGGAGGTGTGTAGCAAAGGAGTGACGAAGCATGTGCGGGCTCTTGCGCTGTGCCTCGGTGATGGTGCCGAGGGAGCGTTTAACAATGCGCCATGCACTTACACTGATGAGGCGCTTGCCTCTGTCTCCTAAGAAAAGGGCGTGTTCGTCTGGTGAGGGGGCAAGTTGACCGCGCATTTCGAGGTAGAGGTCGATGCTTTTGATGCTTTCCTGGGTAACAGGTACAACACGTTCTTTGGAACGTTTGCCGAGGACGCGTACGGTGCGTTGACGAATATTGATGTCGCCCAGATCCAATTGTAGGGCCTCGCTTAATCGAAGTCCGGATCCGTAGAGGAGCTCGCACAATGCTCGGTCTCGTCTGCCCCGGGCGGTTGTGAGGTCAAAGACGGACCACAGGTCATCGGCTTCCTTCTGTTGAAGAAAGGACGGTAGCTTTTTGTCGATCTTGGGAGAGGTGAGTAGTGATGCCGGATTGTGATCCAACACACCAGACCGGACGAGGAACTTGAAGAAGCTACGAACGGCGGCCAGCTTCATTCTCAGGGAGCGTTTGGCAAGCCCCTTATCGTGCAGCCAGCCGAGAAAGGGGCGAATGTCTGCCTCCTTGATATCGGCAACGTTGGGTTCAGCGCCCCAAGTTTCTTCTAGAAAGGTGTGGAATTGCTCCAAGGCCTTGGAATAGGCCAACACGGTATGTTCACTGGAGGCCTTTTCCACATCGAGCGCGGTGAGGTACATCCGTATCGCTACGCTGAACTGCATCCCCGAACATACGGTATATTCGCAAGTCTAGGGATCACATCATGTTGCATATCAGAAACTACATCAACGGTCACTACTGCGATCCTCTGGCCAACGAGTGGATCGAAAATGTGAACCCTGCTACGGGCGAAGTGTATTCGCTTGTGGCGAGGAGTGCCGAGGCTGACGTCAACGCCGCCGTCCAGGCAGCACGCGAAGCCTTCCCGGCTTGGTCGAACATGCCAGCCAAGGGTCGGTCGGAAATCCTCCTTGAGGTGTCGAGACGTATCCGGATTCACCTCGATGACCTAGCCCTTGCCGAGTCAACAGATCAGGGAAAGCCCCTTTCCTTGGCACGGAGCATGGATATCCCACGGGCAATCGACAACATGGCATTTTTTGCAACGGAGATCTTGCACACGCATACGGACGCATATCAGACGGACGAAAACACCTTTAACTACACCACACGTAAGCCCATTGGTGTTGTTGGATGTATCTCTCCTTGGAACCTCCCGCTCTATCTTTTCACGTGGAAGATTGCTCCTGCGTTAGCCGCGGGAAACACCGTTGTTGCCAAGCCGAGTGAGCTTACGCCCATGACGGCCTTTATGCTTGGGCAGATCTGTACAGATGCCGGACTTCCTCCTGGTGTGCTGAACATCGTCCATGGTCTTGGAGCAGAGTGTGGCGCAGCCATTGTTGCGCATCCGGAAATCAAGGCGATCTCGTTCACCGGTGGAACTGTTACCGGAAAGGCCATCGCAGCTGTTGCCGCACCGATGTTCAAGAAGCTTTCACTCGAGCTTGGTGGAAAGAACCCAACCCTCGTGTATGATGATGTGGATGTTCCCCACGTAGCCCGAATGGTGGCGCGTGCCGCCTTCACAAATCAGGGTGAGATCTGCCTGTGTGGGTCGCGCATCTTTGTGCAGGCAGGTGTGTATGATGCCTTCCGCAGCGCCCTCATTGAGGAAACAACAAAGTTTGTTGTTGGTGATCCTCTCGCCGATGATACACGCCTTGGAGCACTGGTCAATGAAGCACACATGCTCAAGGTACTCGGTTATGTGGACCTTGCTCGAGAAGAAGGTGGACGTGTGATCCTTGGCGGTAATCGTGTGTATCTGGAAGGTCGATGCGCAGGGGGCTTCTTTATGCAGCCCACACTCATCGAAGGCCTCAATGCTGCGTGCCGTGTTAATCAAGAAGAGATCTTTGGTCCGGTAGCAACCATCATGCCCTTTGATACAGAGGATGAGGTGATAGCCTGGGCAAATTCAACGATGTATGGACTTGCTGCCTCGGTGTGGACCACAAACGTAGGTCGTGCACACCGCACTGCCCATCGGTTGGAGTCGGGCATCGTATGGGTCAATACATGGCTCAATCGAGATCTCCGAACGCCATTCGGTGGCGTTAAGAGCAGTGGCGTTGGACGCGAGGGTGGCACAGAAGCCCTTCGCTTTTTCACAGAACCCAAGAACATTTGTCTCCAGGTTTGAATGGACAAGATCGTCATCAATTCCGATCGTGCACCGGAACCGGTAGGTGCGTACCCCCATGCCCGCAGGGTGGGAGATTTGCTCTTTCTCAGTGGAGTTGGGCCACGCGAACGTGGAACAAAGGTCATTCCGGGAGTGACTCTCGGCGAAGATGGCACTATTCTTGACCATGATATCACTGAGCAGACGTTGAGTGTGTTCCGGAATATTCGATACATCATTGAAGATGCCGGTTCACGCTGGGAAAATATCGTTGATGTACAGGTCTATTTGACCGATATGAAGAACGATTTCCCGGTGTTCAACAAACTCTATGCAGAACATTTCGCAGGCGTAGACGCTTGCCGGACAACGATCGAGATCGGCGCTCTACCAACGCCGATCGCCGTCGAACTGAAGGTGATTGCCACGATATGAAGAGCCCCCTCATCCGCTTCCTCTTGGTTTTGATGTGTGCTTGCGTCGGCGTAGGGATGTTGAGTGCGCAACCACGTATCTCGTACATCATGCCCGACATTGGCACAACTCGAATGGCCACGTATATCGAGATCATTGCGCCACACTCTGCCAATGGCGGATATGGGGCTGATGGAGTCTCTCTGAATAATCCGGGCGATGCCATTCGTGTTGTTTGCGAGCGCAACACCGATACAACAAAGGTGAAGATCGGTCCGGTGGTTGTGAGTTGGGATGGACGTCTCATCTCCACACACATCTTTGTTGATCCGCTCGTAAAGCCGAACAGTGCTGATTGGCAGTTGTTGAATGCTGAGTTCCGCATTCCCATCAAGGTGATCATTAATGGAGTGTCGTCGAACGTTGATACGTTCTACATCGTGCGGCCATGGCCACTTGGAAGTGTGGCCTCCATCTCTGAGCGTGTTCTTGGTGAAGGTCAGCTTGGCAAAAGATCGCGCAGAGGCGCGATGATTGTTGATTCGCTCATCCTCATCGGTGGTGAGTCGTATAGTGTCTCACTGCGCGACTGTGATGCCAATACAACCGGGAATCAAGCCTTTCTCCCATTTGTGTTGCTATCGCCAACAGTCATTCGCGGAGCAGGAACCGCAGAGATCCATGCAGATGCAAGCGGCCTAGATGCTGGTCCGGGTGGCGGTGGCGGTGGTGGTGGTTATCACAATCTCGGTGGCGGAAGTGCCCGAGGTACCAATGGAGGGAACGGCTACACCGGTGGTGGTCCGGGTGGATTCAACAACAATGGTTTGCCCCTTCCTCCCAACGAAAAACAGAAACCGGGCGTAGGATCCGGTGAAGACCTCGCAAAGAATAATGCCAATACGCGCGGTTCGGCTTCGCTTAACGGTGTGCCGGGTGGTGAGTCTACAACGGCGTATGAAAACGCCGGTGGAGGAACGGGACATCCGTTTGGCCAAAGTGGACAGGGCTGCGATGCACGGAATACGTGCGTTACAATAGGTCAGCATGGAGCAGGCTCCGGTGCACGCGAGGGCAGACGTGGCGGCGCAGGTGGATATGGAGAGCCGGGGGCGTCTGAGAATGGTTTTGACCATGGTGGTAAGGTCCATGGTAACGCCTACCTCATTCCTCTTGCCGGAGGATCTGGTGGAGCCGGAGGGAATCCCGATCTCACCAATAAAGCAAGCGGTGGAGGCGGTGGTGGTGGTGCGATATCGATCCACGCCAATCTCACTGCAGACCTAACGATCTATGCAAGAGGTGGAGCTCCGAGCAGGGAGGATATTCTTGGTGGTTGCGGTTCCGGTGGAGGTGCAATCATCGGTTCGCGTCTCGATAATGCGACCCTTGGATTTTTCTCCGCCCAGGTAACGGGAGGTACGGATCCGAACCCGAATCCGAATAGCAGACACCTAGCCGGAGGACTTGGACGTCGCAGATACGAGGGTCGAATTCCACTCGACATTCCGGTACAGGTAGGTCTTCTTACCGACACACTCACAAACTCACTCCGGCAACATCGCTACAATGGCTATGCTAATGGTAATGACCTCCAAGTCTATATCAAACCGGAAAATGGTCCATGGCAATTAGGGCCGGTCATCAGTGCCTACCAGGCCGGTACGTCCGGTGCATGGCGCCAAACCATCACATGGCCAGGCAAGGACACACTGTATTATGTAGCGGTTGGACAACGCATTGCTTCTCCTGTGGCTGGCTCGTATACAGATGAACCCGAGATCGTGTTCTCACAATCAGCCTGGAACATCATTCGGATCTACGGTCCGGCAATCATCTCCGGCAACCGCAATCTTGATATGGGGCTTTATCAATGCCCTGGCTCCAAGATTCGCGATACCGTGTGGATCAGTAACAAGGGCGAATCGCCCCTTGAAATAAGCTCTGCTACCTTCCTTACACCACCGGGGTTCACCTTGGTTGAACCTGCAGTGTTTCCCGATACGATCTATCCATTTGATTCAACCGCCTACGTGGTAGAGTTTGCACCTGTTGCCGGACAGAACGGGATTATAAACACAACGCTACGACTAGTGAATTCGGACACAGCTGCCGGAGCCAATCCGTTTGATATTGCTGTGCGTGTAGATGTTCGTCCGTACGACTTCACCTATTCCTGGCGCGGAATTCAAGCAGACACAATCGATATCGGTCGGCTGTGCGTCGGTCGTCCGTTCACAGATCCCGTTACGATTCGTAACCTCGGCTCATCTTCCGTAACGATCGTTGGATTCACGTCCACGAATCCCGCCATACTTGGCGCAAGTGGAAACGCCCCCTTTGTGGTGCCGGGTCCACTCGGATTCACCACAGTGAACATTACCTTCATCGCGCGTGGTCTTGGAGTGAACGTCATTCCGGTACTCGTGAAGCTCAAAGAGTGTGCGGAGCCGGACACCTTATGGGTCCGCCATGAAGGTGTTCAATCTTCGATCACGATCATAGGTACCGGTCAGTTTGGAACGGTTCGAGTTGGTGACACTCCACAACTCACGCTCGAAGTGCGTAACACGGGTACGAGCGACATGAGTATCCCAACCTTGCCCCCTGCCGTAGCACCATTCCGACTCGTATCAGCTTTGCCACCTCCGCCCACAGTGATTGCACCGGGGGAGTCGATGTTCTTGACCTATGCCTACGAACCAACGGTAGTAGGCTCCAGTGCAATTGTCCTCAAACTTGTGTCTGATTCAACCTCTCGGAGTTGTCCGGACTCTGTGCTCTATGTTCTTTCTGGCACTGCGAATACGTCTGTGCTCTCCGTTTCAAAGTCTTCAGTGAACTTTGGCTCTGTTGCTTCTTGTGATTCGTTGCTGGATAGTGTTACTGTACGTAACGCAGGAGCTACGCCTGTTACATTGCTCTATCCTCCGTTCTTCAACGGTCCTGATGCTACGTCATACAAGATCATCCGGCAGCCACTATCGGATGTAGAACTCAAGCCTGGTGAGGAAGTAACCTATGTTATTGCCTTCTATGGCACGCTGGGTCCGGATGGTATTAAATCAGCGATCCTTTCCATCCGTACAAACGATCCGTCCGTGTCATCGATCAACATCCCAATCACGGGGCTCCGCGTTTCCTCGGAACTACAAGGTCCACGTATTGTCGATCTTGGCCCAATCCTCGTGGGCAACTCAGCATCATCTACAGAACGCTACACCAACACCTCTTCGTCAACGATCAACGTTACCGGCAATTCGTCCTCTGCACCAACGCGCACATCCGCTTCACCAGGTTCCTTTAGCATTGATGCATCGTTGTTCCAGGACATCATCTTCACAACCACTTGTACGTCCGAAGGTTTTGTAGAGGATACCGTTCGAATTTTTGTTGATCAGCCATGTCCGGATACGATCATCGTTTTGGTTCGATCTGTAGGTGTATCACGGTCGATCAGCGCTCCAACGATTGTCAACTTTGGCATCCTTGCCGAATGTCAGTTTAAGCGCGACAGTATTGTGTATACCAATACACAGCCCGTCCCCTTGGACTTTATCGACGTGGTACTAACGGGTCCGGACCCCACTGCCTTTACGATTGAAAATCCGGGTGCAGTTAATTCCCAGATCGTTGATCCGGGGGAATCACGCACGATCTATATTCTGTTTGATCCACGTGCTATGACTGATGGCATCAAGACGGGGTACGTTACTCTTCGCATACGTGTTGGTGGAGTACCCGTTTCCATCGTTACGGAACTTAGGGGTGAACGTCGCACCATGCTTCCGGCATCCCCTGGTAGCATTACCTTCGGATCGGTGAATCTGAATGTGGCTGCCTCGCAGCGGTTAGTCTTGGTGAACTCCTCTCCGCAGCCGGTGCGTATAACGAACATTGCCATGCGCGGTACGTCGGGATCGGTCTACACGGTCACGTCAAACCCGGCGGCTCCTACAACCATCGCTCCCGGCGGATCTATTGAGATCACGGTGAACTTCACGCCGGTTTCTCAGCAATTGTATCTCGATTCCATTCTGGTTGCATTTGACCAACCATGCACGGACACGCGCGTGATCGCTGTCAGCGGAACGGGTCGGCTCAATGTTGAAGTGCTCGTTAGACTTCCCAAGGATACGGTTAGCCCAGCCACAGAAGACTATCGCATTCCTATCTACGCAACCATCGTAAGCGGTGGCGGTGTAATTGCCGATGGCAAACTCACCATGACAGTGCGCTATGCCTCTTCCGTCTACGCGGCCCGCACGCTTTCAACAGGTGTAGTCCTTCGTAATGAAGTGATAGGGGGCTTCACAGAACTCGATCTGGAGATACCGACATTTACGGTTGGAACCACTGAGACAGTGATCGGTGAACTGCTTGGTGATATGACGCTTGGTTCGATCGTATCAACAGATCTGGAGATATCCAATGCTGTGATTATCGCAGCAAATGTCACTCCTACTGCACGACCGGAAAATGGTTTGCTTGTACTTGATATCTGTGAAGAGGGTGGTCCGCGACTCATCACAAAGGCCGGGTCACTCACCATTACGGCAAGGCCAAATCCTGCAACGGAAACACTCGAGATCGTTGCCGACACCTATGAACGCGGTGATCATCAGATTCAGGTAGTGACGCTTACCGGGGACGTAGTGGCAACGTATACGTTTGTTCGTGGCGCAGATGCTACTCCTCGCTCCTTTGCTGTAGACGTTCGGGGGCTGGCCTCGGGAACGTATCAGATCATCCTGCAGACTCCAACGAAACGTAGAGTTCTGCCGCTGTCCATTCTCCATTGATCATGCA
Organism: uncultured Ignavibacteria bacterium; assembly: GCA_937870915.1. Taxonomy (GTDB): domain Bacteria; phylum Bacteroidota; class Ignavibacteria; order Kapaibacteriales; family Kapaibacteriaceae; genus UBA10438. The sequence continues at coordinate 9,373 of CALMZQ010000212.1, forward strand.
GACCATGCCCATTCGTCGCACTACTTCCTTCCTGCTTGCCCTTGCCATGCTAACGTTCACCGCATCTTCACAGATGCGTCGGATGAACGCAGAAACCGGGCAAACCGAGACGCTCGAATATCTCATCGGCGCATACGTGGCCTTGAACTACAACATTCATACGCCAAACTTCGGTGCGTTGCCGGGCTATCCGTCATGCTGTGCATCGTATGGTAACAGCACTTCCATCGGACCAGCGTTCGGTGCTTCATTGGAGATCCCGCTTGCCGAGATGCTCCGGTTCCAAACTCGCCTCGGATATAGCTCCATGTCGGGCCTACTCCGCAGCACAGAACAGATCGGCAATGAGCCGGTACTCTCAGATGGACCTGTACCGATTGAAGAGCGTCAACCGGTAAATGTTGAACACACGCTCGATGCAAACCTCCCGATGATTGTTCTTGAGCCAACGATTGGATTTCAAGTCTTTGATCTACTGTGGCTCACGGCCGGCGTCCGCGGTGGCTATATGTTCTCGGCAACGTTCGATCAAAAGGAGACGCTACTCGAACCCGTAGGATATACCTTTCTCGATGGTACGGCAGTGCGCAATGCAGCACAGGCAGACATCCCTAACGCCAATGCGTTTCAACTTCATGGAGTTGTTGGCATTGGATACGAACTCCGCACACGTTCCAATATCTCCATCGTTCCGGAAGTGCACTATTACCTGCCGATAACGCAGGTCTCCAATGTTGATTGGAAGGTACAATCGTTTCAGATTGGTGTGAATGTACGATTCGGGAAGTATGTTCCGATAGCCGCAACCATCAACAATGACACGGTCTATGTTCGCGATACCGTAATCGTTGAGAAAACAGGATTGAAGGAGCCCCGTGTAGCACTTCAAGACAGTAGGGAAGATGTTGATTCGCGTCGAGAGGGAGACGTAGAGTATCGTACAACCACCATCAAGGAGAGTTATCTCAAGGAGATTCCTCGACCGTTCAACCCGGGTCTTCGATCATCGATCATTGCACGTCGCGCAGATGGCACCACTGGTCCTCTTGATGCCCTGCGAGTTGAAGAGCTTGATGTTATTGAGAGTTACCCACTCCTTCCTCAGGTTTTCTATCCGGAATCGGCTTCCGATCTCAATTCCACGCAACAGATACGGCTTGAGTCGAGTGAGACATCTGATTTCCGCACAACGGATCTTTCGCGTGACCAGATAGATGTGTATCGGAATCTCCTGAATGTGATCGGCTATCGCATGAAACAATCGCCGAATGCCAAGATCACACTCGAAGGTCACGGCAGTAACGTTGGTCCTGAACAGAACAACCGCGAACTCTCGCGTGCTCGTGCTGAATCTGTGAAGTCCTACCTTACTTCTGCATGGGGCATTGAACCGGAGCGTATTTCCGTAAAGGGCTCATTGCTCCCAACCGAGCCCGCAAATCCGGCTACGGCAGACGGTCGAGGTGAGAATCAACGTGTGGAGATCTCCAGCAATGACCCCGCCATCTTGGAACCGGTAGAGTTCAGAGATAAGGATCTGATCATTGCTCCGAATGATATCGTCCTCCATCCAGACGTAACAGATCCTGAGGGAGTAAAGGATTGGTCTGTTCGTATGTCTCAAGGCGATAGAGAACTCTATCGATCCCAAGGGGAAGGGGCTCCTCGCGATGTAGATTGGAACGCCACGCGTTCGGATGCAAAACCACGCAAGGATGGCCCGATCGTTTCCACGTTCTCCGTTCGCGATGCCAACGGCCTTGCAGCCGAATCATCGGATACATTGGATGTAGACTACATCACGTTACAAACAATGAAGGCACGTCAGGAAGAAGGCAAGATGGTTGAACGGTATTCACTCATTGTGTTCGACTTCAATAGCGCCCAACTCAACGCCTCCAATCAACGAATCATGCAACGTGTGAAGCAACGGATCCAATCGGATTCCAAGGTGCGCATTACCGGTTTTGCCGACAGGCAAGGTAATCCGGAATACAACCGCGAACTCGCACGCAAACGATGTGTTGAAGCACAGCGCGTTCTCGGACTGTCTGATGATCGTGTGACACTGGAACCCGTTGGTTCGGATCGCCTCATCTTTAACAACGACAATCCTGAAGGTCGTTCGTATTCGCGTACCGTTCAGATCGAGATCGTAACACCGGTTCGGTAAGGAACTTCATGAAACGGCTCATCACACCGTTGTTGATCTCGCTAGCGGTTCTCTCCTGTACCGACCCTGGCAAGCCGGAAGGAACCCTCCGTCAGGCCAAGGGTGGACGTCAGTATGGCGGTATCTATCGTCAGAACGAAGTGGGCGAACTTAGTTCGCTAGACCCAGCCCGCATCAACGATGTAACATCGTCACATATCGTGATCAACATCTACGATCAGCTCATCGGATTTGACAACGATCTCAATATCACGCCTCTTCTCGCAAAACGGTGGTTCATCTCCGATGATGGTAGAACCTACACCTACATACTGCGGTCCAATGCTCGATTTCACGACGATCCATGTTTCCCAAATGGTAAGGGGCGCATCGTTACCGCCCATGACGTGAAATATTCATTCACACGGATCTGTGATACGCGGGCCAAGACGAAGTCGGACTCATACTTCCGTGATAAGGTGGTTGGTGCGTCGGCCTATTATGAAGCAACCCGAGTAGCGTCACAATCTGGACAACAACCACGTGTAAAAGGCGTGGAGGGCTTTGTGGCTGTTGACGATACTACGTTTCAGATCGTATTAGAGAAACCCTTTGCCCCCTTCGAATACACAGTGGCGCAAACGTCAATGGGTATTGTGCCGCGTGAAGCGGTTGAGAAATACGGAGAGAACTTCTTTCAGCATCCTGTTGGATCGGGACCATTCCGATTTGTTTCGTGGACGCCTGACAGGACGTGTGAGATGGTGCGTAATCCATCCTATTGGGACGTAGATGAATTTGGGAATCAGCTGCCCTATCTCGATGGAATCAGATTCTCGTTCATGAAGGACGATAAAATGCAGCTTCTTGAATTCGCAGCAGGGAATCTCGAAGAGTCGTATCGCATCCCCAATGAATACTTTGCCGACATTGTAGACGAGAATAAAAATCCGAAAGGGAAGTGGGCCAAATTCAAACTGTTGCATGTAACAGCACTTGGCACCCAATTCTATGGTATGGTTACCACAGACCCCGTCTTCAAGGACAAGCGTATACGCCAAGCATTTAACTACGCTGTCGATCGTAATCGCATCATTCGTTACGTTCTAAAGGGTCAGGCTTCAGGCCCGGCCCACCATGGACTTGTTCCGCCATCCATGCCCGGCTACGAAACAGATAGCGTACGTGGTTATTCCTTTGACCCGGTAAAGGCCCAAGCACTCCTCGCAGAAGCCGGCTATCCACGGGGCAAAGGATTTCCTGAAGTGACACTCCAACTGAATGCCGGTGGCGGTCGCAACGTGTCCGTAGCAGAAGCTATTCAACAAATGTTGAAGGAACATCTCAACGTTACAGTGAAGCTCCTTCAAGTTGAATTCGCTCAGCACCTCGAGTCCATCGACAATGGACAAGCCCCCTTCTATCGTCTCGGTTGGATTGCAGACTACCCGGATCCAGAGACCTTTTTGAACCTCTACCACGGCAAGATCGTCCCGCCTCCCGGTCAACCATCTCCAATTAACTCCACACGCTTCCAGAACGCCCGCTTCGACGAACTCTTCGAACAAGCACTCTCAACAACAGACAGATCAAAGCGTATGCGCCTGTATCGTGAGGCAGAACAAATCGCTATCGATAATGCCCCTATGCTTCTGATCTTCAATGATGAAGACTATCGCTTCATCCAATCATATGTTAAGGGGCACCCACATAATGCGATGGATAGGACGAATCATCATCGCACACGTTTTGAATAGCGAATAGCGAATAGAGAATAGTGAATAGTGAATAGAGAATAGTGAATAGCGAATAGCGAATAGAGAATAGCGAATAGAGAATCTACATTTCATGATTCGCTATTCTCTATTCTCTATTCGCTATTCGAATCCGGGATATGCGTAAACGCAATCCGCATCGGTGCGCTTTGCAGAGCATTCCATGCCGGACCAAGGTAGAGTGTGTTCTTGCCGTATTTCTTGTTGATAGAGTCGATAGACGCGTTGAGGGATTCGCGGGCAGGACCGATGTTGTCAAAGAGGGGTTGGGGAGTGCTATCGGCGGGGGAGACCTTGTTCAGAGCAATGGTGGCTTTGAAGGGAATGCCTTCGTTGGGGAGTTGTAGAAGCATAGAGCTCATCACGGACGTGAGTTGGATAACGTCATGTGTTGGAGTGATGTCGCACTCACATTTCCATCGCTCGCCCCCTACAAAACGAATGCTAACGGTGACTTCGGCGGTAACGAGTCCGTATTGACGGAGTCGGGTGGCGGCCTTTTGCAAGAGTCTGTGGGTTACGCCAATAACACCGGAACGAGTGCGTAGTGATGGCTCAAGAACGTGTGAGTGTCCAACTGTGGACTTGTGGGTCTCCACATGCGGAACATCTTCGCCACGGAGTCGGGCATAAAGTCGTTCACCTTCAATGCCACCCCATACATCACGCAACTGTTGTTTCGAAGCGGTACACAACATCTCTACTGTATAGATCCCGTGCTTCCATAATCGTTGATACATCTTTCGTCCAACACCGCACAAGTCCTGAAGTTCCATACCATAGAGCACGTTTGGTAGGTCTTCTTGTTCGATGACGACCAGTCCATCCGGTTTCTGCATATCCGTTGCAGTCTTTGCCAGATAGTCGTTTGGCGCAATGCCAACACTGCACAACATCTCGCTACCTACATGTTCTTTGATCGACCGCTTAACATCATGAGCAATAGCAACAGCCTTTTCTCTGTTGCGTTCTGATCCCGTGAGATCACAGACCATCTCATCGATCGAGTTCACACTCTTTACGTGGATTACCTGTTCAACCGCATCAATTATGCGGTGGTGATACTCAACGTAACGACTATGATGCGCTTCTACCAAGACCAGATCTGGACACATGATTTTCGCATCTGCTACAATGGTGCCGGTCTTCACTCCAAATCGTTTTGCTTCGTATGATGCTGCAATCGCACACGTAGTATCGGCGATCATTGGTACAACGGCGATCGGTCTGCCACGCAAAGATGGGTCCGCCTGTTGTTCAACGGAGGCGAAATATGAGTTGAGGTCAACGTACAATGATCTCAGCATGGAAATGATCAGCCTACCTTGCCTTTGTTGTCAGTTGAACGCCAAGGCTGCCCAGAATGCGCATTACAGTTTCAAATCTCGGCTTTTTTCCAGGAGAAACGGATTTGTACAGACTTTCTCTGCCTAGACCTGATGTTTCTGCAATGCCTTTGATACCGCTGGAACGCGCAACATCACCAAGAGCGAGGAGGAAGAGTTCGGGATTGTTCGCTTCGAGGGCAGCTGATAGGTATTCAGAGATCGATTCTGGCGTTGTCAAGAATTTTGCTGCATCAAATTCGTGAATCGTGCCCATCTAAGTTTCTTTCAGTGAATTCATTCTGGGTTCTCAAAGCAGGAGTAACATAGACTTTCATTCTATTGTATCCAAATGGATACTGTTTGGTTCGGGGATGGACAAAGCTTTCTTCATATATTTGGACTAAATCCAGATAAGCCCCATGACACTCATTCAGACTTTGCCGGCCGGAACGTCCTGTATCATCATCTCCATAGACGGGGATAGTGCAGTTGCCAGGCGTGTGCGCGAGTTAGGGCTGGTACCGGGCACGTGGTGCAGGGTGGTACGGAAAGCGCCATTTGGGGGTCCGATAGAGGTTGCCACAGCCGTTTCAAGGTTGGGGATCCGTCCAAGCGACGGATTGGTGATCATGGTTGAAGAGGTTCTTCAGGCCGATGCGGTAGCGGCATGAAACCACTGCGAACGGTTGCGGTGGTCGGCACACCGAATGTTGGGAAGTCCACGCTCTTTAATGAACTCACGGGATTGCAGCAGCGGGTTGGCAACTTCCCTGGTGTTACGGTTGAGCCACTTATTGGTACAGTTTCCATCGGTACTGATCGTGTTGAACTTATCGACCTGCCGGGCATTTATGGTCTGGAAGCAACATCGGAAGACGAGCAGTTAACCAGTGATGTGTTGCGAGGGAAACATGCCTCGATCGCACGTCCGGATGCAGTGTTGTTGGTGATGAATGCTCGCAATCCTGAAAAGTGTCTTGTACTCTTCAGTCAGATCGCTGAGCTTGGATTGCCGATGATTCTGGCCGTAACAATGGTTGATAGTGTAAAGGCGGCCGGTGGAGCATTTGATGACATCACACTTCACCATCTTCTCGGCGTAAACATCTATCCGGTTGTTGGCTCCAAGGGGCTTGGTGTTGGCGATCTGAAACACGCCCTTGTTCAGGGGGCATGGCAAGCCCCTTTATCGGTGATTGATGTCACGGCAACACTTGAACAACGTTTCGACTGGTCACATTCGGTGATAGGTCGCGTTGTTGTTAGAGGAGCAGAGGATACGCGTAGTGTGTTTCTTGATCGGGTGTTGTTGCATCCTGTATGGGGCACCGTCACCTTCATCCTCGTGATGGCATTCTTCTTCCAGTCGATCTTCACATGGGCCAATCCGCTCATGGACATGATCGATGCTGGTATTGGAATGCTTCAATCACTCGTTTCCGACAACATATCATCGCCCATCCTTCGGTCATTTGTGATGAAGGGGCTTATTGGAGGTGTGGGATCAGTGATTGTATTCCTTCCGCAGATCCTTATCCTCAACGTCCTTGTTACGCTTCTTGAAGAATGCGGATATCTGGCACGTGCTGCCTTCCTTGTTGATAGGGCAATGGGGCTTTTTGGTTTGCAGGGTAGGTCCTTCATCCCATTGCTTGGATCTTTTGCATGTGCTATACCGGGCATCATGTCGGCACGGATCATTCCGTCATATCGCGACCGAATGGCCACGATCATGGCAACACCTTTGATGACGTGTTCGGCACGCCTGCCTGTGTACACCTTACTCATCGGTGCGGTGATCCCGGCATCTACGATCTTCGGATTTATATCGATGCAGGCTGCGGTGATGGCATCGTTGTATGTGATCGGAGCGTTGAGCGGACTCCTTATTGCCCTTGGTCTGAAGCGGACGTTGTTTCGAGGTGGAGTGGTGCCGTTCCTCATTGAATTTCCGCCTTACCGTCTTCCATCATTGAAGAGTGTGGGCATTACCATGGTCAACCGCACCAAGGACTTCCTCAAGACCGCAGGCACGGTAATCCTCGTCTTCAGCATCGGGCTCTGGATCCTCACAGAACTCCCAAGAGCGCAAGGCACCGAACAAATGTCGCGTGTTGATGCAGAACGTGCGCAGATCGAACAATCATATGCAGCCGATCTGGGACGAACCATCCAACCCGTGTTTGCGCCCCTTGGATTTGATTGGCGGCTCACACTAGGTGTTATCAGCTCCTATGCTGCTCGCGAAACCTTTATCAGCGCTATGGGTCAGATCTACGCAACAGACGTGAGCGAATCAGATATGCCACTACGCGACGTGTTGCACAACCAACTCCCGATCAATGTAGGTCTCTCCGTATTGGCCTTCTACGTCTACGCCTTGCAATGCGTTAGCACCATGGCCATCATGAAACGAGAAACCGGTTCCTGGAAGTGGCCTGCACTTGCTTTTGCGATTACCTTTGTGTTGGCGTATGGGGCGTCGTTTGTTGTGTATCGACTGTTCTGAACAGCGAACAGAGAACAGAGAACAGAGAACAGCGAACAGAGAACAGAGAATAACGTCATAAAGTCATAAAGTCATAACGTCATGATGTCATGATGTCATGGTGTCATGATGTCATAACCAAGGTGGATGAACATGAGTGGAGATCGTCCGAATCTTGATCTTGCGCGTGCGTATACGCGAGCCATTGGTCCAATAGCGATTGCAGTTGGTGCCGCAGTTGCATTACAGGGCTTATTCCTTATAACGTCTGTTGTAGCGCAATATCAGCCCCTTGCCTATGGGCTTGTGATGATGTTGTTCGGTACCGCTGCCTATGCGCGCACGGAGTCGGTGGTGGGGCGTATCGCGCAGTGGGTTGTAACCTTGTTGTTCGTGGCAGGGGGCGTCTGGAGCCTCTTACAATGGGTTCCACTGCTCTGGGGACCGCAACATGTTGGAGCATCGGGGGAACTTTCGCTCATAGCATTGTGGTTAACGACAGGCCCTGCGTTGTTCGTGCCCGGCATACTCGCAGCTGTGCGTCCAGGGTGGACACCATTGATCGTTGTCCCGGCGCTCCTATCCATCGCCTTCGCTGCGATGATGGGATACGGAGCACTATACATGCTTGGCGTACCTGGAGGCGCACAGCTCTCAAGTCTCGAACACGCTCAACTCGTTGGCATAAGTGGCTTCAGCGCCATCTTCCTTCTTATAGCAGTATTCCGCGCAGTAACAATGTGGCGATCGTGAAGTAGATCACGATGCCGGTTACGTCACTGAAGGTGGCAACGAACGGTGCGCTGGATGCGGCGGGGTCGAAGCCGAGTTTCTTCATGAGCAGTGGTAGCATGGAACCAGCAATGGTACCGGCCATAACGATGCCGATGAGAGAGATCAAGATCACAGTTGCTACTACGGGTGTGACATTCGGATCGTAGTGACCGTTGATCAGTTCGCCGATCATGATTCGTCCAAATCCCAACACACCAAGTAGAATGCCGAGAAAGAAACCGGCAGTGATCTCTCGGCGCATGATCTGCCACCAATCGGCAAGGGTTACTTCGCCCAATGCCAAGGCACGTACGATCAATGTAGCGGCTTGTGAACCGGAGTTTCCGCCGGATGAGATGATAAGGGGCAGGAAGAGCGCAAGGATCACGGCGCTGTCTATGGTTGACTCAAAGGCCGACATAGCAGTGGCGGTCAAGAAGCCCCCTAAGAAGAGAACTACGAGCCATGTTGCACGCTTGCGGATGAGCTCAATGATCGGCACGTCGATATACGGATCGTCAAGTGCTTCAACAGCACCGAACCGTTGCATTTCTTCTGTTGCTTGTTCTTCTGCAATATCAAGAACGTCATCGAGCGTGATGATGCCGAGGAGCTTGTTGTCGATATCCACAACGGGCAATGCGAATCTATCTAGCCTTTTAAACGCCAACACGGCAGTTTCTTGATCATCGGTTGCGAGAAGTGATTCCACCTTCTCGTCCATGATGTCTGCGATCACTGATTCCGGACGTGCAAGCAGGATCTCTCGGATATGGATGTCATCAACAAGAGTTCCGTGTTCAGTAACGTAGAGATAGTTCAGTGTTTCTGAGTCTTTGCCATAGTTGCGGATGTGATCCAGCGCTTGTTGTACCGTCCAATGCTTCTTGACAATCACGTAATCGGGCGTCATCAATCGGCCCACCGAATCCTCAGGCCAATTCAGTAGGGCAAGAGCAATGCTGCGTTCTTCAGCATTAAGGGAGTTGATGAGCTCTGATACAACATTGCCTGGCAGATCTTCAAAGAGCTGCGTACGGTCATCAGGCGACATGTCATTGAGCAGGGCCCCCATCTCTTCGCGGGCCATATCATGCAGCAATTCTTGTTGGGTATCGAACTCGCAATACGAGAACGTCTCAGCCGCAATGTCCTTTGGGAGAAGCCGAAACACCACTACCCGACTCTCCTCGCGGAGGTCGCTAACGAGATCTGCAAGCTCCACAGGCTCCCAATCCAGTATCACATCGCGGATGGTACTGAAGTCGCGCGCCGCAATAAGCTCTTCGATCTCCGGTGCTATGAGCTGACCGTACATGGAGGGGAAGTTACGGAGTAACTCAGTTACTCAGTTACGGGGTTACATGGTTACGGGGTTACGTCACATAGTCATAGCGTCACATCGTCATAACGTCATAACGTCATATTGTCATTACGTCATTTCATAACGGTACTCTAAGCGAGATGGTAGCATCAAATGCCCTAAGCATGGTCTGATTATTGTCCGTCATCGCAGTCAGGCCGTAACGATAGAGAACTGCCGGAACGATCTCTGTTGATGCGATGCGTAGGACGTATTGGAGTCCACCTACAAGAGCGAACTTGATGCCGCTTGAAGAGTTGACTTCCATCGAGCCAGTCTTAACGGTGTTCTCATCTACCCACTCACAGTCCGGACAATACTGGCGTGTCTCGGCTGCCATTGAATCGCTCAGTTCCATGAGAGAAAGAGTGGACACTCCGGTGACATAGCTGGCGGAGATCCCACCAAGCACCTCAAGTCCCGTAGATCCAATACGAAGAGCGAGTAAGGGGCTTACATCAACTTGAGATATCGTTTGATAATCTTCAAGTGAGACAGAGTACTGAGTCTCGACACCCAAACAATGGAGACATTCGCCCTGCTCCTGAGTTGCAAGCCGATACGTTCCGTATGAGGCGTTGAGCATAAATGCCCAAGTCTTTGAACCGTTCGGATTGAGATCCGTTTCTAAAGATAGCCCGCCCACCCAGCCGTTGTTCTGCGGGTAGTAGAGCTCATCAGACTCGCGGATGGTGAATGTTGCGCCCCCTCTCAATCCCAAGTATGTAGAAGCCAATCCTTCTTCTTGCGCTTGAACACCCGTTGCTGATATCAGTGCGAACATTACGAATACTAGCCAACGAACTATAGTCACATTGCCCTCCATATTTCGTGTTCTTGTAACTTACGTCATACTGTTGTTTGGTCATCGGGCTGCAGCCCGACGTTATGGAGGCTTTTGTGAGACGAAACTCAGCGCTTACGCCACCGGGCATTCCGTGGAGATATGGTTTGTTGTCGGAAGTGTTGTCTAACGGATCACCGAACCCGGCGCGGACAGTAGCGATATTTACAGTTCATGGCATAGGCGATCAACGTCACGCAGAAACGGCCAATGCAATGCGTGTTGGGTTTGAGGCAGCTGTTGATTGTGCCGAGGAGAACTGTTTGAGCTGGTCAGGTAAAAACGGACACTCTGGAATCCATAATTTCAAGGATCCTGGAGGTTCAAATGGCAAAGAGTCG
>CALMZQ010000213.1 GCA_937870915.1 uncultured Ignavibacteria bacterium
TTGTTGAATAATGAGGAGCACGGAAACACAGATACGATTATTCGCTTCAAAGGGAATGACACTAATCTGCTCGAAGGAACAGACACCTGCACGATCGCGACAGAGTACGCGATGACAAACCTAAAGCTTGTGTCGACGCCCTGCGTTGGATACCTCTCTTATGGCGGCGGACATTATCCTACATACTACAGAGGAAATCAAGTGCATAAGTATGGCTATTACTTTGTAGTTGACTACGATGGTCTAAAGAGATGCATTACAGATTCGCTGTCTTGTCCGTAATCATATGTTCGTTTGCCGTTTGAATTCAATGTAGGGTGCATCTTGTTCAAGGATATCGGTGACTACTTGGAGAGAGATGTCTGAAACAGTGGCACAGATGGCCGATGCATTTCAAATATTCTGACATTCGAAGAACGAGGAATGTCCATCTTGCGACGATCAAAATAAAGAGGTAGCAACAATGAAAAGATCCAATCAAGTCTCCGTGTCGCTGATCGTCATCTCATTGCTCGTGGGTGCATGTCAATCGAGACCGGAAGTGCCCCAGAACTATGAGGAGACTTTAAACTCACTTTATATATCGTTCCCAAAAACGAAGCGTTTTGCCCGTATATCTTACGATTCCTCGGGTCTCCAGACAGTGTTGATTGGAGATACAAATCATGTTGCTACTGATATTATTGCGAGCGTCGATTTCAACACCCGAAGCGGTGCCGTGACCATCGTCAGGAATACAATTGATACCACTACCTACAGGCAATACTATCGAATGAACGGTAGCTTGGACAGAATTGACACACTGATTCACGACACGGCAGATCATCGCCTTGTTCCGTCTCTGGAATTCGAATTGCGTTAACCTATTGGAGCTGCCGTTCCCATCGTCCACATAAATCCGCCCGCAGCTGTCCACCGCATCTACCGATATACCGATTTGCTGCACACATTGCTAGATTAACGTTGTCCAGTCGCACAGGGAAGATCACCAGTGCTTACAGTACAGAGGTTGTTTCGGGTCACTGCACGCGGATTCTCAAGCAGGTCAACAGGTACTCCTCTAGTTAGAAACTCAACTGCAGCGTGGTATGCCCCCTTGTCGACTATGGCTTTCTGAAACCAACTTCTAGAAAAGTACTCCTTGCGTACACTGGCTTTGTTGTCGTGTCCTAATCAGAATGAGATTCTTCAAATGAAGCGAA
>CALMZQ010000214.1 GCA_937870915.1 uncultured Ignavibacteria bacterium
ATCCCCCCCTCATAGAGATTTCCAATGGGACGAACCCTCCACACATACCAACCCGTGCCCTCGGTAAGAGTGAGCTTTGTTGACAGCGCTTGTTCCGGCGAGGTAGAATAGAGGTAGACGTTCTGCGCCTTGTTCCAATCGACGTTTGCTTGGCAATACTCCGGGTCTTCCCGGTACTCATCCTTGGTGTTATACAAACGAAGTATCTGCAACTGATGAAGGGGCATGTGCGGCGTACAGTTTTCATAGTTCCACGCAAACAACATCTGATTAGCTTGAGTAGGACGAACGACATTTGGGATGATTCCGCCGGTAGTCGTATTGAAATGATAGAGCTGTGCCGTAGTTGACAACGGGAATGGATGCATCGAATAGTCGATGATCAGGGAGATTTCGAGACGGAGACTGTCCTTGATGCTCTGGGGAGTAGCGGTAGAGAATGTTATCGATGAAGCATAGAGAGAAACCCGACTAAGATCAAAGAGGTCGCCAACACTACAGGTGTTCCCAGAAAGTGCGGTGATATCATGCGTGATGGAGGCTCGAGAATGACTTTGACCCAATGCTCTATCTACCGAGAGTTCAAACACACCTGATTCGGGTACCAGTGCTTCAACGGTACTTGCTCCAGAAATAATCTTGATACTGTATTCCAGTACCGCCGAGTAATCATCGTCATTTTTGAGCAGCCTTCCACTTCCGCCACCTGTAGAGAGTTCCACTTTCAGATAAATCTTGCGGAGGCAACGAAACTGGGCATTACAAATGTTTGTAGGGATGTTTGAAGGAAGTACCACAAGAGACGATTCTGCATCAATCTCACTTCCTACCCAAACAGCGCTCGTTCTTTCTTCCTGAGAAGGAAGATATTGTACACTTTCAACTTCATTTTTCTGTGCCCGTATCTCAATACAGCATAGGAGCAATGACAAAAGAGTAAATATGTTAATGAAGATTTTCATTTTTTACTCCTTAATCAAACCGTGCAATACGGAACCCAACATAAAAAGGCGTGTCCCTCATGAGTTCGCCAACTCGATGCCACTTAGCCATTTTACTGTCGACCTTCTCCATCTCACTGTTATTTCCGCCCTTGACGACCACTGCATTAACGTATGGTAGGTAATCTGGATCAATTTTGTCTTCGGCTGTATATGGATAAGCTTGTCCCTCAGCGCGCTCACTTACATTTCCATGCATATCATATAGCCCCCACGCGTTAGGCCGAAGTAGTGCCACTGGTTGCGCCAATATTCCAACGGCACCTTGGATACTACCTCGATACCAAGCTACTTTGTCAACCTCTTTGTAATAGAGTTCAAGATCGCTTCCTGGTGCTGGGTCGGGGATTCCGGAAATAGCTGATGTGCTCCCAGCACCAGCGGCATACTCCCACTCTGCTTGTGTCGGCAAGCGGTAGCCATTCGCCGTATAGTCTACAACAGTATTCGCACCCGAGCCACTGTAAACCAAGCGCAATCCATGCATTGCGGAAAGTCGATTGCAAAACGTCGTAATCGAGTCATAGGTAACATTTGTAACTGGGAAATTTGGGCCGACAACTTGGCTGTTGTTAACCGACATCACCCTGCTCCAGACTGCTTGAGTAAGCTCTGTTGAGCCGATCACAAATGATCTGGTGAGTGTAACCTTGTGAAGTGGCTGCGCAATCGGCCTACACAAGAACGTTCCATCACACCCCATCATAAACGTCCCAGCTGGTATACGTACGAGATGGATAGAATCTGCTGGTATTGCCGTTGATGTCTGCGCAAAGTCTACGTTAGGTACGTCTGCGTCCGAGATCTTTACAGCTCTTGATGACGGCGAGAAGGTGCTGCTCGTCTTCGATGGACGCACCTCGTGGTCACCTACAGCAACAGAATCAAAACGGTAGCGCGACGAGTCATCCGTCGTTGTTGTGCGCGATCCGTCGAGCGTGAGAACTACGCCGATACTGGCAGTGCCTGCAGAAGTTGCCGTCACCTTCCCGGATATAGTCCGCGGCGTGCTCGGCGGCGCTGTAGGCTCGGTGCTTGCACAACCAAGGAGCGCAAGTGTGATCAGTGCAGATGCCGAAAGGCACCTGCTCATTCGTGTAAAGGTGTTCATCGCAGGTCCTTCACGACATAGTCTTTGAGTTCTGGTTTGAGTTTGCCTCTGGAATCGTAGACAAGGCTCTGCGGATCTACTCGCGCCTTTGCAGTGTCGTCGATTACCTTCGAGCTGAGCACCGTGATCTTCTGCCTCTGCTGCTGGCCGTTGGCGCTGAACGTGCGTTCGAACTCAGCAAGACTGCATGATTCAATGTCGATGACAATGCTCAACTGATCCATGGAATATTCTGCGCTGGCACTGTTCTTCTTTGTGGGACCGGAAACGTAGAGTAGCTGACTGCGGGTGATGTCACACTTCAATACTTTTCGGCTCATGATATCGGTAATGAGCTTCTCCCAGATCTGTGTTGCTGAAGCAGGCTGTGCTTGCCCCATTCGCAGAAGAACAGTTTTTGACGGGTGGGTTACCGATACGAAACTCCCTTCATCAACCGCAAGGGTGTTGGTTCGTGATGCCGAGTAGAAATATCCAGGACCGGAGACAATGTGAACTGTATCCGTGAACGTAGCGGCTCCCACCGTCATGGTCTCAACAACGTAGTCTATTGCCTTCCAGCTTGGGCTGTTGAGCCACGCCAGATGTGTTTCTAGACATGTACGCACCTTCTCCGTGCATGTCTCACGTGCATGTGCGGGAAATGATGTTATAAACACGAAGGCAGCGAGGAAAGAAAGGTTATGGTTCATTGATGCCGGCTCGTGAAAGCTTGAAGCGGTCAACAAGTTTTTTGTATTTCTTGATCAGATCCGGCTCACAGCGGCTGATGCACGGCGCGAACATATTCGGCGGAGGTGGTGGTTCTTCTGGGGGCGGACATGAAGAGCATAGCTTGTCAGAAAACTGACTCGCCAACTTGCCAAGGGCTGCATCGTTCGCTGACCCTTGCTCTTCTGTTGGAATACTTACTTGCCGATGAAGTCGGACGTATTCTCGATCATCCGGCTCATAGAACGTGTACGCTACATCGCATTCTCCAAGGAATGGATACATGACGTTGACGCAGCAATCCTCTGGGTCGCACGGCAGCCACCCAGTTGGAGCGTCACTAGGTGGGATGGATACGTCTTCAACGCAATCAACTCGACCTGCGGCTTGTCTCATGCGCCAGCAGCGCGGTTTGACAATGCGCCAGCATCCATTCTGGCCTCTGTTGGCTGTGTCTGGGAAGAACTCCATGGAGTTTGTTACGATGAGCTTACCCAATACGAGTGAAGGGATGTCATTCGTAAAATCCGACCCTGATCCCGGAGGCTCACCATTCTGGGGACCAAATGCGGTGCACGGAACGGGATCGACTGGGACAATAGAGAGCACCTTTAACTCCTGGCAGCCATCGGTACCACAAACTCGCTTCTTGTACCGTACGACAAACGAGCAACCATCGAGTTGGACTGTAGCGCTGTCCACCTCAGCGTCTGCCCACTCCTTCGAGGGGTAATTGCAAGGATTACAGGGCTCCGTCACAGGCCGGAAGTCGCCCGTCCAGCCAGACCATGCCTGCGCCTGCATTGTTGTTGCACAGAAGACACATAATGCGACTGTTGCGAGGAGTCTTCCAATCATTTCTTGCCCCCTTTCGGAGAGGTATTGCTTGCTGAGTCGGCGCGTATATCACCGCTGTCCGAACCAAGCACCTTGTATTGGAGGCGAGAAGGATTGATCTTTAACTGAAGCATGTCAAACGAACCGCCCATTTTCGACGGAGTGACAGATGGTCCGATGCCGTTAGGAACGAATGGGATTGATAGTGAAGCTCCCGGATTCCTATAACCACTGTTCTTTGTAAGCATAAGTGGATTGTCGGCGCCGAAAGCAACCGTTGGTCTGTTGTAGTGTACTTCGTGGAACGGCATACGTCCGCGAACTGTCTCTCGGTCCTTGCGTGTCAATCGGCCCTCTTGGTCGTACTTGTAGATCACAGCAAAGTGCTGATCGTCAAGTTGGGCTACGAGCCTGAGCGTAGATGGATCGTATACATAACATGTCGATGCGGCGTAAAGCGGCTGGCTACGCACATCGTCAATGTATGATGTGCCGGTTGCTCCGCTGACTGTAACCCCAAGTTCATATGTACTACCCACCGTCCAGCCTGACATTTGGTTTGAAGTGAATTTTGCCTCCATGAGGTGCCATCCGTCTACCTGCGGTCGAATGACTGCAGTAGAGCTTTCACCGTTGAGCGAGAAGGTTGCCGAAAGGTTAGTGCTTCGAGCCTTTACCCATGCTCTAATCAAGACACCTTGAGTCTTGGCCCTTGCCGTTGTCGTAAGAGTAACTAAGCCGGTTGAACCGCTAGTATTGAGCGCTTTTGATCGCTTGCCGGTGTGAGGCATCCACGCGGCCGCAACATTTTCTTCGTATGATTGGAAGACCACCGATCCTGCGTCTGCGTTTTGTGCGATGATTGCTGGCACAGATTGAGCGTGACTGTAGACAACCGTTGATGGTACACCTAGAGCGTTGAGTTCTTCAACTGGTTGTCCTTGCGGTGAGATCTTCGTCGTGGTTGTCATCAGTACCCACTGAGCAACATTCGATGTAGGG
>CALMZQ010000215.1 GCA_937870915.1 uncultured Ignavibacteria bacterium
TCCTTTGGAATTGCACCGCTTGCAAGTAGGCGTTGCAATCGGTCATCGCGACGTTGATTCTGTTCGAGAAGGGGCTGCAGGGTAACTAGCTGTTGTCGTGCTGCAACTACGGATGCCTTTGCCGACTCAACGCGAGCAAGTGTTTCACTGCGTTGACGAGCATCGAGTGCCGGAGGTGTGTAATAGGCGATCACGGTACCAGCTCGGACGCTATCTCCCGGCTCTACATTTGTGCGCTCCAACAGTCCAGTAGAAGGCATTGCCACAATGAAGTGGTCTGAGAATCGCATCCTTCCTTCCGCATCTATTGTCTGCCGAAGCACCTGACGGCGGACTGTTGCTTTCTCGACCTTGGTTGGTGTAGGAATAAGCGAATAGCCAATGAATCCTACAACGATGACCGCTGTAGTGATCCAACCTAGATGTTTTGGTTTCTTGAACTTCATGGTCATTCTCGAGATTTGAGGACCGCAATGAGGTCCAATGATTGCAATCGCCTTCGTATGAAGAATCCACTGATCAATGCAATAACAATGATCGTAAACGACCCTAGACCTAAGTTTCGCATTGTGATGGAAAATGGAAATCGAAAGAGGTCGGTTGCCATTGCATCAGGTAAGAGTGAGGACAGATAGGTACCCAGGGCCATTCCTACCGGTAGTGCCACAAGCATCAGCACAACCTGCTCTCCTAGTAACACCACCGAGATCTCCGTCCTCGTGAAGCCTAATACGCGTAAACTAGCCAGTTCATTCCCTCGCTCAGATAGTGCAATACGAGCGGAGTTGTAAACAACACCAAATGCAATGATGGCGGCAAATGCAACGAGATATGCGGATGATACATCCATATTCTCCTTGTAGTTGTCATCAAAGCTCTGAATGGCAGTACTCCTCAACATAACGCCGGCAATTGTTGGTGTGCGTTTCACAACCTCATAGAATTCTTGTAGGTGTTGTTCATCAACCTGCAGGTAGGCACCAGAAAGACTCCCTTCCTCGCGAAGCAGATTGGAAAGGGTTTGTGAGCTCATATATGCCTGCACACCCATGATCTCGTCTACAAAAGCATGGATGATAAAGGGGGCTGATCTACGATCGCCCTCTAGGAGCTTCACCGTGATCGTATCACCAACACTTGCACCAAACTTCTTTGCGAGGTATGCCGAAATCGTTATGCCTTCCGAAGCTATGTGCTGATACGCCCCCTTCATGTCTGATACACGGTGCAGATCTGGCATGGACATCACGCCTGTTATCGATGTTCGCTTAACATGCCTTCCAAACTCGAGGTCAACGCCCACTGTCCTAAATGGCTCTACACGCATCACGCCCGGCAGATGCTGTAGGTCCAAGGTTGCAGAGGCAGACCTGGGCAGCACGAACGTAACAACTGCATCTTCGCGAGCAGAACGATTGAACTGAACATCCAGAATGGTATCGAACATTTCAACCATGTATCGCCCCATAACAAGGATAGACATGGCCATGGCTATAGACAACACGCTGATGGCTGCACGCACGGGTCTGCGCACAATGTTTCGTACGATCATGAGCATCACCGGATCGAGTCGACGAAAGATGGGCCAACGTTCTACAAAGCCCGCTCGGTAGTTCCTTGGTGCTTCGGGCCGCATTGCCTCTGCCGGTGGGAGTTTCAATGCGGTTCGAACAGCAGATACAGCACCGAGTACAGCAGCCAATGCACTCAGTCCAACCGCGCCGAGGATCACACCTTCGGGCATGTCGAACCGTAACATTGGGAATCGATAGAATCGGGTGTAGAGTTGCACGAGCCAATCACCGATATAGTACCCTCCAATGAGACCAAGGACCGTTCCACCTGCTACGGAGATTATACCGAAACCAATGTAGTGAAGGGCAATCCGAGTGTTACCATAACCAAAGGCCTTGAGAATAGCGA
>CALMZQ010000216.1 GCA_937870915.1 uncultured Ignavibacteria bacterium
CTCGGCGAACAGAAGTCGATCAATACCGTCGATCGCACAACCACCAGCCGGTGGGTAACAACGATCCCGAACACCAACAACTCCTTCCATATCGGGTTGTTCAAGAGCAGAGAGCTAGAGACCACTAAGGAAACACCAACGGCCACCCTTCACTACAACACCAAGGACCAGGTTGACGCCGTTGCCATGGATGTGCAACAGTCGCTATTGTTCTATTCTCGACTCTTTGGTCCTCTTTCGATTAAACATTTGAACGCAACGGAACTTCCGGGGAACCATGGCGAAGCCTTTCCCGGCCTCTTACACCTCTCGAGTTATGCATTCTTTCGTGCGGAGGATGTATCAACGGATGATTTCTTCGGCGAGCAGTTCACGTCACATGAAGTTGCACACCAATGGTGGGGAATTAGCGTAAAGCCACTTATCTATCGAGATCGTTGGATTTCTGAGGGCTTTGCCGAGTATTCGTGTCTCATGTACTCCCAATTGGCTGCTCAGGAGGGCAAGAAGTTCTTTCGACTTCTTGATGAGTACCGAGATCAGATCATGTCCTTCGGCAAGAAAGCAATCGGTGAGAACCTTGCTCCTCCTTCTGTGGCTCTTGGACATCGCGTAAGGAACGGTGCAGGAATGAACGGCGGGATGGCATACAATGCCTTTGTCTATTACAAAGGGGCATGGGTACTCCATATGTTACGCAACATGATGATCGACCTCAAGACGATGAAGGAAGACGTCTTCCTTACCGTGATGAAGGAGTTCTACATGACGTACAACGGAAAACGTGCATCAACAGCCGACTTCCAGCGCACCATCGAAAACGTGACCGGTGCAGACATGCAATGGTTCTTTGATGAGTGGGTGTATGGGAACCAACTCCCCACCTACACCGTGGCCTGGAAGAAAGAGGCACTTCCGGCTGGTCAATGGAAGGTAACGATGCGAGTGAAACAAGAAGGCGTATCCGACGACTTCACAATGCTCGTGCCCGTAAAGGTGGTTGGAGATGACAATGAGATCATCCGTATGCGCCTGCAGGTGACCGGCAAGGTCTCCGAAGTGGTGTTACCACACTTCTCCTTTGAACCAGACGATCTGATCTTCAACGACCTATCATCGGTCCTCTGTGAAGTGGAGACCGAGAAGTTCTAACTCCCGCTTGTTGGCATGAATGGAATGAGTGACTGCGCAAAATGCCTGATGTTGCGCGTCTGCATCCAGATCGTACCGGGACCGCTGAACATACAGACTAGCCCTTCCCCGCTGGCAAAGGAGCTGAAGAGCCCCTTAGCCGCTGTCTTGATGGAGTATTGCATTCCATCGGTAAAGGCAACGATGTGCCCCGTATCAACAACGTAGGGCTCACCCGGACCAAGCGTCTTTTTGTAGATCGCACCAAAGCCGTTCAAAAAGAGTGGTCCGGTTCCTGAAAGGACACTCAGAAAGAGGTCTGTGCCCGCCACAAGTGACTTGATTGACCCCCTAGCACTAATCGTAAGATCTGGACTGCCTGCGAGGTAGGCACCGCCGTAGGCGAGGATCGTCTCGTTGTTCAAATCCAGCTGCATGATGTCGCCCGGTGCTGAAGGCGCAAGGTAGAGTTCCCCCGGTCCGTGCACTGCCGTATACATCGACGCAAAAATGGACTCTCCACCAACGGCGGCTTTGAGTGTACCAAGAAGCCCCTTTCCTGCGGACTTGGTCTCCAGTTCAATGGTTGGCGTCATGGACAACATTGCACCTGGTTCTGCGCGAAATCTCTCGCCTTGTTGCATGTCTACACGCAATGATGCATACACAGGACCGTTTTCGATGGTGAAGTTCATGTTAGTCTCCGTTATAGATTATGGCACCCGAGGCAACATATGCTCCGAGTACCTTGATACCTTCTTCACGCATGACATCGCGTGTTACGTCAATGCCATGAGATGTGTAGTGTTCGATCCAACCACTCGGTTTGTTGCCTTCGTCAAAGCCGATGGCACGAATATCTTCGTCGCGAACGCTCATAACAATTCGTTTAATCCCTGCCCAGGGAATAGCACCAAGACACATTGCGCATGGCTCAGCGGTGACGACAAGAGTAAAACGTCCACGTTCTGCAAGCGCCCACGTACCCAGGCGTTCACTTGCCATCATGATCGTTACAATTTCTGCATGAAGAATCGAGCACTTGAGTGACGTAACAAGGTTAACTCCTGATGCGATCACCCGCTCGTTCTCATCTACGAGCGCAGCCGCAAAAGGTCCACCCGTCCCTTCCTCGATATTCCTCTCTGCCAACGCAAGCACATATCTCATCGCCGATTCATCATCAGCGTATTGAGGTGGCTTAACACGCTCCATCCACTCGGGTAGGGCAATTTTCATCGGATGCGAACGCCCGTGGCCTCAAACGTGAGTTCTTGTTGATCTCCCGTAATCTTTTCGATCTCTTTTTTTGACTTCCCGGCATCCTCTGCATAGTGTCGGGCATCTGCCTCGCTGAGAACATCTTCCATCAGCATTCCTTCGGCAACGATTCGTTTACCGGCCAAGTCCTTTGGCATAAAGAAACCGTAGTCTTTAAATGTCACGCGAACCTTTGTTTTCCCATCGGCCAAGATCATCCAACACCCCTTCTTTTGACATACTTCCTTCACCAATGCTGTCACAGCAATGCGTGTATTGAATTTTTTCTCCGTAACAGCACGAGAAAGAGAAAGGACCGTGCTTGCCTTTACGCCTGCACCATATTCTTGACCCTTTTTAGCCGGGGCAGGTTCTTGAGGAGCAAACGACATTACAACACATGCGATAAAGACGGCAGCGAAGTTCTTCATAAGGGGGCTTGTTTCTACATGATAATCGATGACGAACTTACATATTCGCAGACGAACAAGGAACACCATGCGCATCGTCATCCAACGCGTCAGCTCTGCCCACGTAGACGTAGACTCCATCACCGTGGGCCGCATCGAACAGGGCTTATTAGCTCTGGTAGGTATCACGCACACGGACAATTCGATGAACGTTGCCTGGATGGCAGAAAAGCTCATCGCCTTACGCATCTTTCCCGATAGCGAGGGCAAGATGAATCTCTCCATCAAGGAAACAGGAGGGGGCATCCTACTCGTCTCACAATTCACGCTCTATGGAGACGTATCCAAAGGCACACGCCCATCCTTTGTTGAGGCCGCAAGACCGGAACATGCTCAGCCCCTCTTTGATGAGCTCGTTCGCAGAGTAGAAGATCTCGCACGAGATGCTCCCCAACCGATCACTGTCGCCACCGGCGTCTTTGGCGCAATGATGGACGTACATCTGGTAAACGATGGGCCGGTGACCTTGTGCCTTGACAGGTAGCTTTTTAAGCGCCTTCTGTAAGCGCCTTGTTAAGCGCCTTGTTAAGCGCCTTGTTAAGCGCCTTTCTAATCGCCTTGTTAAGCGCCTTTCTAAGCGCCTTCTGTAAGCGCCTTCTTCAAGCGCCTTGTTAAGCGCCTTTCTAAGCGCCTTGTTAAGCGCCTTTCTAAGTTATTCGGGTGCGACGATGAACGTGCCGGACTCAAGGATGCGTCCGTCCTGGGAGCGGAGGAGGAAGCCGTACATGCCTGGGGCGACAGGAAGGCCACTCTCGGACGTAAGGTTCCATGTGAATTCAGTTCCGCCTGAGTTCAGAATAAAAGAAGCGACGTTGTGGCCCATTGAATTGGAGATGAGAATTATAGCCTCGGTGTCCAAAGGAGAGTCCAAGGTAATTTTTGCCCATGTTCTTGCTGGTAACGGGGAAAGCTTGACCCTGTTTGAATCTGTCGGGTATTGCTCGATTGAAACACCTGATACCATGTTTAACAATCCCAAATCGTGAAGGATCGAATCGAGTTGTACGATCTCGACACATCTATCCCTTCTATGCAGGAGCAAACGCCCTCCCGATGTATCAACATCAATGCTATTCAATGTTGACGCGGCTACATACGTTCCAACTGAATCGAAAGATGGCAGTGTATAGAAGACTAGGCTATTCGAGCCATTGCTCTCAATGACGAGTTTCTTATGCGGTATAGAATGATAATCACCTGAATGGTGATGAACGCCTGCGACGGTCCAATTCTTCGTTTCGAACACAAGGCTATCTGTAATGAGATATTCTCCATCCGAAGCATAGTTGAGTCGAGAACTAGACCTAGGGTTTTGAAATGTACAAGTGCCAGTAGACGAGTTTACGATCGAAATGCTATTTGGGTCTATTGACCAGTTTGCACGGGGGCCGCCACTTAATGCGAGTTCAGCTCGACGAGGATGCCCAGAGCCCGTTGTTCGTTCGCCACAGAAGTCGATTTCATTGAGAACGCCATCTTGAAGATTCACGTTACCAACCGTCAGCCTGATTCCGGTGAACTCATCGATTTGGTGCCATCCTTGAATGTATACTGCGCCTCGTTGCTTCACTTCGGTTACATTCAGCCCGCTTTCTATGTATTGCTCAAGATCCGTTGAGTACTCCCGCAACTGGCGTGATTGCCCTGCTCCTGTTTTGAGACTGTACCATTGACTCTTGGTGTACTTTTCATTCCAGTATGCCCCTTGACTCCCTAGCCACGTCTGCTCCGTGAACTCGATGAAAACTGGACAGTCTTCTCCTGCCCAGGCCGTTTTCCCAGCTCGCCAATAGTAGTCGGATGAGAATTGGTTCTCGACGATTTCATACGTGTCGATCAAGTTGAGTATACCTTCGTCCACATCTTGAACAGCTTTAAGTGCACCATTCATAGAAACCTTTCGTCCGCTTGGACTGATTGAGGCTGATGACAAACTATCAATTGAACCAATCCATAATGAGTGGACACTTGGAGGTATTGCGTGCGCCTCAATTTGGCTTTCTATTACTCCGATCACACTATCGCCACGCTTTGCTCTGATGGTTATCACATGGCTCCCCTGTGAAAGACTTACATATGGCTGTATTTCAGCCAATTCACCATCAACAACTAATTCGATCGAGATAGTCGGATCAATTGGGAGAGTTGCAGCACGAATTCGGACGACATGGTGCTCCTTCACAGTATCTGGCACTTCATTCCTAAAGATGACAGTCGTATCCCACTTCATTGGTATCTCATGCCCAACCACTTTCCCATTTGCGCGCTGAGAGACAAGCACGCCTCTATCCGACACACCCCATGACTTCATAACGTCGTTAACTGAAGATTGAGTCTCACCAAGTCTACATTCAATTGTTCCGCGTGATAGATCAAAGATCTCGATAAGAGAGTCTCTCTTCATCGTGATCGGAATTGCAACCGTATGGATTCCATCTGCTAACAACATCCCATTTATGAGCATTGGCAACCGGTAGATTGCTTTCGACCCGTTCTTCTCGCGCACTTGGTCAGCCCAGTAGATGTAGCCTGATGGTGTGAATCCAGCAAGACAGTCGTAGTAACCGCCAAGTCCTCTCCCATAGCGCAGAGAGTCCATGTTTGTTGGGATCAGAACATTTCGCGTTACATATGGATTCGTACGTCCTCCGAAATAGACATATGAGGAGTACACAATCATTTTTGTTTCGTCTGGAGAGAAACACATTACCTCTACTGCTTCGGGCACAACTGCCATTCTTTCTTCCTTGAGATCAAACAATCCAAATGTGGCCCCATACATATTGTCCCACAATGTCAAGGCAACATACCTGCCTGAAGCACTAACACGAAGAATGGAAAGGGGCAGCTTTATCGTTCTCAAGAGCAGGGAATCATCTGACTGTATTCTACAAATCTGATCTATCCGGTTTTCATTCACAGCAAAGAACACGAATTCCGCTCGAGCGCCATTGCTTGTTTGGACTGTGTCAAATGCAGCCACAATGATTGAGTCATTTTCTCGATTATTGATGAACCATGTATCGTGGATTTTATTTGGCAACACAGCACTCCATTCGTAAGCCCCCTGTTCATTTGAATGGACACGCAAAGTATCCGCATGGATCATTGCAAATGATCGGATTCCGATACTGGAATACGAGAAACCTGCTGGCGGTGTTATACTCCATGATGGATCTAGCACCTGTTGTTTTGATAGACTCTGACCAATTGCCGTCAGTAAGATTATTGCAATAGCAAGTAGTTGCATCATGTTGACGTTCCTTTCTCATGCAACATCGCCCCCTACCACCTCTTATGCACCTTGACAATACCTTTACTGAACTGGATCTCGGTTAGGGGGGCCTGCCACAACGAAAAAGGGGCTCCATGTTTCCATGAAGCCCCTTCACACGATCGAATTCTATTTGCGGATTACAGCGTAACTGTGCTCTCGTTGATACCTTCAAGTGCTCTGCACATTGCGGCAAGTGCCTGCGTGGCAAGTGCACCGTCGATCACGCGGTGATCGTAAGTGATGGAGAGGTAGACCATGCTGCGAACAACGATCACATCTTCGCCATCGAGTTCACGAACCACCGGACGCTTCTGAATTGCTCCGAGGCCAATGATGGCTGTTTGTGGTTGATTGATCACCGGAGTGCCAAAGAGCGACCCGAACGAACCAACGTTGGTAACAGTGATTGTTCCGCCTGAAATATCGTCAGGAGTGAGCTTCTTTGTCCGCGCACGATTGGCAAGATCACTCATTGACCGAGCAATGCCGGTGATGTTCAACGTCTCTGCGCTCTTGATAACCGGAACAATGAGATTGCCGTCAGGAAGGGCCGTGGCCATGCCAAGGTTTACGCGACGGTGCTGTATGATGTTCTTACCGTCAACACTCACATTGATACCAGGCCACAGCTTTACTGCTTCACATGCAGCCCAACCGAAGAATGGGTTGTAGGTGAGCTTGATGCCTTCGCGCTTCAAGAAGCCATCCTTGTACTTCTCACGAAGCTTGACCATTCCTGTAACGTCCGCCTCTGCAACACTGGTTACGTGGGCAGATGTCTGCTTGGAACGTGTCATGTGCTCGGAGATGAGCTGACGCATGCGGTCCATCGGGATGACGATACTGTCGCCACCGGTGAGGACTGGTGCTGGGGCTGGGGCAGAAGACGGGACTGGGGATGGGACTGGGGATGGGACTGAAGATGGGACTGAGGATGGGACTGAGGATGGGACTGAGGATGGGACTGAGGATGGGACTGAAGATGTGCCGTTACCTCGACGCGCCAGATAGCCCAAGACATCATTCTTGGTTACGCGACCTTCAAGACCGGTTCCCGACAGAGCATCGAGTTCAGCAACACTGATATTCTCTGTAGCCGCAATGCTTCGTACAAGGGGCGAATAGAACCGTGCACCAGACTGACGCGGGACCGGGGCTGAGGATGGGACTGAGGATGGGACTGAAGATGGGACTGAAGATGGGACTGAGGATGGGACTGAAGATGGGACTGAAGATGGGACTGGGGATGGGACTGAGGATGGGACTGAAGATGGGACTGGGGATGGGACTGAGGATGGGACTGGGGCGGCAACAGCTCCTGCGCCGGCCGATAGGCGGGCGATCACTGCACCAACTTCAACAACATCACCTTCATTTGCGAGGACTGCAACAAGAGTGCCTGCACTTGGTGATGGCACCTCTGTGTCCACCTTGTCCGTTGATATTTCTAAGAGCACTTCGTCGCGCTCTACCTTGTCTCCAACCTTTTTCACCCAACGCAGCACCTTACCTTCTTGGATAGACTCGCCCATCTTTGGCATCACAACGTCAACTTCTGCCGAGGATGGGACTGAGGCGGAAGCCGGGACTGAAGATGGGACTGAAGATGGGACTGAGGATGGGACTGGAGCAGGCGCTGGAACAGCCGCTGCTACAGGCGCTGGAACAGCCGCTGCTACAGGCGCTGGAACAGCTGCCGGAGCAGGTGCTGATGCAGCCACCCCATCACCGAGGATGGCGATGACCTTCCCTACCTCAACCGTGTCGCCTTCAGCGAAGAGGATCTGCGAGATCACACCGGATGCCGGAGACGGCACTTCCGTATCCACCTTATCCGTGGAGATCTCGAGGATCACTTCATCACGTTCAACTTTCTCGCCGACGTTCTTCACCCATCGAAGGATCTTGCCTTCTTGAATGGATTCGCCCATCTTGGGCATAACTACTTCAATGCTCATTTGATGTTTTCCTGCCAGGTAATGTTCATCTGTGGAGACTTGCAACTTAACCAATTCTCCGCAACGCTTCTGCCAATGTAGGGTGCGTGAAACGATAGCTTGTGCCTGGAAGGCGCATCGGGATCACATGCTGACCGTGAACGACAATGTCGGCTTGGCGTCCAAGCAAAAGCCGGAGAATGAACTCGGGAACTCTGAGCCACGACGGACGATGCAGCGTTCGCCCGAGTTCTTGTGCGAACTGACGCATGGTTACATCGTCCGGAGCAACAACATTGTATGGGCCGTAGGCATCTTGAGTTGTGATTGCCCATACAAAGGCGTTTACAACATCGTCGAGGTGGACCCACGGGAACCACTGGCGACCACTGCCAAGTGGTCCGCCAATAAACAACTTCATGGGCAGTGTTAGGCGAGGGAGAGCCCCCTCCTTTGCATCGAGAACTATTCCTATACGGAGAATGGCAACACGGGTGACGTCTGCCGCCGCATTGGCTTCGTGCTCCCACTTGTCCACTACCTGTGCGGCAAAGGTCTGTCCGGCCGGAATGGCCTCATTACACGGCACAAACGTATTCCCGTAATACCCAACGGCTGAAGCGTTGATGAGCGCAGGAGGATTTTTTGCAGTGTGAATAGCCGCAACGATGCGACGGGTAGCATCAACTCGACTTTGGAGGATCTCGTGCCGGACCTTGTTACTCCAGCGTTTGCCGCCAATGTTGCTGCCGGCAAGATTGACGATGGCTGCTGCCCCGTCTACAACGTCGGAGAGGGCCTCCCAACTCACGGTTGAGCCATCTCCGCCCTTAGGCACGGTTCGAGAGACGGTGATTACCGAGAAGCCCTGCTGACGGAGGGCTGAAGCGAGGTGACGGCCGAGAAGTCCCGAACCGCCGGCAAGGACAACAGTATTCATGATGCTCCAAAAACAACAAAGCCCGAGCGAAGGTTCGCACGGGCCTTGAAAAAAGTCGTCAGATGTTCCCTATCACTCCTGACCGATGACCCACACCTTGAGAGGAGCGATAACATCAGTATGGAGCTTCACCTTTACATCAAAGATGCCGAGCGTCTTGATTGGCTCGTCAATGATGATGTTGCGCTTGTCAACGGTGAATCCGCGAAGCTCAAGTTCTTGAGCGATCATTGGTCCCGTAACGGAACCAAAGATGCGGCCTTCTTCGCCAACCTGCATCGGGACGGTGATCTGAAGCTCTGCCAGCTGCGTAGCAATGCCTTCAGCTTGCGTACGAGCCTTTGCCATGCGGCCTTCGTATTGCTTCTTTTCCGTCTCGAGTGAGCGGATTGCGCCAGGCGTTGCAACGTAGGCGAGTTGATTCGGGATCAGGTAGTTGCGAGCATATCCGGCCTTCACAGTGGCGATCTCGCCGATGTGACCCAAACTCTCAACGTCTTGTCGAAGGATGATTTTCATGATCGTGACCAGGTTCGGAGTGATTTAAAGGATCGGCATGCCGGTCTTCGCGGCTTCTGCCATGGCGGCAGCACGAATGGCCTGAGCTTCTGCACGGACCTTACGGAACTCGCGAAGCTTTGGATCGAGTTGCAGAATCAAGTGGCGCATTACTCCTTCTTCGAGGAAGAAGAACTTCTCCAAAAGCGGTAGGGCTTCTGAAGGGGCATCAAATGCTGTGTACACGTAGAATCCGTTGTACTTCTTCTTGATCGGATAGGCCAGACGGCGACGTCCCATTTTGTTGAGCTCGACCATTTGGGCGCCGTTCTCTTCGAGGAAGTCGTTCACGCGCTTTACGATCGCGTCAATGTCGGCATCTTCAAGCGCAGCGTTGAGGATGTAGGTTGTTTCGTACAGGCGACGAACACTCATGTGGAACTCCTATGGATGCAATACGCAGCCGTTAGCGTCCAAACTGACGGCAGGATGAGGGAAGTGTCTCTTGTTAGAGCCGACAAACATACGGCTCAAAGGCGGTTTTCCCAAACCCACCCCAAGCTGCTCCATTTTGGCCATAATGTGGTCATAATACTCGCGCGCGCGCGTGCGGGCTTGTACGAGAGGATTTTGCCTGTATCTTCGCAGTCCCGCAATGGATGTCCATGCCGGGAACGCGATCACCCGCTGGTGAGCATCTCTATCACTCCCCGTTCTCATTTTCCGCATATGTCCGAACAGAACCAAGAACTCGACCCACGAGCTGAAACAGTGGCTGATGCAGCGCCTGAGGCAGCCCCTTTACAAGCGCCTGAACCAGTCGCTGAACCAGTCGCTGAACCAGTCGCTGAAACAGCCACTGAACCAGTAGAGGTTCTCAGTGAAGAAGAAAAGGCTGCAATAGCTGCCAAGAAGGAAGAGGAGCGCAAGCACAAAGAAGAAGAGCGCAAGAAGCGTGATGAAGCCTATGCGATCCTTGAGGGATTCAAGGCGGCAGGTACGGCGTTCGACGTGTCTATTGCTGAACGCGTGAAGGGTGGACTACGTGGCGAGTTCAATGGTTTACGGATATTCCTCCCCGCATCACACTTTGGTGTTCGCAAGAATGTCCCCGAAGAAGAACTTAATGGTCTGATCGGTCAGACGGTCCGCGTGAAAGTACACGAGCTTCAGTCCGATGACACGGGTTACAAGTCTGCCGTTGTCACACGCCGAGATATACTCCTCGAAGATTTCTGGACAGCCATCCAACCGGGCGCTGTGTATGATGGAATTGTATCCTCCGTTACCGCATTCGGTGCCTTTGTAAATATTGGTGGTGTTGAGGGTCTCGTTCACGTGTCTCGTCTTTCAAAGACTCGTGTGGAGAACCCTGCAGACGTTGTCAAGAAGGGCGACAAGCTGAAGGTGACCGTAGCCGAGGTGGACCGCGAAAAGCGCAAGCTTTCGTTGTCGCATAAAGAACACGAAGAGGATCCTTGGAAGGGTGTTGCAGACGCCTACCCTACGGGCAAGCGGGTGAAGGGCACTGTGCGTCGCATCACGGACTTCGGCGCCTATGTACAGGTTGCGCCAAAGATTGAAGGCTTGTTGCGCATTAGTGAACTGAGTTGGACCAGACGCGTTAAGCATCCTTCTGAAGTAGTGAATGTTGGGCAAGAGATCGAAGTGGAGATCCTCTCTGCCAATGAAGAGAAACACCAACTTGCACTTGGGTACAAACAGACACTCGAGAATCCATGGCTCTCTCTTACAACAACAATGCCTATTGGCACCGAAACGTCGGGAGTGGTTCAACAGATCAGCACGCAAGGGGCTGTTGTTCGTGTGAATGACGC
>CALMZQ010000217.1 GCA_937870915.1 uncultured Ignavibacteria bacterium
TCGGATTGCCGGTCGCCATGAGCAATACGGCTAACCATACTGCGGCCTTGATAGACAGTGTCCGTAAGCAAGTGCTTCGTTTCATTATGTAGGATCTCTTTCTGATAAGGACACGACAACAAAGCCAGTGTACGTAAGGAGTACTTTTCTCGAAGTTGGTTTCAGATAACCATAATCGACAAGGGGCATTCCACAGCGCAGTTGAATTTTAATCTAGATGCGTTCCTGTTGACCAACTCGAGCATCCGTCAGCGTTGCCCCATCAACATCCGCTGTGCGATGACTAGTGGAGATCTTCCTTGTGCGACAGGACAACGTCAATCTAGCAACGTAATAGGCAGATCTGCATAACGGTGGATGGGTTGTTGGCCAAAGCGATATGGAGTGACCAATGCGAGTGGATTCCCTAGGCTGATATTCTCATTATACGAACGTGCCTATTTTGAATCGAAGGGTTACGACTGCCCTTCAACTACAAAGGGAGCGTTTAGGAAGTCCGAGCTGCGATTAACATCGCAACCAGACGGAAACCTGCACGGTTCGCTAACATTAACGATTCCACTATCATTCGATGAAACTGTTTGGCATAAGCGGTTACCTCGTCGTTTACAGTGAGGGCATTGGTGGCACCAAGGCACCCACTTGGTGGGAACGTCAGCAGGCAACACCTGAGGATCCTCGCTGGATTGTACCATTCCCACTCAAGATGAGAAGCTACCTTGGAATTGGCAGGTACTTCGACTATCCACCGAGTGACGTTCGTGAGCAGCCTGCCACGGAACGGTTCATTGACTTCATTGTTGATCGTGCAGATGACGCTCGACTTTTGAATACAGTTGAAGAAGCGCACGAGGTCCTAACTCTGTTACCTCGCGATGTATTCAACTACGAAATCATCTACGTGGAAAACTGCGACGGATCGTACGATGAGTCTTTGAAGTCTGAAATGCAGTTTCTTGGCTATGATGTAGCAAACATTATGGCATATGAGAAGGCTTCGTTGATTGTCTATGTTCACCAATATCCGGTGATACAAGACTCAGAATTGCAGTCACTTGTGCTGAATGAGAACGGACTGTTCGCGGTCGAATCAGATGCTCTCACTTTTTATCAAAGACACATCAAATTGATTGGACGTCCATATCGTGGCGAGTTCGCCGTAATGCGAGTGTATCGAGTTCCGTTGGTCGTCCAACTCGAGACGATTGTCTAGTGTATAGGTGTTGGTCAATTTGCACTACGATGGAAGACTGCAAAAACCATATTCGGTCGTATGCGGCTCATGACATTCTGCCATTGCATATGCCACCTAAATCGTTCGGGCTTGATCAACATCAGTCTCCAATTTTTGTCTCTAGGTTCGAAGCCCCGAATAGGGTCAAATACCGTCAGTATCGGCGTCAGTAAACGACCGTCAGTAAGCGGAGGGGGCTTTACAGTAAGCGATTGCGGGTTTTCTTCCGAGTCCCAACGGGATCAGCAGCATTTTATGCGACCTTGAAGGTGACCTTTCAGTTGACCGAGCAGGTCCGCCATTGAGCCTTAGCTCACCCCCTAGCCCCCTCTCTCACGCTGCGCTAGAGAGGGGGGTATCCAACAACTCTGCATTATCGCGAACGCGGGAGATCGTCTCATACCTTGAGAGATCTACATCGTGCATTTGGGATATTAGCGAGGTCCCTCGCTTCGCTCGGGATGACGCTGCCACTGGCGATTGCTGTAAACTAGAAACGCGAGCACCATCCATAATGGTGCTCGCGTTTCTTTTACCTTGAGTATGAAATGAACGCGTCATCCCGAGGAGCGCAGCGACGAGGGACCTAGTAGCTCTCCACATAGTCCGTTATTCTGTCGCCTCCGGATTTGGATTGTCCATTGGTACGGACTCTCCCCCGACCAAAACATAGCGGAAGTGGATTCTGATCAGTCCAGATAGTCAAACATTCTTAACACGTACCCAGAGTATACGTATAGTCCAACCATAACAGCTAAAGCGAATGTGTATCTCACAACGACTTGTTTCGAGGGCACGCCGCTCGATTCGCTCGAATGGATGATCAGTCGTACAATGAGGTATACAACACGGAGGAATATGAAAGGCTGTGAAAGTCCAGTAAGAAGACTAATGAGGAACAGATCACACGTTGTCTCATACGGGATCTCAGAATTTATCACGTGGATGTACCAGAAAACAATAGCGCATACTATTGTTTGTGTCGTGCTGAATAAAACGGCTACCCATGCCCATATCTTCAGTTGACGCGAGTAGTAGATCGCTTTATTCACAAGGCGATTCGTTTCATTTCGATCTATATCCTCTCGAAGCTTCTTCACTGTTACCCAGCCTGCGTCGTTCTTTCTCTTGATCATTGCCCATTCTGATCTTCCCCTCTTTCATTGACACCTGACTGGTCTCGTTGAACTGCATCACAATCTGTGATGGTACTCGTGTTTCTTCTCCTCTCATGATCACATGGACGCGTCATCCCGAGGAGCGGGGCGACGAGAGACCTACTCGATCCTCCCTTCGGCAGGACAGGCTCCGCTCGGGGTGACACGAGAGTTCGTCATGCCGAGCGCAGACGAGGCACGCCTCTTCGCCTTGCCCCTCGACTACGCTCGGGGTGACGAACGCCTTTTACACCTTCACTGCCCCCGGGTCTGCGAGTTTGCTGCCAACGTATGCGCTTGAGGTAAGACCCATCAAGACGAGCATGGAATCATCGATGTCGGGAATGGTTATGGATTGGTAGACCTTGGTGAGATAATACAGACCAAAGAGGATGGTCCAGACGAGCATCTGTACACGGGCGAGGGAGGCGGTACCGGTGTTGTCGCGGACGATGTCCTTGATAAAACCTTGACTCTGTTTATACACCTCGGGAGAATCCCTGTTTATGCTCAACAGCTTCCTGTCCACCTTTGCGTCATAGGCCGCTGCAGTAAGCCCCGTTATCGTAGCAACACCAAGAACTCCAAGGACTGATGGTGGGAAGGGCACGAGTACATCCGTAACGAGCCATAAGAAGATCGATGATGCAACAACAACCACATACCAGAATGCCATCTGAACATACGCTAGACTGAAGGGGGCATTCACATTTACTCTACCATCGGAATATTTTGCTGTTGAAGCACGGAGCATGCCGGTGCGGGTACAGGAGATATAGAAGAGAACGAGGATGAGCAACGTAAGCCCAACAGCAAAACCGAGTCTGAGCGGACGGATCACGTGTAGGTTGAGGGAATATCCGTTTCCACTGTTGTCACGCTGGATAACGCCGTCCTTGATAACGTGATTCTTGCTCACCGCTGTGGCATACTGTCTGCCGGTTGTTGCGTCGGCCACCGTCACCGAGACCTTACGCTCAAACGACCGTGGATTACCGACAACCATGGCCCAAGCATTGTTGTTGACTTCGTTGAACTCGTTCATCGACAGCATGAATCGCACTTCACCAGTGTAACGGTTAACGCTATACGCACGGATGCCATCAAGCGTCACGTTATCCAACACCAAGGCAATGTTCGACGGAAGTATCACCTGCTCAAGCAAGGCCTTCACATTGTGTACTTGAACAACGAGACGATTGTTCAGCTGAGCCGAGTTACGATAGTTTTCATCCTCACCCCAACACGAGGTTACAATGGGATACTCGATTGGTCTACTGCTTGGCCCCCTCCATCGAAGGGTATCGTGTGCCATAGCCTCCGTGTATGCTGCGAGCGCAACGATAACAACTATCACGAAGCGGATCATTGTTCCCCTCCAGGAATATTGACTCTTCAGCTACCATCAACTGCGAAATATACAATTTTGAGCACGTCTTGTCGCAACCACATTCATGCCTCTACTTGAGCTCATAGTCAATGAGCATGGTTACCTCTCCTGGTTCATTCGTTCTATCAAAGGGGCTGTATTGTACCGGTACATCGGTCTTGACGATGTAACCGAGTGATGGAGCATAATAGCCATATGAAGTGAGTGTGCTACTGATCGTTGATGATCCAACAACCGCAACTTCGAGTGTCGCAACATTCCGACACTTTACAACGCTCAAGGTTTGCCCCTTTACCATCATCGATTCCGTTGCAAGATATGTGACTGCCCATGTCACGGTTCGATATGCTGTATCACTCCCATCAACAACGGTGTCGGCAAAAGAGAACGATTGTGGTACCCGGCTACTGACCGGGATCGTGGCCCATACAATGCTTCCGCTACGGGGGTCACTGCACAGACTGACGTCACCATTTGCCTCATAGTTCATATAGCTAGTGTCAACACCGTTTCTATCTTCTGTGATGATCATCGACACGTTCGTCTTGCCGAACAAGGACTTCCCTACCTGTATGAAGGTGACTACCGTTGTGTCTCGTGAAGAGGCTATGGGCAATGCTTCCAACGTATCGGTGGAATATTTATCGTAGGTGTAGGTACTTCCTTCCTTTGGCTGAACAAAGGTGATCGGCGATGAAGGGTCTTCCTTGCTGCATGACGTGAGAATCAAAACAAGCGAAATGAGTATTGAGATTCGTTTGGATGTCGTGTACATAAGTAACGTCGCGCGTGTAACAATGGACAGTGGTATGGGTGAGGTTTTCAATATATTGATTCGACTCCATATATGCATT
Source organism: uncultured Ignavibacteria bacterium (assembly GCA_937870915.1). Lineage (GTDB taxonomy): Bacteria > Bacteroidota > Ignavibacteria > Kapaibacteriales > Kapaibacteriaceae > UBA10438. Next base: position 4,636 of record CALMZQ010000217.1, read on the forward strand.
CCCAACGTTCATCGTATGTGATTTTGACGATCACGTGCTTGCTCCTTACGATCTCGATAAGGGGGCAGGACATGCGCGGAGAACTTAACGTCTGGCCCTTCAGCTTTAGCCAGTCTCAAGGCGATTCAGGTCGGATATGGATGTTGTCCTATCAGGGCTTTCTCTACTCTGCCCCTTCTTTACGAGAGGCATGGACGTTTGAGTCTCGTGTGCGAGCGCCATGGAACACTGATGCTGAACTCTCAGAAACATGGAACGGCAGCATCATATATGTGTCGGAGACTGATTCATTGTTGGTCGTTTCACTGAGCGACAGCACGAACGATCATGGATTGGAGGAAACGGTTCTCCTTCGCTCCAAGGATCGAGGCAGAAGTTGGGAGGTGATTCGTCTGCCGAATGATACTTTGATTAAGTGGGTTACCACTGATCTGAAGGGGCGAATCTGGGCCTCGTGTACCAATGGTGAGTTGGTTCACTCCACTGATGAGGGTTGGACATGGGCCGTGGTACGTCCACCGGATGCTGACTCGAGTTTTGTTTCGTCAATCATGATGCTCGACTCCTTGAATGGTGTTGCGGGCACGTCAAGCGAAAAGTTGATCATCACAACTGACAACTGGAGGTCGAGCCGTGCGATACCAGCACCAAGAACGTACAGCCCGGACCCTGGCTGGCCAGATCAAAAAGAACCGCGCATTCAGATGGTCCTGCTCTTTAACAATGTTGTGTATGCTAAGAAACTGGACCGCATATCTTACTGCAGTCTGTCAGACACCGTCTGGCATACACTGCCCCACTCTATTCATCGATTGTCGATCGACCGTGCTAATCGGCGCGGACTTGGAGTTACGGCGAATGGGGCGATCCTATCGTTTCATAGTCCGCGAGAGTTTGACACGCTGGGTACACATGAGTATCTACGCCCGGACGATCCCATCCTCATCTTCGGCAAAGATGTCGCCGTGCTTACCCGCGACGGTCTTTGGTTTGTGAAAGAGAGCACGCTAACAGAAACTGTTCTGTTAAGCGCAGAGAACAAGGCTACGCCCGAACAGCAGATGCGGGTAAAGACTGGATACATTGGCATTAGTCCACGATTTGTCTACTACAGTTCAAGCGGAGCCGACTCTACTTGGCAACGAATGGTCATGCTACCCGACAACACAAGTCAACCTACTCTACTCAACGATTCTGTTGTGATCCTGAAATCTTGGAAAGGGTATGTTCAAGTCAACCTACATACGTGGCAATTGTCAGCATATCGACACCATAATCCAATTTCTTCATTCCTCGATCATGACATAGAGAAGCTTTCTGTACAATTCGGCTTCCGTTCCTGTTATGAACCGCCAGAAAACTCTCGAATTGTATTCCATCGGATTTCGTCTGGAGATCTAGTATGTAGTACGTGGATAGATTGCACGGAAGAGATCCAACACGCTGATACAATATCAATCGCTGAGCTTAGAGCGGGTCTTGATCGCTTTAATGAGGAACCATATCGGAAGATGGCGATACGTCGATTGGGATTCACCCCCATAGATGTCGATTCCTTCATTACACTTGGCGAGAGAGTTAGTTTCGGTATTGACCCTCCGCAGAAGACGAAGATCGACTCGATCACTGCGTATCTACGGTCGCTACCATCCATTGATTCTACCATCCCATTCACCGTCGATATTGACAGACGGAAGCATGTAATTAGTACCAGCTGGGGCTCCGTTGCGATCGAGATTGTGAATGCCAATGGCGACACCCTTACTCTCGCCCGACGGTTGAACGGGTCCCCCTCTATTCTTTATCCACTAACGGTAAGATTTAATCAGTTTGAGCACGAGATCATGGATCCGGCCATCCCATATTGTATCGGCCAGGCACTTCCACCTACATTCGACGGACGTTACCTTTTTCATCGATTCTCGATTATCGACTACCTTACGCGCAAGAGGATGAATGACTTTAATGACTAGATATCAAGTCCACCTGACTTAAGATCAGCCTCCTAGCAACGTGACGTCTACCATACAACGGGGCCACGAGACGACTCTATTCCACCACTTTCAGAGATCTCGACCATACAAGCTCTAGCAAATACAACATGAAGTCGTTGAACTTCCCGCACACGAGCGATGAATCGCTAACTCGACGAATGGACAAGTTTGGACTTACAACCATCGTATCTCTGCCGTATGATGAAGATAGTATGATGACTGCATGACCTGCTGCACTTCGAGACATTGTGTCGGGACATGGAGCTCGACTCCTCAACCACTGATGAATGGAATCAACAGTCTCAGGTTGGGTAACCTCATACGTCGCAACAGATAGAGAACTATCGTCGATCAATTGTTTGGCTGGAACACGCCCGACCCAACCCAGGTGACGCTGCTGGATGCGGACTGTAACGTAAGTGTCATCATGCTGTCTCCCAGCATCGTTCTGCTTCGCTAGCGAGCATGCCGTAAGAAGAATGAGACCGATAAGTAGCGCAACTTTCATCTGAGACATGTAACCCTTCATCCATCATCTTTTGATTTGCGCTAGGCGGGTACTTTTCGCCCCTTCGCCTCTTCGCCTTGTCTATTCTCCCCCTCGATCCTCCCTTCGGCAGGACAAGCCACGCTCGGGGTGGCGAGCGCCTTATCTTGCTTTCGCCTCGGCCATTGCAAATCTGGGGATCTGCTCTCTTGAATTGGGTTTAGCAAATCAACATCCAGAAGATAGGCTGCTCAGTTGCAGTTAGAATCGGCTGAATGCTATTTCGTGTATCGGCTATAAATGCTAGTTATGAGTGATCTTCCCCCGCCCCTCGACTACGCTCGGGGTGACGCACATCGGGCTAACGCCCGACGCCAACACGGAAAACGGCGACACCATCTGTGATGGTGCCGCCGTTTATTTCGCCCCGAACGGCAACGCTTAGGCTTTGCCTTCGGCTACGGATGCCTGGTTGTACGGCGTTACAAGCTTCTTGAGTGCGCTGGCTGCCTTGCGAGCTGCCGCAGCATCCTTCTTGAACTTGGAATTGTGCGCCGCCTCGAAAGCCTGCCATTGCTTGGCCATTTCGTCGAACAGTTCTTGCTTTGACATCGTTCTTCCTTTTGGAAAATGTGTGTGATCCCTCAATAATACCATTCGATTCGCTATTCGCTATTCGCTATTCGCTATTCGCTATTCGCTATTCGCTATTCGCTATTCGCTATTCAACGCCACCCTCCACCCAACGCCTTATACAACTTGATGTAGGCGATGTACCACGCGGCGCGTGCAGCTACTTCCTTGCGTTGGGCATCGAGCAGGGAGCGTTGGGCGTCCAAGACCTGAAGGTAGGGCGTAGCGCCGTAGCGGTAGCGGAGCTCGGATAGACGGAGCACGTCGCGGTTGGATTTGACGCCGGCTACGGTGGCGTCTACTTCGGATCGGCGTTGGACTACGTCTACCAAGGCGTCGTTCACTTCTTTGAAGGCAACGAGAATGGACTGACGATATAACGCAACGGCTTCCTTGGTGTTGGCATCGGCCACGTCTACCTGGGCGGCAAGCTTGCCACCTTGGAACAATGGTTGGGCAACGTTGCCGGCGGCGTTCCACATGAGGGAGTTGGCGTCAAAGACGGTGGCTCCGTCGAGCGACTGTAAGCCCCCTGTTGCATTGATGGCAAAACGAGGGAATTGTTCGGCAATGGCACGTCCTACAAGGGCATTGGCGGAAATGAGGCGCTGCTCGGCGGCAACCACGTCCGGACGGCGCTCAATGAGCTGACTCGGGAGTCCGGATGGAAGGGCGGTTGGGACATTCTGCTGCGACAAACTTTTCCCGCGCTCTACGGCAAGACCGGGCTGACGTCCCAAAAGGACGTTGAGGGCGTTCTCGGTTTGGGCAATGGCAATCTTGACAACGGGAAGCTCGGCTTCAACTCTACGCAACTCCCCTTCTGCCTGACGCCAATCGAGCTCGGATGTCTTGCCCCCTTCAAAAAGGGTCTTGGCAAGACGCTCATATTCTCTGCGCGATGCAAGATTACTGTCAATGATCTCCTTGAGCATGTCGAGCTGACGGAGCGTGATATAGGTCTCGGATACAGCAGAAACAATTGAAACTCTGGATGCGCGATACGCTTCTTCAGTGGCTCGCAGTTGGGCACGCTGGGCTTCAGTGCCTCTGCGGATCCGACCAAATACATCGAGCTCCCACGATAACGTGGCCATGAGTCCGAACACACCTGTTGGTCCCAAGAAGGCATCTCCGGAAACACCGGGATATCTGTTCTCGGAGTTGGCAAACCCACTCACGTCACCGTTCACACCAAGCGTTGGGAAGAGTCCACTGTTGGCAATGGTCACCTGGGCACGTGCTGCTTCGATACGGGCCATTACGGCAAGGAGATCGAGGTTACTATCGAGCGACCGCTTAATGTATCCATGCAACACGGCGTCATCATACACACGCCAATATGGCTCCTCACCTAACGAGGTATCGGTGCGTACACGCTCTCTCCATCCGTCGGGAGTAACGATATCCGGACGTTTATAATCGGGACCTACCTTGCAACCATCGAGGGCAACAAGCACAAGTGCACAACACATTAGTACGATATGCAGATGTCTCATTGTGCACTCTCCGTTGGAACGTTGGCTGCTTGCTCGGCCTTGGCCTTTTTCTTCAGAGAGAATCCTTCAATAAAGGCAAAGAGTCCGGGAACCAACAAAACGCCAAAGGCTGTGGCGATAAGCATTCCATAGAACACAGCTGTTCCCATGGCAACACGCGAGCCGGCACCGGAACCGGATGCCGTCATCAACGGAACCACACCCAGAATGAAGGCAAAGGCCGTCATGAGGATCGGGCGGAAACGCAATCGTGCCGACTTCAACGCGGCATCTGCATACGATGCCTTCTCCTTCTCCACTGTCTCCTTGGCAAACTCTACAATCAGGATGGAGTTCTTTGCAGCCAAGCCGATGAGCAGGATCAATCCGATCTGCGTATACACATTGTTATCAAGCCCCATGATCCACACACCAAAAAAGGCACCGAAGGCAGCTATCGGTGTACCCAACAACACACTCCACGGAAGTTTCCATGAGTCGTATTGCGAAGCCAACAACAGGAACACAAGTACGATAGCAAGGATAAAGGTTGGTACGGGGCTTGGGGCACGCTTCTCTTCAAACGATAAGCCGGCAAAGGCAATGCTCATGGTATTGGGGAGCTCAGATGCCGCAACTTCTTCGAGAGCCGTAAGGGCTTGACCGGATGAATATCCTTGTCCTGCGGCACCGCTGATGGCAACACTTCTGAAGAGATTGAAACGATACATCACCTCTGCACCTGTAGTGTTGGTTGTGGTGACCAAGGTGGATAGAGGGATCATTTCATTGGTGGTTCTGCTTCGCACATAGAAGCCACCGATGTCGGATACGGTTTGACGGTATTGCGACTCTGATTGCATGTATACACGGTAGAGTCGACCGAACCTGTTAAAGTCGTTGATGTACGCACCACCCAACGCTGCCTGCAATGTGGTGAACACGTCCTGAATATTCACACCAAGCTTACGCGCCTTCTCCCGATCGAGATCAACACCGATCTGCGGAACTCCGGCATCGAACTGCGTGAAGAGGTTGATGAGTTCCGGACGTTTTGATGCAGCAGCCATGAACTTCATGGTCTGCTCCTGCATGTCCTGCACGGTCATCGAACCTGAGCGATCTTGGAGATAGGCCGAGAAGCCCCCTGCCGCTCCAAATCCGGGAATGGTTGGTGGCGCAAAACAAAACACGATGGCTTCGGGTAAGGCCATGAACTTTCTGTTCAGGGTCTTCATGATGCTCTTTGCATGAAGCTCTGGAGAATCACGCTCCGACCAAGGTTTGAGTCGGACTAAGAACGAAGCAACGTTGGGCGTGTAGGCATTGGTGAGGAAGGACAATCCACCCACCGTGTTGTACGACTCAATACCCGGCTGCGCGGCAAGGATCTTCTCTACCTGCGCACACAAAGCATCTGTACGCTCAAGCGATGAAGCGTTGGGCAACATCACATTGGCAAGAAAGATGCCTTGGTCTTCATCAGGAACAAAACCGCTTGGTACACGACTCATGGTCAGCACAGCCAAGACGGCAAAACCAACAACAGCTACAAGTGCAAAGACGGACTTGCGTACAACCAATCGTACTACACTGATATATCCATCAGTTGTCCGACCAAAGATCTTGTTGAACCACCTGTAAAATGCTTTAAGGGGCCCCTTGCCATTAAGATCTGTAGGCTTGAGAAGCATTGCAGCCAAGGCCGGACTGAGCGTAAGAGCGTTGAATGCCGAGAGTATCACCGAAAAGGCAATGGTCATGGCGAACTGTTGATAGAGTCTGCCGGTGATACCACCAAGGAACGCAACGGGTACGAAAACAGCTGCAAGGATCAGGGCAATGGCTACTACCGGACCCGACACTTCACTCATAGCCTTGAGCGTTGCTTCTCGAGAGTTCATCCCATGTTCCATGTGATGCATCACGGCCTCTACAACCACAATGGCATCGTCAACTACGATACCGATTGCAAGAACAAGACCGAAGAGAGACACGGTGTTGATGGAAAACCCAAGCAACGGGAAGAGCGCAAACGTACCAATGAGTGACACAGGCACAGTGAGCAACGGAATAAGTGTTGCCCGCCCGTTCTGCAGGAAGATGAACACCACCAAGATCACAAGGAGAATGGCCTCGAGAAGCGTATGGATGATCTCCTCGATGGATGCTTCTACGGACGGTGTTGTATCGTAGCCCACAACGGCTGTGATATCATCCGGGAAGGTGGACTTCAGAGTTTCGAGGGTTTCATAAATACCCTCTGCCGACTCCAACTGATTAGCACCAGGGAGAAGGTAGATCGCAAGAAGGGCGGATGGTTTGCCCCCTAATCGACCAAACGATTTGTAGTTCTCAGAGCCGAGTTCAACACGTGCTACATCTCCAAGACGAACGATACGTCCGTCTGCCGTTTCGCGCAGGATGATGTTGGCAAATTCTTCGGGAGTAGTGAGACGTCCGGGCGCACTAACCGTGAATGTGTTCTCTTGTCCGGGTGCAGACGGAGGAGCACCAACCTTACCGGCCGGTGCTTGAATGTTCTGATCCTTCACAGCCGTCATCACATCGGAACTAGTAAGTCCGAGTTTGGCCATCATATCTGGCTTAAGCCAGATTCGCATGGAATACTCAGACCCGCCCATGAGATCCACCTGCGACACACCCTTTACGCGCAGGATCTGATCCCGCACGTTAATCATCGCATAGTTATTGAGGAACTCACCGCTATAGGTTCCATTCGGAGAGGCAATACTGATGAGCATCAACAAGGACGGATTGAGCTTGGCAACCGTAACGCCCTGTTGTAGTACTTCTTGAGGCAGGCGCGAGTTTGCCTGTGACACACGGTTCTGCGTAAGCATGTTCGCATTGTCCAGATCGACGCCCACATCAAACGTTACCTCGATCACACCAACACCATCTGATGTATTGCGAGACATCATGTAGATCATGTTGTCAACGCCGTTCACCTGTTGTTCGATTGGTGTAGAAACAGATTGTTCTACGGCCTCAGCACCGGCACCGGGATAATTTCCGGTAACACGTACGAGAGGGGGCGAGAGTGGCGGGTATTGCTCGATCGGCAGACTGAGCATAGATACCAGTCCGGCGATCACCGTCACAATGGAGATCACGATAGCAACGATTGGACGTCGCACAAAGAAGGCAGAGAACATCGTAGTGCTCCTTATGGACGGTTAAGGAGACTGTCGATCGGAACCGTTACTTGCTGCGGGGCTACCTTCACGCCATCTCGTACTTTTTGCAGGCCTTCAATAACGATACGTTCACCAGCCTTGAGTCCGGCTTCGATAACATAGGCACTTCCAACGCGGTTACGCACAACAACCGGACGCATTTTTACCACATTGTCTGAACCAACAACGGCAACACGGAATGCCCCTTGCAATTCAGAAATGGCGCGTTGTGGTACCACTACTGCACCCGGACGTTTCTCTACAACGGCGCGGACCTTTGCAAACTGACCTGGACGAACATCTCCGCCTGGATTCGGAAACAGAGCCTCAATGAGAATCGTGCCCGTCTCGGGATCAACGGCATTGTCGATCACCACTGCCTTGCCTGGATACGGGTGTGCGATCTTGTCAGCTAAGATCATTTGAAACTCGATCTGTCCGGTATCACCGGAAGCCTTTCGTGCAGATCCCGACTTTACAAAGTTGATCCACTCAAGTTCTGAGATACTGAATTGCACCTTGATCGGATCGAGCTTAGATACTGTTG
>CALMZQ010000218.1 GCA_937870915.1 uncultured Ignavibacteria bacterium
TCCCTTGCAAAGCGTCAGCCCGATGAGCGGAGCGACGAGGGACCTATACGTTTTGAAGAACCGCAGACATTACAATATCAAGATCAACCTACCTGTATATGAAAGTGGGGGAAGATCCATATTCCCCTCTAGTCGGCATTCCTTGCCAATCGAAATCCCAGATAAAACAAGCGGCTGTTATATCGGTAAGAGATTCTTCCCCAACGAGAGTCAAGATGGAAAAGTATATTGTTTTGATCATTCTGCCCACCCCGGTAGACCACGTTTCCATCAGAAATAGGAACGAACTCAGGGTCCACAACATCGTCTGCGGTATAATAGAACGGGCCGCCAAATACCCATTCAGCGGCATTTCCGTGCATGTCATACAAACCCCATGCATTGGGCCTGAGCAACCCTACCGGTTGACGACGCGCATCTGGTGCGCCCTGCAACGTCCCGCGATGCCACGCCACCTTGTCGACTTCCTTGTAATACACTTCAAGATCCGTACCCGGCTCCGGATCAGGTATGCCAGAGATAGCGGTTTCACTCCCGGCAGCACATGCATATTCCCACTCTGTCTCAGATGGAAGGCGATAGCCATTAGCGGCTTTATTGAAGGAAATGTTTTTGCCAGTGCCACTGTAGCATGGAGTCAGACCATGCAACAATGAAAGACGGTTGCAGAAAACCACGACTGAGTCAATCTTGACATTTGATACAGGATATCTCATTCCCTTGACCTCGCTCTCGTTCTCAGACATCAATTTGTCCCACAGGGCTTGCGTGCATTCGGTTGTTGCAATATTGAATGCCTTTGTCAGCGTAACCTTGTGCTGCGGCACTGACGATGCTTCACATAGGTAGCCGCCGCCGTCACACCCCATGTTGAACGTTCCAGGTTCGATCCGTACAAAAACTATCGAATCGGGCGGCAGTTGAACGGGCTGCATTGTGAAATTCACTTCGGTTACGTCTGCATCGGCAACGGCAATACTTCGCGATGTAGGCTCAAAGATCACCCCTGTACGCATGGGCGCCACAGAATGAGTACCATTTGCTACAGAGTCAAAACGATATCGAGACGAATCATCAGTTACCATTGAACGAAGCCCGTCTAGGGAGATCTGAACACCGACACCCGATACAGAAGACATTGTGGATACTATACGTCCACTGACAGAGCGTAGCTGCGTTGCCGGTGGCGCCGGCTCCGTACTCGAACACGCAGCTAGAATGATCGCACTGGTGAGAAGTGCTCCACGTATCATTGGCGAGAGATATCTATTCATTTTCGGAGATCCTTGATAGTGTAATCCTTGAACTCTGGTCGTATCACGCCATGCGTAGTGTAATGTGCTCCCCATAAATACTACCAACTGAAATGATTGTTTGGTGGTCGAAAGGAGCGAGGTATGGTACGTGGAATCTCCGCACAATGTGACCACCACATCCCTCGCTAAAGTGACCACTTTATATTGCGCTCCAACGCAGAGGTAACTGCAATCTAGCATTGCGCTTAGAAGAACGGCAAACCACAAAGTCCAGTGGACAGTTACAGGCGGAATTAGGTGGCCACTACGTGCGGAATTTCTAAGGAGAATATCTCGTTTCATGAAAACTATCATTCGAAGAGAAAAACCAACCGGGACGGAGCTATGCGCGCTGTATGACGCAGTTGGTTGGGAAGGCAACCAACCAAAATCGCTCGGCATATCGATAGCTGCCTATCCATGTACTCTTACAGTTCGCAATGAAGACGGCACGTTGATTGGCTATCTGTCTGCGTTCAGTGACGAAGTCTTGACCACCATGATTGGCGAACTCATCGTCCACCCGATGCATCAGCGAACGGGTATTGGCTCCGCCCTTCTCCGTTGTCTACGAGAACAGTATCCACGTCCCTCCATCTACGCCAACGTTCTTCCGGCTGCCAAGGCATTCTTTCATGCTAACGGCTTTTTCGAACCATCAATCGGAATGGCAGTAATGGTAACGAAGCAACAACTGCCTTGGAATTCGGTGGTTGCGAAGTGACGTAGTAGTCCCCATGGAGCACCAACATTTCAATGCTGTGTCGCTCCTCGAGTTTCCGCCTGCCTTGACCATTCCAATCCGCGTAACCGTAACCACTTGTGAACGCACTCCAACCCCTCGGCAACCGCAATCTAGCATTGAGTTTAGAAAGTCTAAATGCCGTCAGATGCGGTGGTCAGTTACGTGCGGATTGATGTGGTCAATGCACGCGGAATCTCCACAATGTACACCAGAGATACGGAGATACGGAGATGCGATTCGTGGAACCGCGAAGTCTTTTTCAGAAACTTTCTTCTCCTTCCTAAGTTACTTAAGGAGATATCTGCTAGTAGTATTCTGAGGGGTGCATTGTGATGCGAATTTTGATGTCAGCTGCAGCGATCATTCTATCCGTTTGCAGCGCCGCTGCGCAGTGGACGCAGTATCCGTTTCATCCTAAGCAACAGGTGACGATTGGAATGTTAGCGCTCGCAGCAACGAATAGCACGATTGTTGCTGCTACTACCGATGGGGTGGTTGCCGCATCGCTTAACGATCTTGTTTTCAAACGCGCCACACCATTTGTTGGTGATATTGCCGCCCTCCTTGTTTCACAAGACACGGTATGGCTCGTTACGCCAAAAGGCGAGATTTTTCAGTCGATTGATAAGGGGCTTTCCTTTCAGTCACTATCTAGTGTCGCTACCGAGAGTGGCATTACGTGCGGTATTCTGCATCCGTCGGGAACACTTTATGTAGCAGACGCAAACCGTGTCTATCGTAGCATTGACCAAGGAAGAAATTGGCAGTCCGACACCCTTGCATATCGGAATGGAAAGCTTGCGAACTACGGGCCTGACATTTGTTGCATGCAAGTAGGGTTCTCCGTCTCAACTGATGAAGGACGCACGTGGAATGAACGCTCAAAGAGCGGCTTAGCGGGATCTCCGAATAGTATTGCTATCAAAGACTCACTGGTGGTTGCTGCATATAGCACCCTGATCTTAGTCTCTCGGGATGCAGGAACAACGTGGACGAGTTATGATCCGGCGAATTCATTCAATCGATCGTATTCAACAGTCTCCATTATTGACTCAACGATATACCTCTGTTCTAGCACCGGTCTATTTGTTTCAGTTGATAAGGGGGCTACGTGGGATCAGTATGGATCTCAAGTTGGTTCGTGTTTTGTTACCAACGTTGTCTCTACACAGCGCGGTTTGATGTGCATCGGCATGTCAGGTGTGTATCATCAACCGGAACAAGGAGCCCCCTGGGAGCTACTTGAGATACCGGCTCATGCATTCCGCATTACATCGGATATTACTGCGTCAGGAAGCGACGTCATTACAATGTCAAGCCCTGGCGTAAAGGTGCGTGCAGATCTGACGAGCGGTGGCGTATCTGCAGAAACGCTTGATTCTACGTTTAGTCGAAAATCTCTAAGAGCTGATGGTTCCGCGGTTGTTGCATGGCCATACCAGCCAAGGAGCAATGCAGGAAGTGAGTTCTACTTCTCAACCGACTATGGGCGTACTTTCGAAAAACACTACCTCCCAGCAGGCACCAATTCGCCCATCAGTCAAGCATTCGCGTCACAACATCGAGCCATCCTCATCAGTGGCAATCAGGTGGTTCTCTACGATAACAATACACGAATAATCTCAAACTATGAAAGAGATAACATTCCATTCTCCGCGATCTATACAGCCAACGAGAATTCAATCATCTATGCATTCGCTGATGTTTTGGCTGGACACGTTAAGGTGCAGTCAATAGACAGAGTTAGTGGAAGGGTTACCTTGCTCAGTCAACTCCCCATCGATCATCCGATCTATCAGCTATCATGCGAGGGTCCAATCTGGTATGCAAGAACAAGATATTCCGTCATTGCCAGCACCGACCAAGGGTATACATGGAGTAAGGTGCTGACATCAAACTCATTGGCTGATCTCCGAAAGTCGCCTGATGACAACTTCACCTTCGTTGCAGCATCAGCTACTGGGAAACTGATGCTCATTAGGAACGGTCGATTGGTTGCTGAGACGATAGACAGCCTTCGTGATGACAACACCATCACGGCAATCGCTGTAGGCAAGTACAATGATATTCCCACGGTTTTCGCTGGTACAGTTGGGAGGGGGCTCTGGACTCGCCCACTTGCGGATTTTGTCTCGTCTGTTAGCGACGATAGTGATGCGGCAGCGTCCAAGATGAAGATTCAATGTTCACCTCAGCCCGCTACCGATAACTTGAACATCATCATTGATGCACCAGGATTCACGACTGTAAATGTGTCCATTCAAAATGTGCTTGGCATTGTTATATGGTCGTCGAATCAATCGATGCATGGTGATTCCACGAACATCACAGTGCCTACATCCCATCTAGGCAGTGGATTCTATTGCTGCACAATTGTGGCAGGCGAAACAGTTGCATCACAGCCATTTCTGCTTTCGAAGTAATCCCACACGCCTCAACTGTTATCAGTCTTTCCGTCATTTCTTCCGAGGTCCCTCGCAAAGCCTCGGGATGACGCTGCGATGCAATCTGACTACTTCTTGTAAGTACTGTCTGTACATCCGAGGAATGTTTTTAGATCGGCCAGGAACTCCGATTGTTTATGAACAGCAGTAAGAGCATCTCGCTCAATGTCTGCCTTGCGCCGACTAATCCTATAGACTACTTCCTCGTCTTCCCATGCCTTTCCCATTCGTGATTGATAGCAAACAAGCAGATGATAAGCCATTTCTTCCTCAACTCGAGGGTCACGCGAAAAACCCCACCGTGAGAAAGGGCATGATGTATCCTGAAACCGTGAAATGACCCTATT
>CALMZQ010000219.1 GCA_937870915.1 uncultured Ignavibacteria bacterium
TATTCGTCGAAGGATCTGCCCCTTCACCTGCTCATTGCCTGTTTCTATTCCGGCCAGGAGGGAAGTTTCTTGCTCTGGACGATGTTGGTTGCTCTGATCGGTGTGTTCCTTACACCGTATGCCCGACGTCACAAGTATGAAGAACCCGTGATGATGTTCTACGGACTCATTCTTACGTTCTTAACATTGCTCTTAGTGGTGAAGAATCCGTTTGCATTCTACTACGAAACGTTTGCAGCAGACGGTATTACGATGGCTGATGTGCCACTCAATGGTAGGGGACTTAACCCTCTCCTCCATAACGCTTGGATCACCATTCATCCGCCCATCCTCTTCACCGGTTTTGCTTCCATGAGCGTGAGTTTTGCCTTTGCAATGGCTGGACTTGTTCGCAAGGACTATCACAAATGGATATCCATTGCTCTACCGTGGACGTTGTTTGGTACGGCAGTCCTGGGCTTCGGAATCATGTTGGGTGGATTCTGGGCGTATGAAACTCTTGGATGGGGTGGCTTCTGGGGTTGGGACCCTGTAGAGAACTCATCACTCATTCCATGGCTTGTTACCGTTGCATTGGTTCATGCAATGCTTGTGCAGAAGCGCACGCATGGCCTGGTGAAGACCAATATGATCCTCGCTGTTGCAACATTTGTGATGGTGTTGTATTCAACATTCCTCACGCGTAGCGGTGTGTTGGGTGATACGTCTGTGCACTCCTTTGTAGACCCAGGCAAGTTTGCCTTCTGGATCCTCTTGCTCTTCATGTTGACCTTCACATCAATCGGTGTGGGAATGGTCCTTGCCAGACGCAAGGATATGAACGTGAACCGAGAGGAGTTTGCTCCTACAACACGTGAATTCATGTTGTCGATAGGCTCTGCATTGATCATGGCCAGCGCCATCTTCGTAACAGTGGGCACGTCGTGGCCGGTGATCATGGAAGTGATCGGTCAGCCCAAGGTTGCTGTGGCCACGGACTTCTATAACAAGGTCCACCTTGTTCTTGTACCGGCCGTGCTGATTGTGAATGCTTTGGCGTTGATCGTTCAGTGGCGCGGAACACCCCGACATCTTCTCATTCGGCGTTCTGCGGAAGCAGCCGTGATCTCATTGGTGTGTACAGGCGGCATGATCGCGCTTGGTGTGCATGAGATAGGGCAGATCATCCTGAGCTTCTCTGCATGGTTCTCATTGGTCGTAAACATGCGCGTGGGTTGGAGTTTGATCACTCGGTCGTCCACAATGGCCGGCGCATATGTATCGCACACAGGTATTGGCCTCCTCATCTTTGGTGTGATCACTACTTCGTCCTACACCGAAACGCACCATGCCATGCTCACACATGGAGTTCCAACCAAGGTTGGCGAGTACACGCTCACCTACCTTGGTAAGGAACAGATCGAAAAGCACTTCGTTGATCGTGAAAAGCTACGCTATGATGTACGGATCGAAAAGGATGGTGAATCGCGCGTAGTAGCTCCGGTGTTGTATTGGAGTGATTTCAATCAGCGTCAGTCTGCATTCCTAGAACCGGGCATCCGTTGGGGTGTGATGAACGATCTTTATGTGTCTCCCAAGGCAACGGAACGTGAAGATTTATTCTTTGGCACAGACATTCAGAAGGGTGCTACGATCACATCACCCATTGATTCCTCAATGAACATCACACTCGATCGTTTCACTATGCCGATGGAAGAAGGGGCTTCTTCTGACGGTCGGATGCAAATGGCGGCAATGTTGCGCGTAACGATCAACGGCACGGTTCACGATATGAAAGCGCTGACAAAGATCGGGACGGGATCCGGCGGGCCAACGTTTGAACCGGTCTGGGCAGATGTTCCCGGAACAACTACATCTATTGGCCTTTCGGAGATCGTTCGTAATAATGACGATCCATCGAAATCAAAAGGCCGTTTGCAATTCAGAGACACGTCCAAACCGATGAAGACTCCGCGCGAGATCTTCACGGTTGAATTCTCCGTAAAGCCTTTTATCTCTCTTGTGTGGATCGGTGTGATCACCATGGTAGCCGGTTTCGGCTTCTCCATAGTGCGCTATACTCGTCTACTCAAGCAACGCCCTACGGTGGTCAGAAGCAAGAACGCACCAGCTTTCAACGCCGAGGTTGAGACTAAACAGGTGCAACCCGCCGATCCGAACGCGGATCAGGCGTAGAGTAGGAAACCCCGCTGCCGCGGTCATGCGACGGACTTGACGGTTCTTACCTTCGGTCAACGTTAAGGCGATCCACGTGTCGGGGATGTTCCTGCGTACCCGAATAGGGGGCAGGCGATCTTCGATCGCCGGTTGCGGGTGGAGCACCTCCACGGTACAAGGCAACGTGCGCCGTCCCTTGATCATCACACCGTCCTCTAGGACCGCCAATGTCTCCATCGTTGGCACACCCTCCACCTGCACCCAATAGGTGCGTTCATGCGCAGCATCTGGTTCAAGTAGGTAGGTAGGAAGCCCCTTTTCATCACTAAGGATCAAAAGTCCTTCACTATCCGCGTCGAGTCTCCCTACAGGATACACGTTCTCAGGAAAGCCAATCTCAGCCAGGGTCCTGTAAGAACTGCCTGGCTCTGGAGTGAACTGCGAGAGCATGCCATACGGTTTGTTGAAGGCGATGATCATCGGCGGTAGTAGACTCCGGGTGGAAGGCCGTCTAATGTTGATCCAACGTATCGACCGCGTATATCATAGTAGCGAAGACTGTGACGTGGAGCAGTCGGGGGCTGGGGATCAAATAGACGTGGCAGCTGCTCGAGGCAGACACCTTCTGTCACAACTCTGCCGTCGATGATCGTTGTTCTTACATCAATAGTATCACCGGCACCACTGGTCCAGATGATGTCCGTCAATGTTGAGCGCGTAACCGTGTCTCTGCCTAACGTGTGCCAACCAGGAACAATACAGATCGTGTCACCAACCCTCAACGTATCGAAGGCCAGGGTGAACGGGACGTCACCACGGAGCGTTACGGGATCACTCAGTGTTGACGTTGCAGGAACAAAGGTTGAGAGATCTAGTTCAAGTGAGCCCGCCAATTGAACAACACCCGAGAGCTGGAAGTTTGCAACGTTGTCAATGCTATCAACAATGGCAGTTACGGTATCTGCATCACCCGGAAAACCCTTCACATCAAGCACGCGGAGAAATACAGTAGGGATATAGAGACGCTCGAAAGCCATCCCACCTGTATATCCGTATGATTCAGCAGGACCGTATCCGTAGACACAGATTCCAAATGCGCTGTCGCACAAGACTTCGTGTGGTCCGGCTGACACATTGAAATGTACATAACCATACGTAGTGCCCACAATGGATGTAGCGGCGGGGGAAGGGGCTCCATCAAGCGTTAGGGAGGCCACAGCCACCATTGGCACAACACAGGTTATCTGATGCTGCTTGAAGACTGGAGTGCCTGTAACCTGCGGCTCGGCATTTGCCACGCGATACCCGGTAAGGTATTGTTCCACTGGAGGCATCATGATCAAAGAAGGATCACCCGAATAGCGTGAACCTCCTGGTCTATTGGCAGAACGGTCGATGATCGTTACGAGAACAGGTTGGGTGGATACTACGTCAAGGGCCGTTGTCAATTGAACATCACGAAAGGCTCCTGCACCGAGAACAAATGGTGACTGTCCATTTACCTGAACCGATGTGTTGTTCACCTCAGCAACAATTCGGCACACGGGTACATCGTTGGGTCCTGACGACTGAAAGTCGATTGTTCTACGTAGTGGCGGTGCGATGATGCGTTTACCCCACGTATCAGTGCTTGGCAGCTGTTCAACGAGGCAATCTCGAGATGCTCGTTCAGTGAGGATTGGGACTTGGGCGCGATAATGTGATGAGAGCAGCGCAATGGGTTTTGTGCTTGTGATCTTTGTACCTGTTAGATCGTCGTTCTGCTGTGTTGCCGTTACACGGGCTTGGACCAGATAGCTTTGTCCACGTTGAAGTTGTACAGTGCGTCTCGGTCCGGTTGCAACAGATGATTGTGAAACGCTCAAGTCAATTGTCACGTCGGTGTTGTCTTCGGAGGCAACAACAACAAACTGGCTCGGATACGCTTCTGAGAAGCGGTAGATGGGGTTGCCGAGAAACGATGACGTGTCAGCAACAGCAGTTGACGCGTAGGTAGATACTCGATACGACGTACCGAGGGCATCAGTCGGCAACGACATCCATGCATCACTCGTATTCACATCACGCAACACGGCGTATACCGTAACATCCGTTGTTGTAGTGACGTGGATACTCATTGGCATTGCCTTTTCGCAGTCTGCCGTAGATCCATTGGGCCCGGCCACACCTCGAAGTTCATATTGAGACGTAGCATACCGGGTTTCCCACATTGCAGCGCCGGGGACGGTAAACGTGCGGACATCAACCGAGCCATCACGAGCTCGTGCTTCGATACGAACGTCGGTTCTCGCGTCGCAGTTCAGAAATATCGAGAGGAATGATGACGTTGAGTCGCCTTGGCCATGGTCGTTCGGCGGCACTGCTAACCAAAAGTCATTGCCCCGGCTGTCTCGAAGACCTTGTGCACTCGCAACATCAATGTCAAGAGCACAAAAAATCGTGAGAATGATGATCAGTCGGTAGGCCATGATGCGATCGTTTGTTCGCAAAGCGCTAGCATCTCGCGTGCACTACGCTCCCATGTGAATGATGATGCCCAGTGCACAGCCCCCTCACTGAGACGGGAACGCAGATCTTCATCTTGTAGAACACGAATGATATTCTCTGCAAGATTCCCGAGATCTCCGTATGGATACAAAAGTCCGGAAACACCATTGCTCACTGAATCTCTGAGTCCCGGTACGTCGGCACTGATCACCGGTGTTCCGCAGGCATTGGCTTCCATGTTCGTGATGCCCCATCCCTCCTTGATCGAAGGATTCACAACAACATGAGCCTTACTTAGGAACTCAATCTTGTCGTCTCCGGAGACCCATCCACGGAATGTTACTGACTCTTGGAGTCCAGAAGTTCGAACAAGATCCTCAAGGAGCGGTAGATCATCGCCGCGACCAATGATCTGGAGCTGAGCCTGAGGTATGCGCTGTAGGACGATTTTGAATGCTTGTACGACGTGGTCTACGGACTTGTATCGCTTGAGCCGACCAAAGTACACCACCGTTGGTACTGTTGCCTTCTCACACACATGCATGGGAAACTCCGATGGCTCAATGCCATTGTAGATCACATGCAAGTTGGTAGGGGGCAGACCAAGCGCGATACATTCCTTTTTTGTGCTTTCCGATACAACGGATATTGGTGTAGTACCATAGACGCGTGGAATACGTCGTTCAAAGAGGGAGACGTAGGCTGCGGAAAGTCTACCAACCTCGTTGATTAGGCTATCGCCAAAGAGGTGATGGATGATACCAACAATCGGACGTTTGATGTAGAGGGGAGACATGAACGGGATCTTGTTGATGTCATCAATGACCACATCTACATCTAATGCGCGGCCTTCATTCCGCCACCAAAGCGGAACAGAATAATTGAACGTGGACCGAGACCCTCGGCGGATCACCTGGATACCGTCGAGGATCTCACGATCCGGAGCCCCTTCAAAACCACAGGACAAGAGAGTGACGGAATGTCCCATCCGAGCAATACGTCCAAAGATCTCGTGCAGATGAGTCTCGGCGCCTCCAGCCTGCGGATGTTTTCTGTCCTGCCAGTTGAGAATGAGCAATCGCATTATCGGCGCGGCGTCTCCACCTGAACTTCAACCGTCCGCGAATAGAACCGGCCTTCCGGTGTTGTATTGTCATACAGCGGTAGACGTTCTCCAAGACCGGTCACTGATGCATTCGAAAGTCCAAGTGCATTTGCTACCGAACGAGCGCGCTGTTCGCTCAACCGTTGATTATAGTCGTCGGCACCTGAACGGTCCGTATACCCAACGATCTTTACCTGCGCATTCGGGTCGATTCTGCCCTTGATGCTATTAACAATCGTTTGATTTTCCGTCGACAGTTCGGCCTTATCAAAAGCAAAGAGGATGAGCGAGTACCGATCGATGGTTTTGTCTACACCACCGGAACGTTTCTTATCCTCGAGTGTCACCTCGCTGACTTGAATGACCTTTGTTTCCGACGGTACGATGTTGCCTGTTGAATCTTGCACAACAAGCATGTATTCGAGGTTGCGTGTGCCTCGTGGGATCACACCACTTTGTTCAGACATACGCCAGTCTACCGATGCCGGAATTGGATCGCCAGCATGGAAGGTGCGAATGATGCGGTCGTCTTCAGATACGAATACCGTCCACGAAGAGATCGGCACACGCGGATCAATGGTTGGCATAAAACGCATTCCGGCAGGTTCAAAGACACGCATAGTGTCATTGGACATAACAGGAGCAAGGATGGTAGCGTCAGAGGAAGAGATCTCTACACGTCGGTTTTCTTCGCGTCCATCGGCTTCATTAACATTGGAGGGGGCTGCGGGGAGTCCACGCGATTCAATGGAAATACGCGAAGAACTGATTCCCCACGTGTCCACGAGGTAGGATTTAACGGTTGCTGCACGTTGGCCCGAGAGGTCGCCGGCTGCCTTGTCTTCGGAGTCGTCCGTACACCCTGTAAGAGTAATCGTGGCCGACTCATTATCCGTCATCCTCTTGCCAATGATGTTGAGCATCTGGCGATACGTAACCATTGCATCGAGGTTGTAGAAGTTGTCAAGCGAATATTCGTCCACCTGCCCCTGACCGATCTGACGATATCGAGCCGGGAGGGCCGCGGAATTGTTGTCGAAGAACACGTATGGCAGGATCGGCCGTACACGTGTAGATGCAAACTCTTCGATCTTCACACCTTGTGTAGAACTTGTGCGGCCTTCTTCGGTGATGCCAGTAGAGGTGATATTGGCGACAAAGGCAACACCCGGAGCCCCTTTCACAGGGAGAGGTGTGCGGCGTGCTACATCATAGAGCTGATATTCATCGAGTGAATCTTCTACATCAGGCGGTACAAAGGTAAGTGCAAGTCCGGCACGGATATGTTGCACCTTCCACGAAACATCCTTTACGATATCGAACGGGGAGAGTGTGAAGAGCACTTCCGGACTCAGAAACATTGTACGAGCTGCGTTCAGTGGCAGGTCATAGGATGCACCGATAGTTAACCCTAGTGCCAGAGCGTTTACACCCTCGATATCACCACTGACGGCGTTACGCGTGCGACGTCCAGTTTCAAAGGTCGCATTCGTCGGATGAACCAAGGTCTCAGATTGCTCGTAGGTAGCTGTTACCCGGTAGCCAGCCATGATCCCGGCACGGAGAGAGAGATCTGGTGTGAGACGATAACCGATCATGGGTTCTACGCTTATCTGCGTAAAAGAACCATTGAGATCATGCTGGATCTCTGCGTTTGTTGTTGTGCCGTCGCCAAGCACTGTTGGAAGGGTTTGCGAGGCTGTCATGTCTACCGAATACATTCCATAATGCATTCGCAGATCAAGCAACCAGGTTGGATCGATCGGTGCAACGTAGATAATGCCACCAAAGAATCCGATTCCAGATCCGCCCGTGAATTCGGGACAGCAGTTTGGTACATCCGGAAGTCGCGAAAACGAGGCACCGAAGATGTCGTAAGAAACATCACCAAAAATGCCGATCCGCGGTTTGTCTGTTGCGGCAGTGCCCTGTGCAAACGTGATCACACCGGGCATGAAGAGGAGAAGAGCTGCAATGAGAGTATTGCGCATGCTGCGAGATAGTAGGTTCATGTTCGGAGTCATTAGCGCACCACCTCGATTCTTTCTACGATGCGTTGGGATGGAGTTGTAAGAATGAGGAAGTACGAACCATTTGGAATCGTCGTGAGATCGAGCGGGATGAACCAGGAGCCCCCTTGCATTACTCGGTCGGCAACTGTTCGTACAACACGACCTGTGAGATCTACCAGATCAACTGACGTTCGGCCTGCTTCCACGGTTGTTACAACGGCTGTTGTAGAGCCCGTGGCAGGCAATGGAGCAACACGAATGCCTGCGGCTTGCTGTGTTAGCTCGATAAGGCGAGGTCCACCTTCGCGACAGATGTCCGTTATCAACACTTCGCCATCATGCGTGCGGATCTGAAGTGTATCTGTGAGGATGAGCGAGTCGATGTGGATCACTGACGATGTATCATTACCCCACGACGTACGGAAACGAAGCGTTGTTGCCAACGAATCTGTTGTTGGTATCGGAATCATCACTGCGATCTCTCGCATTCCATCGGAACGGAATGTCCCCAATGGAGTGGATCCGGTTGGAGTAAGGATGGTTCCATTCACAAGAAGACGTGCATCGAGCTGCGTAACGGATGTCCGATCGAAGTTCACCTTATTGCTGATATAGATCGGCACATCGATCTCTTGTCCGATCGCGGCATTGACACGAGCGATTCGGAGATCAGCGCCGATATAACTCTTCACCGTTGCGATCATGCGAAGGGGCTCTGCAGTTCCGCAAACGGAATCAACAAAGGTGTAGGTTTCATCATAGACGGTGCCGGCTGTACCACCAAGGAATCGGATGGTCATGTCTGATTGCTGGCCCGGCTGAGTAACCTCAGGTGTGATGTTCTCAATGCGGAATTGGCCAACAACGATCGACGTCTTTGGCCAACGTAGTGCCACTGTACCGGTGTTGAGCAGAAGGAGACGCTCGATCGACTCTTGACCTTCATTGATGTTGTTGAAGTTCACTGTTGGACGTGAGAGCTCAAAACCAACGGAATCGCGACGGGCGGAGATGGGAACAACGCTTCGACCATTTACAGCATTAACGGCACTCGAAGAGATCACAACCTTAGCATCCTTAGGACCGTTCTGCGTAGGGTTAAAGGTCACATTCAGCGTGATCTGCTTTGTTGGATCGATCTGAATCGGATAAGCCGATGGTGCGGTAACGGTGAACTCGCTTGCATTAGCCCCTTCCACACCTGCACTAAAGACTTGCAGTTGTGTGTTGCCATAGTTTGAAACAGTGATCGTTTGTGTGCTTGTTGGATCTGCGCAACGATCGGTGGGGAAGAGAATGGTTGCCGTTGTAGCTATCCGACCATCACCGGTTCCTTCGCCATAGAGACGAACACGGAATGGCGCACCACCCTGTATATCGAGAACAAGGTCTGCAGCAAATCTTCCAAAATCCGTCGGCTCAAATCGGACTTGGAGCTGTTTCTGTTGTCCTGGTGCAACGGTGAAGTTTCCACCACCAGCCTGAATGGAAAACTGACTTGATTGTGGGCCCGTGAGGGTTGTGGTGGTAACAGTTACCGGTTGTGTTGCCGTAGATGGAACGCGGAAGGTAATGACGGTATCAACAATGGCTTGATTGGCCACCCTACGTCCGTAATCAACAACGATCGGTGCAACAAAGGTTGGGTTCACTCCATTACCCGTTACACGAACACGCACCGTACCTGTGCCGGTTACCACATCCACATCAGCCGAACGTGGACCAAGCTGTGTTGGTACAAAGGAGATATCAAGTGAAAGGGGCGATCCTGCTGTGATCTGATCCGGAAGGGTTGTTGTTACCAGACCAAAGTCGGTTACGTCTCCGCTCACGAAGGATGCTCCAATGATCTTCAATGGAGCTGAGCCAACGGCAGTAACGGCATTGGCTACCTTGTCAGTGCCAGAGCCCAGTGCAACGTTGCCCATATCGATCGACGTGGCCGTTGCGGTTGCACCAAGGATTCGGAAGTTCTGATCGGAGGCGTCAGAGATAGACCCGATACCGTCCAAGGTCCAGACACGGGCCGTGAAGTCCAGTGATGCAGATGCTACACGTTTGCCATTCGGCGAATACACGGCACTGAAGATCTGCCCCTCATGTCCGGCAAGTGAAGATTGTAGAGCAAGGGTGTTTGCATCGTAGATCTTTACAGTTCCGTCACCGCCCGAGGAAAGGAGGCCGGTTCCATCGGGTGAATAGTCGAGCCCAAGAATTGGTGCAATCACAGCCTGTGCCGTGCCGATCTGCGTTCCAGTTGCAGCATTGAATGTGGCAACGATGTAGTCCGTTCCACCGGTAGCCACACGGGTGGCTGCATTGTTGAGCGCAATGGAATAGATCTCACCAGAACGACCGCCAGATTCCAACGTCGCAGAGACCTCAAGGGTACTTGCATTGCGGATGGTGGCTGTCGTTCCTTCGGCAACGGCGATAACGGTACCATTGGCTGCCATGTCGATGTCATACACCGGACCGGTAGTGACAACTTTGACGGTCTCCGTGGACCACGTAGTGGTGGACACAACAGTGATGCTGCGGCGAGATCCGATGAAGAGTCTTCTACCATCTGGTGAGAACGCTACCGAGAATGCTTCGCCATCCATGGGAATGGTAGCGATGCGATTGCCGGTGGTGTAGTCCCAAACACGAACAGAACCATCAAAGCTGGCCGATGCAACGTTTGTGGTGTTTGGCATCACGGCGAGTGCCCAAACCCAGTTTCCATGGACGCCAACAAGACGGTCTTGTGTACCGTTGAAGGCGTTCCAAAGTCGAACCGTTCCGTCGTGACCTCCGGTGATCACCTTTTGTCCGTCTTCCGTAAAGACGGCAGCATAAAGCGGTTGATCTGACCCTTTGAGTTCGACTATGTTGTCGGGATCAACAACTGTGCGCGAGACGCGAATGCGGCAGTTATCAGAGACTGTTGGTCCTGGCTTCCATGTGTATGAGAGGCCATTGGCAGATTCTGCCAGTGGTTTCCAAACATTTCCACCATCGGAACTGAATTCCAGACGAACAACATCTTGAGGAAGAACGTTGGTCCACTCAATGATGGTGTCGGAACCGGCAACAAAGCTCTCTCCGCCATTTGGGCGCACCAGACGGAGCTCAGCTCCAACAAACGGTGAACCACCGCGAAGCGAGATGATCGGTAGGTCACATGTGGCTGATGTAAACGACATCTGGCCGTATTGGCCATCAGTTGATGACGCAGAATATTGCACGTTGAGTTGTTGGCTCTGACCACGTCTGATCGTAAGTGGCAGACTTGGTGATGAGACCAATGAGAAACGTGTGTTACTGATTGTAATGTTGGTGATGATCACATCTTCGTTCCGTGCCGACAACGAAACTGTTCGCGAAACCACGTTGCCTGCAGACGGCTGGCCAAAGTGAAGACCAAGTGTTGATGCCTCAAGTACGCCGAGAGCGCTTGTTGGTAGCGTATAGGAGAGGGAACGATTCGTAGTGCCAACGGTAAAGTTCACCTTCCGAAGGGTAACACAAGAGGTAGTAGACGTCCAAGAAACATTACATGACGGAAAGTTCTTGGCATCGGCGAGAAATCCGCGTGCAAAGGCCGTTGCATCTTCAATAGTCGACACGTTGTCTGCCCATGCACCACCACTCGAATCAGCAAGGCGCTTCAGCTGATCCGAGGCCGTATTGTTCATACACACTACATAGACTCGAATACCAAAGGTGCGTGCGATGCCAATTGACGCAACGATATCAAAGGAGGGGGCTCCATCGGTAAGGATGAGCAGTGCACGATTATTGCGAGCGTTCTGCAGATGTGTGAGTCCACCCATGGGCTGATCCATCAAGCCATTGTTGAAGTTCACGCCGGCAGATGTACGAACGTTATCTACAACGCTTGTATATGTG
Organism: uncultured Ignavibacteria bacterium; assembly: GCA_937870915.1. GTDB lineage: Bacteria > Bacteroidota > Ignavibacteria > Kapaibacteriales > Kapaibacteriaceae > UBA10438. The sequence continues at coordinate 11,656 of CALMZQ010000219.1, forward strand.
GCCCTATCTGTAGACAACCCGTAGAGGAGATTCGCCTGTGCATCAATGGTCAATAATCCGATCTCATCAGACGTGGCCGTCAGGAGCTGCGTTACCCCGCGAGCGGCGTTCTTCATCAGATCCATCGACGATGGATTGCCCAATGAGGTTGACGCGGACGCATCGATCGCAACAACGAGCGAGAGATTACGCCCTGCATTCGATGGTTCACACGTGGTGGTGGCTGTTGCTTGAGTTCCGTTCTCGGTAACTGCAACATCATTTGCGCTGAGCGACTGGGGCATCCCTGTTGCATCTAACGCATAGATCTTTGCGGAAATGGATGGGTACTGACGTGTATCTGTTCGTATCGGAACAAACGTCTGAGCCAACGCTGTACTACAAATGGTGATACTAACAACTGCCAGTATACCGGCGATTATCGCCTGACGAACTCTCATGGAACCTCCCTGCTATCAAGATGATGCGTCTCGTTACCGAAACGAGGCACAATGATACCACAAACAGCAGGGCCAGCCAATGGTTACAAGGACTTAGATATCCCCATCTGATCAACGAACGGGGCTAACGAGCTCGATAATGACCGTTCGGTTATAGGCTCGGCCCTCAGGAAGGTCGTTCGGGAAGTTCGGATCTGCTTCTCCAATACCCTCTACAGTAGCCTCCGGAACGTTCAGGATCCTGGCAACCTCCCGGGCTCTGCGAAGTGAGAGATCCCGATTGTATTCGTCTGAGCCCATCACGTCAGTTGCGCCGATGACCTTTACCCGTGTACCCGGCTTCATCCGTGAGCGAACATAGTCGAGCAAACGAGCATTGTCTCCATTAATCGCCACATCGTTGAAATCAAACAAGACCAATTCAAATCTCTCAACTTGAACGTCTCCAAGGTTCTCCACACGCTTCTTGGAGACGGTAAGGTGTTGAACTGCGATGGTGTCAAATGCTTCAGATGTTTTTCCTAGACTGTCCGTAACACTAATGGAGGCCATGTAAGGACTCCCCGTGAGTTTTCTGATATCTGCTGTTTCCAGAGACACATCGCGAGTAGCCGTTAACGGGGTGCGATGATCCGCCATGTCTATGGTCTCCGTGCCCTGTCGTAACATGAATATCGCCGAACGTACACCGCCGGCAGCGTATATCTCGGTCTGGATACGCAGGGTTGACGGTGATACTGATACGTCGATGGACCCTAGCGAGACCGGACCGCTTACAGCCGCATCATCTGACGTGATTTCCACACGTCTGTTCTCTTCCGCTGCCAGGACAGCCATTTCTTGATCACTGGCCTTTGTAGCCTGTACGGGAACAACCCGTGCCTGTACCGTGATCCGAGATGGTGCAACCCCAAGTTCCACAAGCTTATCGCGGACGCTTTCAGCTCGAGCACGTGCAAGTGGGAGTCCGTTATCCAACGGTGTGCCCGAGGTATTCCCCGTTACTTTGATCGTTGCTCGTGGCGAGGACGAGAGTCTCTGGGCGATGATAGCTAGTTCCCCGTGGGCAGCTTCAATCGGGCTGAGCCCAATAGTGTCTGCCCGAGCCCTCTCGATGCCGTTGAGGTATCGCTGCGGGATGGTGCTAGCCCCTTCGTCAAAGTAGACGTGACCCAACAATGGGTGTAGCGTAGTTACCTGTGTTTCTTCGATCTGGATCACGGGATCGGCAATCACCGTTCCGTCCGGCATGAGCCCACTTGCCAGCACCGAAACCACCGGAGCCGGAACTACTACCACCGGTGGAGGGGATGCAATAAAGGTAGGGGGCTGGGCAGGCACCTGTACCGACGTATCGGCCGAAGACGGCGCACTGAGCTGCCAGCCAAGGGCAATCCCAAATCGGATCTGGGCCACATCCCACGAAACGTTTGAAGCAACTCCGGTAAGGGGCAGGTGGTAGGTGAATTCCGGAGCAAGGAATGTAGAACGTCCACGGCCGATGGGCAGAACGTATCGGAGTCCGCCAACGAGTGTTGCACGAATGCTGGTGGCATCGGGTATATCAGCTTCGGTATCGACCCAAACGCGGTCATCACCGAGGTAGGTGCCGTAATCTTCGGGCTTCGTGAGAGTTTCGGTCTGATGGAAGGACGACGTAAGCGTCACACCAAGACGCGCCCCAAGCATGAGATCCAATCCGCCAAACACACGAAAAGCCACGAGGGGTTCAATGCCGATGCTTGATAATGTAGCATCGAGTTGATGGGTGAATGTGGCTTCAACGACCTTGGCGGTGTCTCGCAGGTCGGCAACAAACGACTGTTCATCATCGGTCATACCGCCGTTTTCTGTGGAGTACGTCAGGCGACCCAACAAACGGAATCGATCATTGAGGGCTACACCATACCAGCCCCCTACATAGAATCCCATCCCAGAGCCACCGGTAAACTCCGGACAACATGACGGAAAAGATCCAAGCTTCCCAAACGCTGCCGTGTGGTTGTTGTACGCTCCTCCTGCTACGACGCCCACCTCGTTTTGAGCAAGGAGGGGGGTAGATCCAGGCAGAATTCCGAGGAAGACATACGTGGCAATGAATAGGCGAGCGAGAAGTGTCATAGGTGTGCGAACATAGAGAATAGGAGGTACATCTATGTGGCGTGGGAGGGAAAAAACGTGACGCTAGAGTGCCGAAGGGCAAAGTGCATTGATGGGGCATATTCCACATTGTGGCCGGCGAGCGATACACGTTCTCCGTCCATGCGTGATGATGACGTGATTCATGTCGTTCCAACGGTCCTTTGGAACAAGCTCCATCAGGGCGTATTCGATCTTGACGGCATCCGTAGTATCCACCATGCCAAGAAGATTCATAATACGTGTCACATGGGTATCAACCGTAATCCCGGGAATGTTGAAGCAATTGGACAGAACACAGTTTGCGGTCTTTCTTCCAACCCCGGGAAGCGTTATGAGCTCATCGAGACTTGTAGGCACCGTACAACTGAATTCGTCAATAAGGCGCTGGCAACAGCCCCGAATGCTCTTGGCCTTGTTCCTATAGAAGCCCGTAGAGTGGATATCACCTTCAAGTTCTTCTTGAGGAACAAGCAGGTAGTCCTGTGGTGAGCGATACTTTACAAAGAGGCTCTGAGTAACGATGTTCACCCGGTCATCTGTGCACTGGGCCGAGAGGATGGTGGCGATCAAAAGTTCAAACGGCGTTGTAAAGTTGAGGCCAACCTTAGCATCCGTGTATGCAGCCTGAAGTTTGTCAATGATCAGGTTCATTCTCGCGGACTTTGCCGCCCTCGATTCATGTTTGGCCATAGGTGCTTGTCAGCGTATCCGGTGAGTCGCGATAATAGATGTACGTAGGATGATCCGTCCGCGCGATCACCACGCCTCGTCGAGTACACCGCTCATAGAACAGTGTGTCTTCTGCATAGGGGACTTCATCAAAACCGCCCACCTTGTCAAAAAGAGCGCGTCTGATCACAAAGGTTCCACCAACCACACAATCGTTCACATGAATCTTTTTTGTAGGGTCATCCTTATCGATCACCATTTCGTCTCCCACTACTCGAACTCCACCGTGGAGGAGTTGTACCATTGAATAGGCCAGGAGCATGGACCTGCGAGACGAGAGATGGTCGCGCTCATATTCATCGTCACTATCAAGGAAGGTCACAAAAAGCCCCCTAGCAAGATCTATCCCGTGATTTCGGGCCGACGCAGATCCTTGATGGTCTTTTGTGACATACCGTATTCGTGGGTCGGCCTCTCCGTACCTTTGTACGATATGGTCCGTTCCGTCCGTCGATCCGTCATCGATCACCAGTGCCTCCCAATCTTCCTCCACCTGTTGTTGGAGGGATGTGAGCGCACGTTCGATCAGGTGCGCACGCTGGTAGGTGCAAATGATCACGGTAAAAAAGGGAATGGTCATCACACGCAAAACTACGCAACGGCTATGAGCATAGGTTCATTCGGAGGGCGTTTATGACGCCCGTAGATTTCTGGACAACGTGCAGTGCGAACAACATCGTGATCGATAAGGCGCAGGTAGATGCCCTAAAGAGGTATCACGACGAGTTGTTGTATTGGAACAAGAAGGTAAACATGATATCCCGTAAGGACGAAGAAAACGTCTGGGAACGCCATATCCTTCATTCACTCACACTGCTCAAGTATGTTACCTTTCCACAAAAGGCCCGCGTCTTGGATGTTGGTACGGGAGGGGGCTTACCCGGCATCCCAATTAAGATCGCCCGCCCGGATCTGAAGATGCTCCTCGTGGACTCTATTCGTAAAAAGACGTCGATGACGGACATGTTCGCCCAACACACCGGTCTCAAGGATATTACGGTCCTCAACACCCGTGCAGAAGATCTTGCCGGGGAACCGCACTATCAGCACGCCTTTGACGTTATCATATCGCGAGCTGTTGCCAAGGTTGATCTTTTAGTGGACTGGGTCTACCCGATGATGAAACCCAATGCAGTTTGTGCCTTCCTAAAGGGTGGGGATTTATCGGAGGAGATCGCCGAAGCAATTGCCAATCACCCTGGACTTTCTGTGCAAGAGATCCAGATTGAAATGTTCGGAATTCCGTGGTTCGTTGAGGATCAAAAGAAGGTTGTGTTGTGTCGATTCGCCTGATCACATCAGTCCTTGTTCTTCTTTGTGCAGCAGTTCTTGCTTTTGCGCAACGTATGCCCGCACCTACTCAACCACGTACGGTGCAGCAGCCAAATGCTCAGCAGTCGGCAGTAAAACTTGCTCGAGTGAAATATTCAGGTGGGGGAGATTGGTACAACGACCCAAGCGCTGAGGTTAATCTTCTCCGGTATGTACGTGCGCACACAAACATCCTCGTTGATGCCGTATATGAATTTGTTGATCTGGGAACTGACAATCTCTTTCTCTATCCGATCATCTTTATGACCGGTCACGGAACGGTGAATCTGACAGAAAATGAAGTGCGAAATCTCCGAGCTTATCTGCAGAACGGTGGCTTCCTGTACATCGATGATGATTATGGAATGGATGCATCGGTTCGTAAGGAGCTCAAACGCGTCCTGCCAGACCAAGAGTTGAGAGAACTACCGTTCGATCACCCGATCTATCACAGTCATTTCGATTTTCCCAACGGACTACCAAAGATCCACGAACACGATGCCAAGCCACCGGAAGGTCTCGGACTGTTTCTTGACGGAAAACTCTGCGTGTTCTACACCGTTGAAACAAACCCAAGTGATGGCTGGGCAGACCCCGAAGTCCACCACGATCCTCCGGAGAAGCGCGAAGCTTCACTAAAGATCGGTACGAACATTGTTGTTTATGCATTGACGAGATAAGACCACGTGACCAGACAACAGATTATAGCTCGACTCCACGCCACCGCCCGCTCCGAGCAGGCTTGGGCTGTAGTGCGTGGCCTAGGATATGCCTCAATCGTTGTTTCCGGCGTGGTCCTCATCTTCCTCCTCACCGAAGCCATCCTTAATGGCTCAATGCAGGTGCGTACAATTCTGTGGTGGTCCATGGTTGCCGTTGCTCTTGGTACACTTGGGTACTGGGTAGCGCCGGGACTATTGCGCATGTTGGGTCTCCTTCCCCTTGAATCGGCAACGGACACATCCCTTCGAGTTGGTGAAGAATACGCCGACGTTGGGGATATGCTTTGCAATGTATTGCAGCTCACGGATGACGGCGCAGGGAAATCGGACCTAGCAACAGCGGCATTCACATCTGTTGCACAGTCGGTTGAGAACAAAGACTTTGGTGTTATCATCGATAAGCGTCGGCCACGTTTTGCTGCTCTTATTGGCCTTGCAAGTATTGTAGGCCTCGTCGGTATCACGGCCCTTACGCCCGGCATCCTGGGTGCCGCGTGGGCAAGGATCGTGAATCACAACGTGTCCTATGTACCACCAGCCCCCTTCACACTCAAGATCTCACCGAAGAATACATCGGTGATGCGGGGGACGGCTACCCGGATCGAAGTAACGGCAACGGGTGTTGCACCGGCGGAGATCACGGTTCACATACGAGAGGCCGGTTCGGACAGATACCAGCCGTTTGTGATCAGAAGAGATACAGGCTCTACCTATCACTATCAGCTGCCGGGACTCGCACAGACCGTGCAGTTCTATGCCGAAGCAGCGTGGCTCGAAGATGGTGTTCGAACTGATACAGGCATGATCTCGGTGATCGACAGACCACTGGTGAGAACCCTTACCGGAAGAGTGTTGCCCCCTTCGTACACGCGTATGCCACCAACGGATATCAGTGAACAACAAGCGGATATCACGGCACTCACGGGATCGAATGTTGATGTGTCGATTGTTGCCAACAAGGAGCTTGCAGAAGCACGAATCGTGATCATCTCCACGTCCGGCGATTCATCATCCGCGGATACTTCTGTGGTTAAGCTTGAATCGCGAGGCACCCTTGCCAAGGGGAGATTTACCGTTGCACGTACTGGAACGTATCACATCGAACTGCGCGACCGTAACGGGCAGGTTAATGCCGAGCCGGTGAAGTACGGGATTGTTGCTCTCAGCGATGCCTATCCAATGATCTCCTTACTAGAACCAACGCAAAACGTTGAGCTCGATAAGGAGGCCTTGGTGCCGATCGTTGCCTCCATTGCCGACGATTATGGATTCTCTAGACTACGTCTGTATTACCGTCTCACAGCATCACGGTATGCAGAACCTGAAAAGAATTTCCGATCCTTCGATATTCCCATTACAGGGGAAGGGGCTGTTCTGGATGTGCCGTATATGTGGAACATGGCCAAGGTGGATATCACGCCTGAAGATGCCTATGAGTTCTATCTGGAGGTTGCAGATAACGATCAGTTCGGTGGACCAAAAACAGCGCGTACGGCTACGCTGACCGTTCGTATGCCGTCACTGGACGAAGTGTTTGCTGAATCTGATAAAACACAGGAGAGTGCACAACGCGAACTGAAAAACCTTGCCAAGGAAGCAGAAGAGGTAAAACGCGAAGCAGAACAACTACAGCGTGAGTTGCAGAAGCAACAGTCGCAGCAGAAACAAGAAGCATCGTGGTCCGAAAAGAAGAAGGCAGAAGAACTGATGCAACGTCAAGAAGAGCTGCAGAAGCGCATGGACCAGGTTGTGCAGAAAATGGAAGAGATGACGGAAAATCTTCAACAGAACCAAGCCATTTCTCCGGAGACCCTCAAGAAGTATCAAGAGCTGCAGAAGCTCATGAAGGAAGTGAAGTCGCCCGAGCTCGCCCGTATGCAGGAGCAGCTCAAGAAGGCCATGGACCAAGTTTCTCCCGAAGAACTCCAAAAGATGATGAAGGAGTTTAAGTTCAACGAGGAAGAATTCAAGAAGAACCTGGAACGTCAGCTCAATCTGTTAAAGCGCATGCAGGCAGAGCAGAAGACTGACGAATTGCAGAAGCGTGCAGAAGAGCTTGCTCGCAAGCAAGACGAACTGCAGCAGCGCACAGAACAGTCAAATCCGAACAACAAGGAAGAGAACAAGAAGCTCGCAGAAGAGCAACGAAGACTCGAAGAAGATCTTAAGCGCTTAGCAGAAGAGGCCAAGGAGCTCGAGAAGCTCATGAAGGAAGTAGGCCAAGACATGCCGCAGGAGAAGATGGAGCAGGCTCAGAAGGATCTCGATCCGCAGGGCACACAGGAGAAGATGGACCAGGCCAGTGACCAGATGGAGAAGGGCGAGAAGCAAGAAGCGTCGCAGAAGCAACAACAAGCCTCACAGAATCTTCAGCGATTTGCCCAGCAAATGAAGAACATGAAGCGCGAAATGAAGCGCAACAGTCAAAAGGAAGCCATGCGTCAGATGCAGAAGGGGATCAACGATCTTCTCGATGTATCCAAGCAACAGGAGGCCTTGCGGGAGCAGATGAAGAACATGGATCCTAATTCATCGCAATATCCGCAGATGGCGCAAAAGCAGCAGAAGTTGCAAGAGGCCATGCAGAGCATTGCGAACAATATGATGCAGCTCGGTCAGAAGTCGACGAGTGTTTCACCCGAAATGGCGCAAGATCTCGGTGATGCATTGCAAGGAATGAAGGATGCCATGCAATCGCTTTCCGACCGCAATGGATCGAAGGCGCAACAAAGTCAGTCCGGAGCGATGAGCTCCATGAACAGCGCTGCCTCCCGCATGAGCGAGTCCCTTTCATCAATGATGCAGGGGGAAGGGGCTGGTCAGGGCGGACAAGGCCAGATGCCGGGTCAAGGCGAAGGACGAGGGATGAGCCCCTTCCAACGACTCCAACAACTGGCAGATCAACAGCAATCCATCGGCGAAGGCATGAATCGTGTGGGTCAGGGTGGACAGCAGATGGACGAGAAACAAAAAGGTGAACTTGGGCGGCTTGCCGGACAACAGGGTAGAGCACTTAAAGCACTGCAGGAGCTAGAGCAAGAGCGCAAGAAGATTGTGGGAGATAAGAAGCAGCTTGGTGACCTCAATCAGATAGCACAAGACATGCAAGAAGTGATGTCCGACATGCAGTCCGGCACCATCACTCCTGAAACACGTCAGCGTCAAGACCGAATCCTCTCTCGTTTGCTCGATGCATCTCGTTCGATGAACGATCGTGACTACGAGAAGTCCAGAGAGTCCAACAGCGGTCAAGACGTCACACGTCGTTCCCCAGGCGCCATCGATCTACCCGAGCAGCAACGTCAGTCCATGCGCACAATGATGCAGCAGCTTCATCAGGGCTACTCCAAGGACTACGAAAACCTCATTCGACAGTACTTCGAAGCCCTGCAACGTCAGCGTCTCTCACCGGGTGGTAAACAATGATCAAGTTGCTTGCACTTACAACACTGCAAGCCATCCTTGGCGTAGGCGGAATTGCCATGCTCACGCGTGCCCTACATGGCAAGCCCATGGGACTGCGTGAGATCACGACTGCACTCTTTACTGTTGAAGGTATGATCGGCGCTGTGATCCTCTTCGGCTCCTTCATCGTGATGAGTGTTATCCTATCCTTTGCGAAAATGAGCGTCTACATACCGCTCAATACGGCACTGACATTCCTCGTTACCATTATCCTCACCTTTGTGATTGGACAGGAACGCGTGACCCTCACCACGGCGCTGGGCATGGTCCTCATCGTAGCCGGCGTAGCCTTGGTGAGTGCCAAGAGCTAGTCACGCTGGTCTAGCGTGACTTAGTTACCATTGAGCCGACGAGAACTTCATAGAATGCACGATTCCCGAAATCTGCATTGAGGTATGTATGCGTTGGTTCATGACGTCACTTGTATTCCTGGTCTCCATTATGACAACGCAGGCTCAGTGGACCTTGCAGTTGACGTCACGGTCAATCATGGGGATGCCCGGTTTGCAGTCGTTTGCAGCGGCCGAGTTCTCTGGACGCTGGATCTTCGTTGGTGGTAGGACTGACGGATTACATCAACGCCAACCACCGAGGTCGTTTCTTGCTTCAGAACGTAATGACCGAATTTGGCTAGTTGACCCCGTCAGCGGATCAGTGAAAAGTGCACCCACAAGTACGTTGCCGGTGGATCTTGCAGACCAGCTCAGTTCAACAAATGTTGAGTTTGAACATATCGGTACCAAACTCTACGTCGTTGGCGGATATGGTTACTCTCGGACAGCAGGGGATCACGCAACCTTCAATGCAATGATCATCGTCGATCTGCCAAAACTCGTTCAAGAGATCGAAAAGGGGGCGTTAACAGAAGCCCCATTCAAACGAGTTGTTGATGACCGACTTGCCGTAACTGGTGGCGGACTCGGCGTGCTTGGTGATGAGCTCGTGCTTGCCGGGGGACAAAGATTCGACGGTCGATACAATCCCATGAATGGACCGTCTTTTACACAGAAGTATACCGATGAAGTGCGACTATACAGGATCGATACCTCGGGTCCGGTTGCTCGTATCACAGACTACCGAACGTATACCAACGCTGTTGAGCTCCATCGCCGTGACTACAACTTTGTTCCGATGGTAAATCGTGACGGGACGTATGGCTACACAATGTTTTCAGGAGTCTTCCAGATACCTGATGACAGTCCGTATCTCACGGTAGTGGATGTTGATGATTCAGGATACATTGTTCGTAACGGTGCTCGTCAATATTTGAGTCACTACCACAGTGCCGTATTGCCAATGGTCGACTCTACGGAGGGGGCGATGCATACCGTCTTCTTCGGCGGAATGAGTCAGTATGATATCGATGGCACCGGAACCCTCACTCGTAATGACAGTGTACCGTTCAGGCGCACCATCAGCAGGATGTCGGCGTATGCAGACGGTACAACACGCGAAACAAAACTCACTGTCTCGATGCCCGACCTCCTTGGTGCAGGAGCAGAGTTCATGATCGATCCGGGTATGCCAATCACATCGCATGGAGTGGTGTTGTTGCATCGAATGACTGGTGACACGCTGAAGATAGGTTCCATCGTTGGCGGTATACGAAGCAGTGCGCCCAACATCTTCTGGGTCAATGACGGAACACAGAGTACCACCAATGCTACGATCTATGATGTATCGTTGATCAGAACACCAACAACAATTACAGACGATGTTGTTGTACGGTCGCAAACTGCGCTTTCAGCACGGATCGCTGGTCAGACATCAACTCACATCACCGTTGCCTTTTCGCTTGCAGACAGAACCGACATCTATGCCATCATCCACACCATCGGAGGCGAGATCCTTGCCGAATACCGTAGAGGTCCGTTCGATACCGGCAAGTATGATCTTCGGTTGGATGTTCAGAACATTGCTACTCAGCCCCTGTACATATCGATCCATGCAGCAGGAGAAGTGGTGACGTTGCCTGTTGGTCATATACGCTAAGCGCGACCGGGCTTGGAAATAGGACTCATATGTCCGAAATTTGTGATTGTTCTTTCGATCACCACCGTTTGGAGTCAGGACATGGAGCGCAAGAAACGCAGTTGGGCCGAACCGTATAAGATCAAGATGGTTGAGCCCCTTGTGATGACAACACGCGAACAACGTCTGCGTGCTATTGAAGAGGCGGGATACAATACCTTCTTGCTGCGTTCTGCTGACGTCTACATCGATCTGCTCACCGACTCCGGAACGAGTGCCATGAGTGATCGTCAGTGGGCGGGTATGATGATGGGGGATGAGGCTTATTCCGGTTCCGAGAACTTCTATCATCTGGAGGAAGCGGTTCGTGAGCATTACGGCTACACCTATGTGATTCCAACGCATCAAGGCAGAGGTGCAGAGCATCTTATCTCGAAAATCCTCATCAAGCCGGGTGATGTAGTTCCGGGGAACATGTATTTCACAACCACAAGACTCCACCAGGAACTTGCTGGTGCTTCATTTGAAGACATCATTGTTGATGAAGCTCATGACCCAACATCCACATTTGCCTTTAAGGGCAATGTGGATCTGACAAAACTTCAGTCGTTGATTGAACGCGTTGGTGCAGATCGCATACCCTACGTTACCATCGGTGCCACGGTGAACATGGCAGGGGGCCAGCCAATCAGTATGGCCAACCTTCGTGCAGTGCGGGAACTCACCGCAGCACATAAGATCCGTGTTGTCCTGGATGCCACCCGCGCCGTTGAGAATGCATGGTTTATCAAGGCCCGCGAGGAAGGGTATGCAGAAAGATCTGTTGCTAGTATTCTGCTGGAGATCTGTTCTCTCAGTGATGCTGCAACAATGAGCGGGAAGAAAGATCTACTCGTGAACATCGGCGGTTTCCTTGCCATGCGTGATGAGTGGATTTATAACGAAGCTCGCACGCTTGTTGTGGTGTATGAGGGCATGCATACCTATGGTGGTCTTGCCGGACGTGATATGGAGGCGATGGCCATCGGAATTCACGAGGCTGTGCAGGACGACCATATCCGTGCACGGGTGGGTCAGGTGGAGTACCTCGGAGACCAACTCATTCAAGCAGGTATTCCCATCGTCCTACCAATTGGTGGTCATGCCATCTACCTCGATGCAAAACGATTTTTGCCGCATCTCACGCAGGATCAATTCCCTGCACAGATGCTTGCTGCTCAGTTGTATATCGAAGGGGGCATACGGGCCATGGAGCGGGGAATCGTTTCCGCCGGACGCGACCCGAACACTGGGGCCCAGCGGTATCCCAAACTCGAACTTGTACGGCTTACCATCCCACGTCGCGTCTACACCCAGGCCCACCTCGACGTAACAGCTGAGGTTGTGATGGACCTGTTTGACCGTCGCGATTCCATCCCCGGTCTGGAGATGACTTACGAACCACGCTACCTCCGATTCTTCCAAGCACGATTCAGCCCCCTCCAATGACCATCATTGAACCCTTCAAGATCAAAAGCGTAGAGCCGATCCGCTTTACAACGCGTGAACAACGTGTTGAGATGCTCAAGAACGCAGCCTATAATCCATTCCTTCTCCATGCAGATGACGTGCTCATTGATCTCCTAACGGACTCTGGTACAACGGCGATGAGTGCATTGCAGTGGTCGGGCATTATGAATGGCGACGAAGCGTATGCAGGCTCACGTTCGTATTACCGTTTTGAAAACGTGTTGCGCGCTCTAACCGGTTTCACACACATCATCCCAACGCACCAAGGTCGTGCCGCGGAAAAGATCCTCTTCTCACTCGTTGGAGGCGCGGGTAAGGTGATACCCAACAACACACACTTCGATACCACTCGAGCGAACATCGAATATTCAGGTGCAGTTGCGGTTGACCTTCTGAATGCTGTGGGGAAGCAGCCATCGGTTCGTGCTGATTTCAAAGGCAACATGGACATAGATGCCCTTGTTGCACTCATTGAACGTGTTGGAGTAGAAAACGTCCCGCTTGTGATGGTAACTGTCACGAACAATTCAGGTGGTGGACAACCCGTTTCCATGGCCAATATCAAGGCCGTACGTGCGGTGTGTGATACCTACAAACTCCCGCTCTTCCTTGACGCATGCAGATTTGCAGAGAACGCCATGTTCATCAAGATGCGCGAACCTGGATACGAGAATGTGTCGGTTCGTGATATCGCTCACGAGATGTTCTCGCTTGCAGACGGTGCAACGATGAGTGCAAAGAAGGACGGCATGGTGAATACCGGCGGCTTCCTTGCCATGCATGACGGTGCCTTGGCAGAGCGTGCTCGTACCGTTCTGATCGTGACCGAAGGATTTCCTACCTATGGCGGACTTGCACGCAGAGACCTCGAGGCGATGGCGCAAGGGTTAGAAGAGGTACTTGAAGAAGACTACTTACGGTACAGACTGCGGAGCGTGGAATATTTTGGCGACAAGCTCCGTGCTGCCGGCGTTCCCATCCTTGAGCCAACGGGAGGTCACGCCGTCTACCTAGATGCGAAACGATTTGCACCCCACATCCCTCCGTCGCAATTCCCCGGTCAAGCCATTAGCTGCGCCATCTATCTCGAAGGGGGCATCCGTGGCGTAGAAATTGGATCGCTCATGTTTGGCACCACAAACGAGCAAGGCGAACACGTAGGACCGGATATGGAGCTGGTGAGGCTCGCAATTCCACGTCGGGTCTATACGCAAAGTCACATCGACTACTGCTCAGAAGTGATCATCAACGTTTACAACCAGCGCGAATCACTACGCGGGATGAAGCTTACGTATGAAGCCGAATATCTGCGACACTTCACTGCGCGATTGGAGTACGTTGAGTAGCCGCATCCTTCATCAAGAAATACGCACCGATTCCCATTAGCAACGTAGCAGGAAAGGCAGAGCCGATGCCGAGTGGCATCACAGCAACGAAGAAGGTCATAGCACCGATGGCTGCGAATCGTTGCCATCTGCCGCCGAGCATCATACCGATGGCGATAAGGCCTTGACCGATTGCTACTGGGATGATGACTGTAAGTGTATTACTCGCGAACCATCCGTCGATGAAGTCTACGAGGAAGGGGAATACGGCAAAATAGGCGTAGTCTGCATACACCTCCGGCGTATCGAGAGCTGTTGAGATGTTGAACCAACAGGCCCAGCCAAAGAGAGCAGTAAAAAGGTAGCGAGAGACCTTTGGCCACCTTGCTGCGGTAAGTGCGAGGATGGCCCCTCCGGCGTTTGAAACACCATAGGCAATCCAGAAGGTAGAGTCATCGTAGACGATCTGCATGGTTCAATCTACCAATCCCGGCACAATGAAGCTACCGTTGTACGTGCCGAGCGTACATCGGTTCTGATCATGTTCTTGAGATGAAGGCGAAAGGTGTGTCGCGTATCTTCGTTGACGGTTCCGTTCGGAAGGTCGCCGATCCATACCCGAGTAATGGCATGATCATGGATCGCACCAAGAAAGGACTCAACGTCTTGCACAAGTGAGCGCCTTCGCAACTGCGCCCTGTCGAGTGATGGAGTAAGGGCCAACAGATAGGTGATATCTTTTAGATCTCTACGAATCCTATGAAGGATGTCCATATCGTCGAGGTCTCTGCTGATTTTACAAACATGTTTGTACCGACCCTTGATGTAGTGCTCCCGCGCACGCTCCATGGTGGTCTCTGTCATACTAAGAAGTACATGCTCAGCGGCCGACTGAATAGTAGCCAATGCAGCATCATCCAGTATAGTGAGTTCATGCTTGAGTGCACGAATAGACGAGGCGCGTATCGCCCGTAACCGACGTAGGATGGGCGATACATCACCCCCGATTTGCTTGGAAACAGCCGTCATGATCGCCATCATGATTTCCGGTTCTCGAACTCGTCCACACACGTGATACAGCGGCCGTAGCGCCTCCATGGTCTCCTTCTGGCCCAATGACCTCATCACCGCCATCACCTTCTTCGTGGCTACTCGCATCTCATGAACATGTAAACTCAAAACAGAGATGCGCAGTGTCCCAACCTCCGTAAGAAGTCGCTGCCACTGCGCATCATAAAACGTTTTCATTTCATTCTGAATTCGCTATTCGGTCGAGGCGGGGCCTCGACTATTCAATACTCGCATTCGGTCGAGGCGGGGCCTCGACTATTCAATACTCGCATTCGGTCGAGGCGGGGCCTCGACCCTACTCTACGACTTTCATTTCGACGCGGCGGTTTGCGGCGCGTGCTTCATCGGTTGCACCTTGCACTGCGGGTTGACGTTTGCCGAATCCCTTTGCTTCGAGGCGGGTTGCTGGCACGCCCCCTGCAACAACATAGTCCAGAACTGACTGTGCTCTGCGGAGTGAAAGGCCGTCGTTGTATTCATCCGAGCCCTGATCGTCCGTGTGTCCATCAAACCGCAGGCGGATGTTTGGGTTCTCGCGTAGGAGTTCGATAACGCGTTCCAGCTCGGGAGTTGATTCGCTTTTGAGTTCTGACTTGTCGTAATCAAAGAACACTAAGAGTCGGTCTCCACCTTTTGTAAGTGGCGAGAGATCGATATCCTTCTTGACGGTTGTTCCCTTTGCACCTGGTGGAACTTCGTAGCGTTCAGTGTGGAAGACGTAGCCCGGGGCACTGGCCGTGATGGAATAGATCCGTCCCGGAGTGAGCGTAACGTAGTATTGACCGGATTGATCATCACTGCGAAGCGAGGCGATCTTCTTTCCTGTTGCAAGATCCGTTACGGTGATCGTGGATCCGATGGCAACCTTTGATGTTGCATCGGAAACAATACCCTCTACTAAGGTAACAGGTTCCGATGGGAACGGGTTAGGCGTAACGGTGTAGTTATCATAATCACCATTGGACGTTGTTCTGCTGAGAAGTGCCTGATCTGAATTAGGAAGTGCAGAATAGAACATCTCATCAGCGGCTGTATTCACTGGATCGGCAAGTCTGCGGATATCTGTTACCGCCGAGCCCGAGATTTTAGCAACATAGATGTCAAAGCCCCCGGCACCACCTGCACGGTCGCTGGAGAAATAGATTGTCTTACCGTCCGAAGCAATCACAGGAGACATCTCACTCTTTGCTGTATTGATCCCAGCAAGGGGCTTAGCAGCACTCCACGATGATCCACCCCACGTAGCAACATAGATGTCGGTTTCACCATTGCCGCCGGGACGGTCGGAGACAAAGTAGAGCGTGCGGCCATCGGAGGTGATGGACGGATGTGCGTCGTAGAAATCGGAGTTGATTGAAGTACCGAGATTGGTTACTTCCGTCCATTTGCCGTTGACCTTGCGTGCCGAGTACAGGTCTGTGCGCCCACGTCCGTCCACATCGTTTTCATACGAAGCAAAGACGATGGACTGGCCGTCCGGTGTGAGTGTGCCCGAGCCGCTATGGGTTGCGTCGTTCACATCACCAAGGAGCTCCGTAGAAGCTGTCCAACCGCCGCTGGTGCGTTCCATGGTTCGCAGGCGCTGTCCATCGCCCCCTTCGTCTGAGGTAAAGATGATAACCCTGCCATGATTTGTGTAGGCCGGTGCAAAGTCGTCCTTTGACGTGTTGTTGTCGAGTGGTTCAATCCGAACGTTCTGCGCCGATGCCATTGTGCAGGCAATCAGGAGCAGGACAGGCAGAATGCGTGATACCATTACGTGCTCCTTTCTTACAGCGAAAACCAAAGTGAGAGAGATGCCTGAAGGCTGTGTAGCGTGGGCGCAGTAGCAGTGTACGTGCGCTCGGGTGGACTCATGATGGCATTGGACGCGTCTATGCCTGCCTCCTCTTTGCCGTATGGCGTAAACATGAATTGGTAGCCAACGCGGGGAACAAGATCAATGGTCTTCGTAAGAGGAATTCGATATCCCAAACCAAGATCGAGTCCAACGCGGAATGATGGGTCTGCCGGATCCGTACCCGTCGATGTAAACGTTGTAGAGGAATCGGGGGTGCCGAAATTGAATCGACAGATCTCGCCATCATCCATGGTCTGAACGATCTTGGTTTCGATATCCGATGTGGCAAATTGTAGAACAGGTCCCAGGTGAACAAAGAACCGATCAGCTACCGACCAGCGGATTAAAGGATTGATCGTCACGTAGTTGACGGTCTGTGTGTATTCTGCATTAAGATTTGCAGTGGACGCGTTAACAACAACGCCATATTCATCAAGTATGATGCAGTCGAGCGTGGCGTCCGTCTTCGTGTTTCCAAACGACTTCATATCATACAACACTCGTGTACCGATGGCGATGGACGGAGTCAGTTCCACCTCGGCATAGATGCCGAACAATGGTGAGATTCCTGATCCGGTTGAGAAGGCAAGAAGGGGAGACGTTTCAATTGGACCCGTGATATCTCGTGAGGCCATCGAATAATTGATACCGGCTTCGAGACCGAGGCGCCAGGTAAGCCCCTTACCTTTTTTTGACCTGCCGGATGACGAAGAAGCATCACCCGGCCTTCCATTGGGCCGAAGTACGTCTTCTTGTGCCGCAATGCCGACACATCCAACAACGAACATGATCATGAACCACGAACCAGTATTCACGGATCCCTCCAAGACATTGGTAGACAAGAGAAGGCGCAATCTACAACACAAACCAAAGAGAGAGAGTGGCTTGAAGGCTTTGTAATACACCAGGTGATATAGTGTACGTAACAAGTCCGGCACTATACTGGCTGGAATCATCGAGACCCGTGCCGGTATTGGTGTAAGGGGTGAACATCCACTGATAACCTATGCGTGGAACCAGATCCAGCCACGAGGTCAAAGGGATCTGATAACCCAGAGCAAGGTCTATTCCAAATCGAGCCGTAGGATCTACGGGGCTTGTACTCTTCTCTGTCCGTGTTTGGCTTGTGACTGTTCCATCAGTGAACCGGCAAAACTCGCCATCGTCCATCGTTTCTGTGAGGGTAGTGGAGTTGTTGCCTAAGCCTACCTGCAGAACGGGTCCGAACTGGATAAAGAGTCGGGCAAAGGGGCTCCAACGAACAACCGGTGAAACGGTGATATATGATACCGACGTTTCATATGCCGAGGAAAGTGACGCAAACGTATAGCCGATGACGTATCCGGAGAGTAGATCACGCACGGGGCAGTCTTCGATCACATCGTCTTTTTGTCCGCTGAACACCTTAGCATCATAGAGTATTCGTAGTCCAATCGAGATCGTGCGAGTTACTTCTATCTCGGCATAGAGTCCGGCAATGGGCGATACACCACTGCCACTCTCATACACCATGTAGGGTGATGTAGCGAGTGTCCCAGTTACGTCGTGCGATGTACTATTGTGATTGATGCCGCCTTCAAAACCTATGCGGATGACAATTGGTTTCGAGCTCGCTTTACCGCGTGGTTGAGTGGTTGCAGATGTGTCGCCTGAAGATGGGACCTTATCCGCAGACCTACCCTTTCCGCTCGGACGAAGGATATCTTCTTGGGCCAGCACAGGTGAGGCAATGGTTACGAGAGTAACAAGAATGACGATAGTTACCATAGGTACTCTAGTCACCATGGTAACTCCGTAACTGTGTAACTGAGTAACTATCAATAGTTATCGATCTGCGCACGTTGCAGCTTTCCGCTGAAGTCAACGTAGACCGTTTTCCATTCCGTGAAGATGTCGAACACTGTCCAGCCCCCTTCACGATGTCCATTACCTGTGCCCTTGATGCCACCGAACGGCATGTGTGCTTCTGCACCGATTGTTGGTGCGTTGATATAGGTAATACCGGCCTCGATATCACGGATGGCGGTGAAGGCAGCGTTCACATCGCGTGTGTAGATGCTAGAGGAGAGACCGTAGGCAGAGTCGTTTGCAAGTTCGAGGGCGTGTTCGAACGACGTGGCTTTTGCAACACTCAGGACAGGACCGAAGATCTCTTCTTGGAAGATGCGATCTGTGCGTTCCACATCGGTGAAGATGGTTGGTTTCACGAAGAAGCCGTTTGCCTTTGATCCGTCAACATCACGTTCGCCGCCAAGTACGCACGTGGCTTCTCCCTTACCGATCTCGATGTAGGACAGGATTTTATCGAGCTGACGTTGGTTGATCACAGGTCCCACCTGAGCATCGGCATTGGAGAGACCGTTACCAAGGATCAACTCGGATGATTGTTTCACTAGTTCAGCGATGAATATATCGTGGATGGCTTCGTGCAGGATGAGTCGGGATGTTGCTGTGCAGCGTTGACCTGTTGTTCCAAACGCACCCCAAAGCACGCCGTGGAGAGCGAGGTCCATATCGGCATCCGGCATCACGATCTGGGCATTCTTCCCGCCCATTTCAAGCGAGACCTTTTTGTTGAGAGCACCACATCGAGCAGCGATGGCATTGCCCGTTGTTGTTGAGCCTGTAAAGCCCACCACACGTACGTCCGGATGTTCAACAATAGCAGAGCCGGCTTCTCCATTTCCATGGATCACATTGAACACACCGGCGGGGAGTCCGGCTTCTTGCAAGATCTCCGCAAAGATGTTCGCGCTGTGTGGTGAATCATCGCTAGGTTTAAACACCACCGTATTCCCGCAGGCCAATGCCGGAATGATCTTCCACGACGGAACGGCGATAGGGAAGTTCCATGCAGTGATGATCCCGCAGACACCGATCGGCATACGGAAGGACATGTTCATCTTGTTATTCATCTCGGAGGGGGCGTTGTAGCCAAACAACCTCCTTGTTTCCGTAGCGGCGTAGTAACACGTGTCGATCGCCTCTTGGATATCACCCTTCGTTTCAGCGAGCGTTTTTCCCATTTCCCGCGTCATGATCGCAGCAAGTTCATCTTTCCTGCGCGTGAAGATGTCGCCTGCAACACGTAGAATATCTCCGCGTTTCGGTGCCGGAAGAAGGCGCCACTGCTTGTAGGCAACAGAAGCAGCATCAACTGCAGCTGCAACATCATCAGCCGACGAAAGCGGAAACGCCCCGATCACATCTGTGGCGTCGGCCGGATTCAGGTTGTTGAATGTGCGTCCGGTAGAGGATGGAAGCCATTGATTTGAGACGAAGTTCTTCATAGTTACAGAGTTACGGAGTTACGGAGATACGGAGATACGGAGATACGGTGTTACGTTCTCTTTCTCTGTGGAGGCACAAAGATCGTGAAAAGGACATTGTGGAACTCCGAGCTCTACATGCTACATCGCAAGAATGGTGATAAGCCCCGTATCGAACTTTAGAATGTACAGTCCTGGGGGTTGGGGAAGTGATACCGTTGTTCCGGTGCCTTCCTTACATATGCGACCGAGGGCGTCGAGTACGGTCCAAGAAGGTGTATCTGAGGTAGAGGCATGTTTGGTGAGATCGATGCTTCTCGAGGTTGTAGCGAAGCGTTCGGTATGCAGTGTTAGTGTGTTGTCATCAACAGAGGTAGTTGCATCGAACTCAAAGAAGAAGACCCCGCTATTTGAGCCTATGAGCCATTCTGTGGATGATGTGCGATGCACGGAATAGAAACTTGGAACCCATGGTAGATCAGTGATCTGGTCCATAATGCGATAGGTGGACACGGAATTCTCGCGGACTACGTGGACTGTGCCATCGCCTACAACCAAAGCAAGGGTGTCGCCACTCCATCCACCACGAGCGGATCGGCTATCAATGATGTGTCGCGTAGACGTTTGGGTTCGGCGATCATATCGTACGTAACAGGCTGGGTTAAATACTCCCTCCATTTGCGTAGCACCATAGAATACGTATACCACGTGTTGACCAACTCGGACGATAACCGGTGATTGGTATCCGGAGGTGAGTCCGGCAGGGGGCGGAATAGTGTGTACATCGCCATCAGATTCCACTTCAAACATCAGTGATTGATTAGCAGAGCCACGATACGTACTGAGGTAGGTCGTTCCATCAGGCATGGTTGCACCAGGCATGTACATATCAGAGCTTCCAAGTTCTGCTTCGGTCTCTATCTCGTTAAACATCAAACCATTGAGGTAGCCAAGGTGGACCTTTGCTGAGTCGATTAATGTCCCTATGGTTCCGTTTGATGTATCCCGATGTAGTACGATGTAGCTAAAAGCAGTTGCAAGAATCTGCCCGTTCGGCAATGGATTCAGCGATGATATAATCATTTCCCGACTGCCTCTCTGTATGCCCTCGCTCTC
Organism: uncultured Ignavibacteria bacterium; assembly: GCA_937870915.1. Lineage (GTDB taxonomy): Bacteria > Bacteroidota > Ignavibacteria > Kapaibacteriales > Kapaibacteriaceae > UBA10438. Next base: position 32,566 of record CALMZQ010000219.1, read on the forward strand.
CCACATACCCCAGGCGCTTGACAAGTACGTTGCTTGGCGCGAAGCGAGATACATAGTGTCTCGTAGTATAAGCGTCTGTGCATACCCCATTCTTGTAGTTGGTAACACAGCTCCTGCACCCGTGATGGATGAACAGGTGAGAGAGTCAGGTGTTCGTAAAAATCTATGTACAGATACAGGAGCAGAAAGGTCGTACTGCGCGTAAGCATAGAACTCAGGTCCGTCTTCTGATCTGATCACGGAGGAGAATCCACTGCGCGTACACAAGGTAGAGTCCTTGTAAACGGTAAATCGTTGCGCCAACACGTCAATACATGATGCAGTAGCAAGAACGATAAGGAGGACGAGGCGAATACCTGTAAGCATTGTATACCCCTTATTTGTGGTGACCGATGTCACGAACATACGGCCTGAAAGCACAAAGACGTGTTGACCCATTTTCACACGTTCTGAGTGATCAAAGTGCCTACCATTTCAGTATTTTTCGGAATCGTGATCACGATGTTTTGGGAAGACCATAACGCGCCGCACATCCATGCGTTTTATGGCGAACATTCAGCTTCGATCATGATAGAGTCGGCAGAGATATCCGCCGGTGCGTTACCACCTCGAGTGACGAAGTTAGTCAGGGAATGGATAGAGCTCCACCGAGAGGAATTGAGGGAGAACTGGGATCTATGCCGAAGGCATGAGAATCCAAAGCGCATTCCTCCTCTAACGTAAGGTCATACAATGTATACGGTAGAACCATGGATCGTAACCGGTGTCCGACCGCTCATGGGCAGAACATTGGAAGTAGAGTTCCGGGACGGAACAACGGGATCAGTCGATCTGCAAGAGCTGATCTACAGCAGCGATGCCGGAGTCTTTGAAGCGTTGCGTGATGATGACGAGTTCGCTCGTGTCTTCATAGAGCACGGGGCCGTTACGTGGCCATGCGGAGTTGATCTAGCGCCGGACGGGATGTGGGCGGAGATAACGGGGAAAGACCCCTTTGAAGTATGACATCATTACGTTATGACGTTATGACGTTATGAGATTATGACGTTATGACATTATGACGTTATGACGTAATCGTGTCATACTGTCATAATGGTCATAATCGTCATATCGTCATACCGTCACAATCGAAAGATTTCATATTCCGGCTCTATATCGCCCCTTGCAATACGTTTGAGTTTGCCTTGGGCTAGAGTGCGTCTGATAGGAGAGAGGCGTTCGTAGAAGTAGATGCCGTTGAGATGGTCGATCTCATGTTGCATTACGCGTGAGAGGAGTCCGCCTACTTCCATTCGTTGTTCCTTCATGTGACGGTCCAGGAAGCGGACTTGAATCTCGCTTGGACGGATCACAACATCCCGAAAGTCCGGAAGACTTAGGCAGCCTTCTTCGAATTCCTCTTCGTTATCAGAGAAGGCTTCGATTACTGGATTGATAAGAACGAGTGGACCTTCTGCGTCATCGTCTTCTTCAACATCGGAGATATCGATAACGGTAAGGGAGAGCCCCTTACCAACTTGATTTGCTGCAAGGCCGATGCCGTTGGCATTGTACATCGTTGCAAACATATCATCGATCAACGCGTTGAGTTCATCACTCAGATCGGGGATCTCGATGGTTCGTTGTTTGAGGACGGGGTGGTTATATGTGTAGACGGGGAGGATCATGCAACGATATCGAGGAGCTGTTTGATATCCTCGAGGACATAGTCCACATCCTTGAGGTCTTGGTTTCCAAAAGAATCACCGTATTGCGCAAAGGCAGTCTTCATCCCGGCATTTCGTGCACCGAGCATATCGCGTTCTGCCCAGTCACCAACCATGATGGCATTTTCCGGGGCTACATCCAATCTGCTCAGTACGGTCTTGAATGGTAGGGGGCTTGGCTTGCGCTCGCCTGTATCGTCAAAGGTCACAACCACATCGAAGAAATGGTGGTAGTTAATAAAGCACAGTCGAAGCCATGCTTCGCGTGTAGGTGCATCACTGAGGATGCCAAGCTTGATCCCTCTCCGATTGAGCTGCATAAGAGTTGCCGTTACATGCGGATACGGCTTGAGTGCTGCTTCGCGTGCTCTGCGGTAGGCGATGATGCCGGCAGAAATGATACGCGGATCTACGTGACCTAACACGTCCGTAAGGAGTCGGTCGAAGACCTGTTGGTACTCAATCCCTAACTCCTTGTAAATGCTGTCGATATGCTCCTTCACCTGATCATACGTCAGGTTCAGGCCGGCATCCATCATGGCGCCGATCGCAGCATCCACAGCCTGACGTTTCATGGCCATGAAGTCCACAAGCGTGTTGTCGAGGTCGAATACAACGGCTTTAATCATAGCGCAAGATACGTACACGTCACGTTTCGACCCTCCCAATACACTCTATACTAGTTCAAAGAAGCAGTTGTGAACAGGTAAAGAATGTATTACCTTTGTAAGTCGGTCATGTCCTTCAACGATGTATTACGAATCTTGCTGCGTGATGGTTGGTATGAGGTGCGACATACGGGGGGACACATGAAGCTGCGTCATCCGACCAAGAACGGTCAGATCGTCCTTCCCCGACACGGAAAACGTGAGATTGGCAAAGGTCTCTTACAACGTATTCTAAAAGATGCCAACATTGTGACAAAGGGTGATGCATGAAACCTTACACGTTTATCGTTGAGAGAACAAACACGGGATATTCGGGGTTTTGCGAGGAATATGCTGTCTATACGGCCGCAGATGATGTGTTATCCCTACGCAAGAATGCAGTTGAGGCACTCGAGCTGTATTTCAGTGAAGAGCCACGCGTGATCAAACCACAACAGATCGGACTTCAACTAGAATTGACGCAATTGTTCGCTTTCTACAACGTGATCAACTCAAGCGCCTTTGCCCGTCGTATCGGAATGAACGAAAGTCTATTGGCACAATATGTACTCGGTCTCAAACGCCCGAGTGAAAAACAAACACGTCGCATTGTTCAAGGACTTCGAGATCTCGGGGCCGAACTCCTGAAGCTCGACGTAACCCCGTAACCTCGTAACTCCGTAATTTCCCCACATGACACTTACAGAAAACATCGTTGAGCAGATCAAGACTGCCATGAAATCTGGCGACAAGATTCGCCTGGAAACACTTCGCTCGTTGCGAGCGGGAATCCTTGAGTTTGAAAAGAGCGGCATTGGACGCGAAATGACGCCGGATGATGAGTTCAAGATCTTGAATTCGGCGGCCAAGAAGCGCAAGGATTCCATTGAACAATTCGAAGCGGTTGGATATACGGACCGTGCGAATACGGAACGCACAGAGCTTGCGATTATCATGGAGTTCCTTCCGGCACAGATGTCGGAGGATGAAGTGCGTGCTGCGGTGAAAGAGCTCGCTGCTTCGATCGGTGCAACACAACAAAGTGACTTCGGAAAGCTCATGGGCGCGGCAACAAAGGCGCTGAAAGGCAAGGCTGATGGATCGTTGATCCAAGCCATTGCCAAACAGCTTTTGAGCGGTACCTGAAGATGATCACATCGGAACGTGAACTGCTGGAAACGGCTCTCGAAGAACTAGAGTTTCCGCGCGTACTCGAGGCGATCGCTCGTAATTGTGTGTCTGATGCGGGATCAGAGCGGATGTTGCAACTGCGTCCTTCAATGGATGCAGAGATACTGCGGGCCGACCTCGATCGCGTTGGTGAGATCCTTGATATGATCGCAATGGGAGAAACCATCCCGTTCGGTCGCATGTCGGATGTAAGGGGGCTCCTGTCTCGCACCCGCATCGAGGGTAACTTCCTCTCCGCGCCGGACATGCTTAAGGTACTGGAGGCTCTCCAGACATCACGGAACTTGAAGTCGTACTTCCGAGAACGTCACGCCCGCTGCGAGCAGGTGCTTGCGTTCTGTGAGCCCCTTGTCGAAGATCGTGTCCTTGAAAAACATATCACCGACGCCATCGATGATACCGGCAACGTTCGAGATAATGCAAGCAGAGAACTGCTAAACATCCGCCGAGAGATCCATGAGCTCAGTGCCCGGCTGCGACTCAGACTTCAGCGTATGCTGAAGAAGTTCGGTGAAGAAGAGCTGCTGCAGGAGGATTTCATCACACAGCGCGACGGACGATTCGTTCTACCGTTGCGCGTTGAAACAAAACGCAGCGTAGAAGGCATCATCCACGGCGTATCGGCATCGGGTCAGACCGTGTTTATGGAGCCCGCCGAAACCTACGAGATGAATAACGATCTCGCCATTCTCAACGGACGTGAACAGCGAGAGATCATTCGCATCCTCACCACCATCACGAGTGAGGTTGGTGCTGTGTCGTATGGTATTGAGTCGGCTGTGGCGGTCCTAACGGAACTCGATACAATCCTAGCACGCGCCCGTTTCGCCCTAGACCATGGCGGCATCAAGCCTGTGATCGTCGATGATGAAGAGATTGAGCTGACGAATGTGTATCACCCCATTCTTGCCATCAACGCGAAACGCACGCGCGATGTGGTGATACCTCTAAGTGTGCGGTTTGATGCAACAACCCGCGGCATCCTTATCTCCGGACCCAATGCTGGTGGGAAGACCGTTGCGATGAAAGCCATCGGACTCACAATGTCGATGGCAATGAGCGGCATCTTTCCTCTAGGCATGTGTTCGATGCGACCTCGCAGAATCACCACGGCCATTGGCGACCATCAGAGCATCGAGTCGAACCTCTCTACCTTCTCATCACAGATCATCCGACTTCGCGATGTACTCTCACATTGCGACGGTAACGCCCTTGTCCTGATCGATGAGATCTGTGCCGGTACTGATCCGGCGGAAGGGGGCGCCTTGGCTGCCGGGATCCTCGACTCCCTCATTGAGCGTGGTGCATGTTTTGTTGTAACCACTCACCAGTCCTCGCTCAAACAATACGCTCTCACGCGTTCATCGATCACTAACGCATCGTTGGAATTTGATGATCAAAAGATGCAACCAACGTTCCGGTTTCTGTATGGTGTGCCGGGGAACTCCTATGCGTTTCATCTAGCAAAGGCCGTTGGATTGCCCGACATCGTCATTGAACGTGCCACCGGCTATCTTGGCGACCGTCACGGCGAACTTGAGAAGAGCATCAACGCGATGCAGCAGTTTCGTAGCGAGGCAGAGGCTGCCCATCGCGCAGCTGCCGAAGAACACGCAAAGGCCGAACGCATTCGCAAAGACTACGAAGAACGTCTCGCAGCTGTGAAACAGAAACGTAGCAGTGTGGTGGAAGATGCCCGCGAAGAAGCACGCGAGATCCTGCGTAAGGCAAACGCTCTTGTAGAGAACACCATTCGCGAGGTCCGTGAGCAGCAGAAATCCGCTGCCGAGATCAAACGCGAGTTCGAGTCCGGCAGGTCCGCTTTATCGTCCGAAACATCCACAACCTCTACGCCGGAAGGTTCGCACGAACAATCACCCCGTAAGGGAGCAATGAATCCCGGATCAACGGTCACCGTCCGCGGTACCACATCTTCCGGCACCATCATCAGCATCGACGAGAAGAGCACAACCGCCATGATCGACGTCAACGGCATTAAGTTCAAGGTGCCCCTTGACCAACTCGAACATGGGGGTCAGCCTGCACCCAAGGAACGACGTCGCGAGGCAAGTGTGGTGGACCATCTCAAGCTCGACTCCAGCACGTCACTCGATCTGCGTGGCCTGCGCGCCGATGAAGGACTGCGCGCCCTCGAAGATTTCATCAACGACGGAATCCTTGGCACACTTACTCACGCTACCATCATCCACGGCAAGGGCACCGGCGCCATGCGCAAGGTTGTGCACGAATACCTCCACGAACATCCGCAGATCAAATCATGGCGCATCGGTACCATCCATGAAGGGGGCGACGGGATAACGGTGGTGGAGTTTCGTTAGATGGTTAGATTGTTAGAGTGCTAGAATGTTAGATTGTTAGAGTGCTAGATTGTTAGAGTGTATTCATTGATGTTTAACGAGGTGAGGATGAAGCGGCTCATTTCGATTGGGGTTCTGTTTGGCAGCATTGCTTGCACCACGGTGATGTTTGCAGGTAACGATGATGTTGCAACGGATTCGGCGCGCTCATTATCATCAGCTTCTATACCTACTGATGAGATAGCCGATGTGCATTTTGCTATGATCTCGCGGCTTACTAGGCGTACCAATGTTCATGACGCGTCTCCCGGTCCAATCAGGGTAGTGCCAACGGCGACGGAGTGCGGAACACCAACGATGATTAAGGTCGCGAGTTCTGTGGGTGGTACTGTGTCCGTAACCCTAGTAACCTTCACTACGAATGACAACAGATCGATTGTTGAAAGCAGCACGATAGCTTCTTTTGTAGTTGCTGCAGGCGAAACGCATCTGCCAGTTCAACTAGGGTACCTTCGTGAAGGTAGATACCAACTGCGTGTTTCTAACGGCAGAGAACACGATGTTGTGCCATTTGTGGTGACGGGAAACTAGATTGCTGTTTTGACCTAGGTTGAACCATGAAAATTCTAACCTTACCCTTTGTAGTGCTGGCTACGATTGCATTCTGTTTTGTTCTGCAACCCTTGGAAGGGGCTTGGCAACAAGGTGAAAGTGCTATCGTTTGTCGTTTGTTTCCGCAGTCACCAGTGGAAGGGTCATGGCTAACAGGTGAAGACAATACTATCATTAAGATCTATCAAAAGGACGGAGCGTTGTATGGGAAGATTTTGTCATCAGACAATCCAAACGTGAAGATCGGAACGGAGATCCTTCAGGGTTTTCGGCTGGTTAAAGGGGTATGGACGGGAAAACTATGGGAGGCTAAGCGTGAAGAGCTCCTCGATGCTACTCTCGAGCTTCATACGAAGGTGCTTGAGATCGCAGTGCCTTCTGGCTATATGTTCAAGAAGCTTGTTTGGAAGAGAACATCTTCTTGAGTCTGGATTGCCGCCACGTTGCATTTTTCTCACAGACATGCGCGGATGTAAGGAACGTAAAATGCTATTTTAGTACGGATGCGGAAGCAATTTAGATGAAGCTGCAATAAGTCTAATAAATAAAGGACTTAGCGTCGTTACTGAACTTTGCCTATTTTAGCATTCGTAAAATGTGCATTTTAGAAAACGTGTTGTGAAGCCCCTTCATTTAACGATACCAACCCCTGGATTCGACCACCCGATCGTTGAGGATATTATTGCTCTCGAGCGGTGGAAATCTAAGACGCTTGGTGGTACGACGCACCCTGCGGTGTTCGCAGATATCAAGCAGGTCTACCACCTGCTGGAGAGTTTAGGGTCAGCTCGTATCGAGGGGAACCGCACCACAATCGATGAGCTTGTTGATGCAGCCGTGAATGGTGTTTCCGACTCTACAGAAGGGCTTAGGGAGATCTCCAATCTTGAAGACGCGATGTCTTGGATCGAATCGGTTTTTGCAGAGGAAAGCCATCGCAGAATTGATCATTCCTTTCTGCAGGAACTTCATCGACTCACCGTGAAGAATCTACGTCCCCCTGAGGTAGGGGGCGAGGGAGATCCTGACCCAGGACGATACCGTAGCAGTAACGTGGCGATCACGGGAACGTCGTTCGTACCACCACCCGGATGGGAGGTGCAAGAGTTGATGGATCGATTCATAACGTTCATCAATGAACCGATAGATGTACGGCGTTCCCTGATGCGTATCGCAATTGCACATCATCGTTGTGCAGCTATTCACCCGTTTCGCAACGGTAACGGACGACTGGTTCGCCTACTTACCTATGCAATGCTCATTCGAGACGGGTATCGCATTGATCAGGGTCGGATCATCAACCCAACGGCTGTCTTCTGTCATAACCGAGCTGACTACATGGACGGGCTGAGCGACGCAGACGACGGAACCGAAGCGTCAAGTCTCCGTTGGTGTGCGTTTGTTCTTTCGGGATTGCGACGTGAACTGGAGAAGGTCGGAACACTCCTGGATGCCAACATCCTTGGTCCGCGTATTCTTCAGCCGACAATACGATTTGCCGTACAATCTGGACATATCACCGATGAAATGGCGCAGGTACTGAGTCGTATAGCTAAGTACGGCGATGGTGATGCATCAACATATCGATCCGTTTACCCCGGAAAGTCCGCAGCCAGCATCTCCCATATCATTGCCGATCACAAACAGATAGGAATCATCGCTGCCTATCCAACCATCCGCTCCCGTCGTTATGTAGCGCGCTTCAGCGGCCCGGCACTGTTAACCGCGTTGATCCATACGATGGACGCCGAGGGATACCTGCCGTTTCGCCGTGATGATCGTGGGGCGTAGGGCACGGCACTTCGACTCCGCTCAGAGTGACCGCACTTCCGTAACTTTGCCCCATGTTCAAACGAGTCCTGATCGCCAATCGCGGCGAAATTGCCCTGCGTGTTATGCGCACCTGCAAACGTATGGGGATTGCCACGGTGGCTATCTATTCGGATGCGGATGTTCGGGCGCCACACGTGGCGGAGGCTGATGTAGCTATTGGGATAGGGGGCTTTACACCGCGGGAATCGTATCTGGTGGTGGAAAAGGTCCTGGCGGCTGCAAAGGAGTCGGGAGCCGATGCGGTGCACCCAGGCTATGGCTTCCTTTCAGAGAACGCCGAATTCGCACGGGCAGTGGCCGAGGCGGGCATGACGTTTATTGGGCCAACGCCTGAGGCGATTGCGATGTTGGGTGATAAAACAGCAGCACGCGACCTTGCAATTGCATCAAAAGTGCCGATTTCACCAGGGAGTGACGGAGCCGTTGCTTCCTTTGAAGATGCACGCGCAGTTGTTGAGCGTATCGGCTATCCGGTGATCATCAAGGCTGCTGCAGGTGGTGGCGGCAAGGGCATGCGAATCGTTGAAGAAGCATCGGAGATTGAGTCAGCGTTTCATGCTGCACAAAACGAAGCGCTCACCTCGTTCAATGATGGACGGGTCTTTATTGAGCGGTATATCGTGGAGCCCCGTCACATCGAAATTCAGATCTTGGCAGATCATCACGGGACGGTGTTGTATTTCCCGGAACGGGAATGTTCAATTCAACGCCGACATCAAAAGGTGGTCGAAGAGTCGCCGTCAACAGCTGTAACACCGGCCATCCGCAAGGCTATGGGAGAAGCGGCTGCCCGACTCGTTCAAGCGGCATCGTATACGAATGCCGGTACGTTGGAGTTCTTGTTGGATGCACGAGGTGAGTTCTACTTTATGGAAGTCAATACCCGACTCCAAGTAGAACACCCGGTAACAGAAATGGTCACGGGTATCGATTTCGTTGAACAACAACTGCGCATTGCCTCAGGCGAAAAGCTCACATACAATCAGGCAGATGTTGCAAAACCAAAAGGTGCTGCAATTGAGTGTCGTGTCTGCGCGGAAGATGTCTTCAATGACTTCCTTCCCGATACCGGAATCGTGTCCTTCATGCAGTTGCCGGAAGGTGAGGGCGTCCGCAATGACACAGCTCTCTACGAAGGGTATGAAGTAAGCGTCCACTACGATCCAATGGTCGCAAAACTCATCGTACACGCCAAAGACCGCGAAACGTGCATCGAACGCACGCTTGAAGCGCTCGACAACTATCAGATCGTTGGTTTTAAAACAACCATCCCGTTCTGCCGACTCGTTATTGATTCAGCCCCCTTCAGAACCGGTGCCTACAGCACATTCTATGTGAAGGAACATTGGCCGATCTCCCAACCCGAACACTTCCTTTCGTCACTTGCTGCGATAGCCGCGGCAGGGTTCACAGCAGAAGAGCAACGTAGACAACCACTACCATCCCATGACTGATACCACACCTGTCAGCGAGATCTCGGTGACCACCGAGACGGCACGCGAACTTGGACTCACCGACGCGGAGTTCGATCTGATCTGCGACAAATTAGGTCGCACACCAACCTACACGGAACTTGGCGTGTATTCGGTGATGTGGAGTGAACACTGTTCCTACAAGAACTCGATCCTGCAACTCAAGACCCTTCCACGCAGCGGCGGGAGAATGCTTGTTGCGGCGGGTGAAGAAAATGCCGGTGTGATCGATGTAGGAGAAGGCTATGGCGTTGCCTTCAAGATCGAATCTCACAACCACCCTAGTGCCGTTGAGCCGTTCCAAGGAGCTGCAACGGGAGTAGGTGGCATCCTGCGCGATATCTTCACGATGGGTGCACGTCCAATAGCTGCGTTGAATTCCCTTCGCTTCGGTGAACCCGACACGGAGCGCACAAAGTATCTCGTCAAGGGCGTTGTGCACGGCATCGGCCACTATGGCAATTGTTTTGGTGTCCCTACGGTAGGGGGCGAGATCTACTTCGATCGTTGCTACACAGACAACCCACTCGTGAATGCCATGGCTGTTGGTGTCTTACGCGCCGACCGTATGGCGTCTGCTACAGCACTTGGCGAAGGCAACCCGGTATTCATCATGGGATCGAGCACCGGACGTGATGGTATCCATGGCGCGTCGCTCCTGGCTTCGCGAGAGTTCGATGCCCAGACCGAGAACATGCGTCCAACGGTTCAAGTGGGCGACCCATTCGCAGAAAAACTGCTGCTCGAGGCCTCGCTAGAACTCATCGAAGCAGGCGTTGTTGTAGGCATGCAGGACATGGGTGCTGCAGGCATCTCTTGTTCGACAGCCGAGATGAGTGCAAAGGGCGAAGTAGGCATGCGTATCGATCTCGATAAGGTACCACTGCGCGAAGCAGGGATGAGTGCCTATGAGATCATGCTTTCGGAATCGCAAGAACGTATGCTTGTTGTTGTGCAAAAGGGCATGGAAGCACGTGCTGCCGAAGTCTGTGAAAAATGGGACGTGCCGTTTGTGCAGATCGGCGAAGTCACGTCAGATGGACATGTCAACGTATCACGTCATGGCAAGGTTGTTGCCAACATCCCTGCACAGTCGCTTGTATTAGGGGGCGATGCACCGGTCTATGTTCGTGAACAAAAGAAGCCCGAATACTTGGAGCTCACCAACCGTCCGGTTGATCAAGGTCCAAACCTCCACGAAAAAGAATGCACGGAGATCCTCACCAAACTGCTCGCATCGCCGACTATTGCAAGCAAGCGTTGGGTGTATGAGCAGTACGATTCACAAGTAGGAGACAACACCGTTATCCGCACCGGTGGTGATGCTGCCGTGTTGCGCATCAAGGAACTGCCTGGCAAGGCCGTGGCGGTCACAACCGACTGTAACAGTCGCTTCGTCTATCTCAATCCCTATCGCGGTGCTATGTCGGCCGTGGCCGAAGCTGCCCGCAACTGCGTCTGCGTAGGTGCCGAGCCTGTTGCCATCACCAACTGTCTCAACTTCGGCAATCCATACGATCCCGAGGTCTACTACCAATTCGCCGAAGCCATCCGTGGCATGGGCGATATGTGCAGAGCCCTCAACACCCCCGTCACAGGCGGCAACGTGAGCTTCCACAACGAATCACAACAACACGCCGTGTTCCCAACTCCAACCATTGGCATGTTGGGACTCATCGATGACATCACAACTGTTATCGGCAATGCCTTTGTGAATGAGAACGAACATGTACTCATGCTCGGATGGCAGCGCAGTGAACTTGGTGGTAGTGAATATCTCAAGACCATCAAGGGTAGGGTGACTGGGGAAGCCCCCTACATCGACATTGATGAAGAGGTTCGTCTGCAGCGTGCTACACTTCTTGCCATACGTTCCGGACTCATCACCGCTGCACACGATTGTTCCGAAGGCGGACTACTCGTTGCGTTGTCTGAGATGACATTTGGGAAGGGGCTTGGGGCAACCATCAACGTCCCATTCGATCACAACGCCGGCAACGTCTTTGGCGAAGCACAGAGTCGGATCATCGTAAGCGTCCCTTCTACAGCGCTTGATGCTGTACGTGATCTTTGTGCTGCAAATGAAGTCCCGTTGACCGTGCTTGGCACAACCGGCGGAGACACACTCAACATCAAGGGTCTCGTCAACCAACCCGTCACCGACCTGCGTGCTATCTTCGAAGGCGCACTTCCATCGATCATGGCATCCTGAATCACCACGGAACACCTATGAACCTTCAACGCTTCGCAACACTCTTCACGCAGCCGTGGGCAACGGATGCACTGCCAACACTTATTCGCATCATGCTTGGTGTGTTGCTTGTGTATCATGGAAGTTCCAAGGTCTTTGATGGTATGGGTGACATGATACAAGGCATTACTGATCGCGGATGGCCATTCCCAATGATCCAGGCATTTATGGCCGCCTACATCGAGTTTGCTGGGGGCGTCCTCCTCATCGTAGGCCTCATGACACGTCCCGTGGCTCTTATGACCATTGGCCTCTTCAGCATCATCTTCTTCGTGTTTTCTGCTACAGATCCGTTCGCCAAGAAAGAAAAGGCACTGCTCTTTCTCTTCCTTGCCATCTATGTGTTTTTGTCGGGTCCGGGCAAGGCAAGTGTGGATGCGTTGTTGTTCCGAAAAGAAGCCAAATGACTTTATGACAATTATGACGTTATGACAATTATGACGTTATGACTGTTATGACGTCATAGTCGTCATAATTGTCATAATCGTCATAATCTTCAATTAAGGTTTTGTCAAGGTTCCTCCTTGCTCCTTTCCCCCGAGATTGCGCCTATGAGAAACTGCAAAACAGCTCGGGGGCTTTCGATGAGTGGCGCGAATCAACGATGTCGAGCATTGCTATTGATGCTTGCAGTGTGCGCGTTTGCCCTGCCCTCAGCGTCACATGCCCAAGGCCGCATCCCGCCGATCGTGAGCGACACGACGTGGACGTATACGAATCGCAACGTGAGGTTAGAACCGCCGTCAGAAGGCCCCTCTATTGCATTCTCAGGAAGCTCAAATAGAGTGTTTTATGCGGCCGATTTCTCATCCATTCTTGTACATGACGGAACGGATGGATTGATTGTTGATACGTTAGATCTTGGAAGGATTCTTGCAGACGGATCTATACGTCCTAAGAGAGTTTACTGTAATGCCGACGGATCTATGATGCTGGCCTTATGGCTTCAGGGCGGCTCAGCTCATTGGGGAGCGTTTTCTTATCCCGAAAAGCAGCTCATACAAGAGTTCCCATTCGATGTTGGAGGTACTCCGTGGGAGGAATTCCACCTTGCCATTTCTCCAAGTGGACGCTACGTTGTTGGACCATGGGAGAGAGAACAAGAACGCAACTACGGAATCTATGACCTCGAGCGCGACACCGTTTATCAACTAGCCGCAGATGGGTACGAGGTTGTACTCAACTCAACCTTCGATTTTGATGATGATGAAACAGCCCTGGTTTTCTGGGAGGCTAAGATCGAAAGAGGAGGCTCCAGAGTTGTTGTAGTGCATCTCAACAATGCCCCCTTCACCCGAACGAATTTCGAGGGTCGTTATTCAAGCCCAATGTTGTCTGGAGATGGAAAGCGTATTGCTGTCTCGAGTACCACCGGAGGTAGCGCTGCATACTACCCGGGCGTCACAGTGCTCGATGTAGCCACAAAGGAGGTTGTCTGGACAATGAAGGGGAGTCAGAAGTCGAACCTGGACGAGTTCCTTGATCTCAACTTCTACCGTCTCTCCTACGACGGTAGCAAGATTTTTGTGAACCGCCATGACACAGCAATGTCTGCCGAGTTTCATACAGGTCTGTTCTACCGCATACCTGAAACAACTCCATTTGCCCGTACCCTACCGCGCACGTTTGGACCGTATGCCAATGAGCGAGGAATGATGATCATCTCATCGGATCTGACGCATGGATTTGTTGCGACAAAGTTTGGGGGCGGTTACGAAGAACCTCGCTACATCAAGACCTTGTACGCCGGAAGGTTCGACCTCGACGCGCCGAATGATGTGAGTGAAGAACATGTTCAGCAGACCCTTCCCGTGTATCCGAACCCAACATCAGGTACGGTTCACGTTCCCTGGGCAGGTCGGTCGGAGGCTGTATTATGGACGCTCTTTGATGCAACCGGACGAACCGTTGAAACCGGTACAACCAACGGCTCAACCGAAACGATCACTCTGCATCTTGGTTCTGCACTGCCGGCAGGGGTTTATAGTTTGCGTTTGAATGGTGTGGAGCAACGAACGATCGTTGTGAAATGACCAACATCACTGTTGTGACGTTATGACTCTTATGACGTCATAGTCGTCATAAACGTCATAGTCGTCATAAAGACTTTTCATGAGAATCTGAGTGCGCTTGCCGGACGTATCCGTGCTGCCATGATCATCGGCACAACGGCTACGATGATGCACAGCCCGATGCTGATCGCCGGGACGATGAGGAAGGGGGCGGGGGAGAAGCTCACGGGGAGCACGGAGACGTAGTAGATCGCTCCGTCGAGTCGGATGAGGTGCCAGGTGGATTGGATCCACACAAAGGCAAGGGCAATGAGTGCGCCAAGTGCAGAGCCGATGGCTCCAATGGTGATACTGCGCACAAGGAAGATCATCATGATCCGCATCGGGGTCATGCCTATGGTCATGAGGATAGCAATTGACCGGGTCTTCTCAACAACGGCGATGAGTAATGTGGAGATAACGGTGAACACGGCAACGATGCTGATGAGTCCAAGTACGATAGGGATGGGTTCCTTCTGCAACTCGATCCAGGCAGTGATGGCTTGGAAGGTGTCGAGGTAGGTGAGGACGTAGGCACGTGGACCCAGCACATCACGCACACGCGATGCAACACGACGAGCACGTGTCTTGTCGGTACAGGTGATGAGGAGACTCGACGCTACGTCGTCAGGCAACCGAAGCTTCTGCCGTATGATGTGAAGGGGCATTACAACTACGGTATTGTCGTAGGTGGCCATGCCGGATCGCAACACGCCCCCTACACGAAGGGTGAAGAGGATGGGCTGTGTTGACTCTGCATTGGCAGCGTAGATAACGATGGTATCTCCCACATCTACACCAAGGTTTGCAGCTATGCTCTCTCCTAACACAGCACCGTTGGCACTTACTCCATCGCCACGTATGATCATGGGGCGTATAAAGTCCGTAGCCCTATGCTCCGTAACGCCGGATAGGACAATGCCGTCCACGCCGGATCGCGTACGAGCCAACGCCTCACGGTTTAGAACGATGTCAACGGACGCAACACCTTCTACGGCGGCCACTCGTTCCATAGACCCGCGTGCGTTGCCGATCACATCACCAAGAATGGGCTTTGCCTCCACATGCGATGTGAATCGCATAGCTGTCTCTTCGATCTTCTCTTCATAACCGCGCAAGACGCTGATGGCGATGATCAACGCAAGACTTCCCAACGCAACACTGAACACCGAAACGATGGTAGTGAAACGCGCAAAACCTTCTGCTCGGAGTGATCGAGCAAAACGACTGGCAAGTAAGACTGTTATCGGCATTTGCATCTACTAGAAAGGTACTAGTTACTAAGTACTAGTTACTAGTTACAGGATAATTGAAAGGGGTAACTAGTAACCAGTAACTAGTAACTAAAGAATCCCCCCGAGGTTTTCTTTCCATGAAGACCTGCATCAACATACTGTTGTTGCAAGAGTGATGGAGTGAAGCGGGGTTCGTGGAAGAACTGTTCCCATTGCGACTTCGTAACGTCGAGGTTGACGTCGACACCGATGAGATCCATGAGTTCAAACGGACCCATCTTGAATCCGATGCCCTTCATCAGGGTATCTACTTGGGAGATGGATGCAGCCCCCTCCATCACAATGCGTTGGGACTCGTTGTAGTAGTTGCGGGCGATGCGGTTCACAATGAAGCCGGGGGCATCGGCAGCAACGACTGGGGTCTTGCCGAGGCCTTTTGCGAATTCTACGCAGGTGGTTACCACGTCAGCGGAGGTGCGCGGACCCTTGATCACTTCCACCAACTTCATGATGTGGGCAGGGTTGAAGAAGTGGAGTCCGGCGAACCGCGATGGGTTTACCAGACAACGCGCAAGGGAGGCGATGCTGATGGAGCTGGTGTTGCTTGCGAGGATGGCGTCCGGACGGCACACACGTTCCAGCTCGGTAAACAACGCGTGTTTGATATCGAGACGTTCTGCAATGGCTTCGATAACGATATCGGCGGTCGACATCACATCGATGCTCGATCCGGTAACGATGTTCTGCTCTGCTATAGCGCATGCAGCGGCATCGAGTTTGCCTTTTTCAACGGCCTTGCGGAGTTGCTCAATCACGTTGTTGCGTGCGGCGGTCAGTGCTTCGTCGCTGATATCGAATATCACCACACCGTGACCAGCCGTTAGCGAGGCAATAGCAATGCCCCTTCCCATTGTCCCTGCACCACAGATGCCGATGATCATTGGATCACTCCCAGTTCCTTGCCTACGGAGCCGAATGCAGCAATGGCTTTATCGAGATGTGCACGTGTATGTGCAGCAGAAACCTGCACACGGATACGTGCCTTGCCCTTTGGAACAACAGGGAAGAAGAAGCCGATCACGTAGATGCCATGATCGAGGAGTTTCTCAGCCATTGATTGAGCAAGGGGCGCATCATACAACATCACCGGTGTGATTGGGTGAGTGCCGGGTACGATGTCAAAACCAAGCTTCGACATACCATCGCGGAAATATGTGGTGTTCTCTTCAAGCGTGTCGCGCAATTGAGTTGTGGAGCTCAACAGATCCATCACCGCAATGCCTGCACCAACGATTGACGGCGGGAGGGAGTTGGAGAAGAGGTATGGGCGTGAGCGCTGACGGAGCATGTCTATGATCTCTTGACGTCCGGTTGTGAAGCCCCCAATGCCCCCTCCCAATGCCTTACCGAGAGTGCCGGTGATAATGTCTACGCGACCAGTAACACCACAGTGTTCCACAACCCCTCGACCATGTGCACCCATGAATCCCATGGAGTGACATTCATCCACCATTACCAGTGCCTGATACTGATCTGCAAGGTCACAGATTTTGTCAAGGGGCGCAATGGTTCCATCCATGGAAAAAACAGCATCCGTGGCAATCAGAATAGTGCGTGCACCATCTGCTCGTGCTTGTTTGAGTTGAGATTCCAACTCATCCATGTTGCACGATTCATACCGATAGCGTTTTGCCTTACATAGACGAACGCCATCGATGATCGACGCGTGATTGAGAGAGTCGGAGATGATCGCATCTTCTTCACCAAGGAGAGGCTCGAATACACCGCCATTGGCATCGAAACAGGCAGCGTAGAGGATGGTGTCATCCGTACCACAGAAAGCAGCTACTTTTTGTTCGAGTTCCTTGTGGATGTCCTGTGTTCCGCAGATGAATCGCACGCTAGACATACCAAAACCATGAGAGTCGAGGTATTGTTTAGCGGCCGAGATCACATCCGGATGTGAGGAAAGACCAAGGTAATTGTTTGCGCAAAAGTTCAGGACCGGCTCGTTTCTGCCTGCCACGGTTATCTCAGGACCCTGATGCGAGGTGATGATACGCTCCCGCTTGTAGAGGCCCGCTTCATCAATTGTGGATAGTTCGGAACGTAGTCTGTCGAGAAATGCCGAATCCATGTATTCTCCATGTTCATAAGGTTGACACAAATATCGGTCGTAATTTGCCATGCTCTAGCATTACGTGCGGAAACAAAGTACCTGCTCGTGTGTCATGCAGTCAGAACAGTGAACTTCAATCGTCAGACCAGTGTTTACAACAGTATGAAACGTACCCTCGTTCTCCTCCTTGTCATTTCTTCCACACTCACCTTTCTGCACGGAGCGGATAGTACGGTCTTTGAGCGTACACGTGCCAGGATGCAACAGGCGCTGGAACGTACAGCTCCCGACGGGTCGGTCAAAATCAATAAGCAGTTCCGTCGGTGGGAATGGTTCTGGCAGGGAAGACTCAACGACGACGGTACGTTCCCCACGCCGGCTCACTATCAACAAGAGCTGAAGAAACTCCAGCGGGCCAAGCCGCTGGATGATGTGCAAGCACCCAAAACATGGAAAGAGCTCGGTCCAACGGCACCGGATCTTTCTGGACAAAGTGCACAGTGGAATGGCATTGGACGGGTCAATGTGGTGGAATTCTCACGGCAGAACCCAAATCTGATGTATGCAGGCGCAGCATCAGGTGGTCTATGGAAGAGCACGGACGGCGGATCGAATTGGGCGCCGGTCAACATATCCATCATCCCCGTTGTGGGAGTGAGTGACGTGGCCGTGTCTGCGCAGGACGATAAGGTGATCTATGTTGCTACAGGTGATGCCGATGCTGCCATCTTCGGAGACTTTACCGGATATCCGTCGTTTACCTACGGCATTGTAAAGAGTACTGATGGTGGACTTACCTGGACGCAGACCAAACTTTCGTACGATCCATCGCAAGGTTCGCTTGTTGCCAGGCTCTGGGTTGATCCACGTGATGCTAACGTTGTTGTGGCCGCCACCTATGGCGGAATGATGCGCTCAACGGATGGTGGAGAAACATGGGCGCGGACCCAGAATGGGGTCTTCCGCGACCTGATTGGAAATCCCGCAAATCCACAGATCGTTTACGCATCCACGTTCTCCGAAACGGGTAATGCCGGGGTTTATCGCTCAACCGATAATGGTGTTACCTGGACGCAAACATTCGTGATCGAAGAGGCTAACCGTATCCGCCTTGCCGTGACAAAGGCCAATGGAAACATTGTGGGTGCAGTTGCATCACGTGCATTTCGGTTCAATGGAGACGCATCAGCCAACGGCTTAGAGGGCGTCTACAAGTCTTCTGACGCCGGAACAAGTTTTGAGAATCTCTCTACCTCATTGAATCTTTTGCATTGGAATGCAAGTGGTCAGGGTAATGGTGGACAAGGGTTTTATGACCTCGCAATGGAGATCTCACCAACAAATGCAAATCACATCTTCATTGGTGGCATCAACATTTGGCGCACCACCACAAACGGTCAAACATGGATCCTTTCCGCTCATTGGACGGGTGATGGAGCCCCTTGGGTGCATGCGGATCATCACTACTTTAAGTTCCATCCAACCCAGAACAAATTGTTTGCCGGACATGACGGCGGCATTGCTCGTTCTACTGACCAAGGGATCTCGTGGCGCGATGCAAGTAATGGCCTGCGTATCCAACAGTATTATGGCCTTTCAACATCAAACATCAATCCAAGCATAACACTCTCCGGATCGCAGGACAATGGTACTGCGCTGTCGAAGAACAATGGTTCAACGTTTAGTCATACGCTTGATGGTGATGGTATGATGTCGGCCATCGACTACATCGATCCCCAGCTTCTTTACGGTAGCCAATACAACGGAACGTTCTTCCGCTCAACCAATCAAGGGAACAATTGGATCTTTTCCTCGAGCAGAACACAACGAGGAGAGAGTATGGCTGCCTGGGTTTCACCAATCGCTGCAGATCCTACCAATCAAAATGTGGCCTATATCGGTTATTCACAGATCTACAAAACAACAACGGGTGGGGCATTCTGGACGAAGATCTCATCCAATCCAACAAACGTACCGTGTAGGTGGATTGCCGTTGCTCCATCGGACTCCAGATACATTTATGCGGCCTATAACACCGCACTCTGGTACACCACAAATGGCGGAACAAACTGGACACAACAAACCGGGCTTTCAAGTGTGATCATGGGTATTGAAGTCCATCCTACGGATCCCAAGAAAATCTATGTGGCTATAGGGGGCTATTCCGGCGGACAAAAGGTACTTCAGGTTTCGAACGGAGTTGTGACAAACATCACCGGTAGTGGCCTTCCAAACGTACCGTGTAATTCTGTTGTCTATCAGCGTGGCACTACGAATCGTTTGTACGCGGGTACAGACCTTGGCGTATTCTTCTCCGATGAAGGCTCCGGTTTCTGGCAGCCGTATGGAACCGGTATGCCAGCGGCCTTGATCAGTGCTATGCGACTCATTCCAACATCGAACATTCTCCGTGTGTCAACCTACGGGAGAGGCATTTGGGAAATCGACGTTCGTCAATGCACGGCAAACATGCCTACCATCACCAAAGTAACTCCAACAACGGCATGTTTTGGAGATTCCGTAGTCCTCGAAGCTTCGTCCGGATATGCTTCGTATCGCTGGTCAAGCGGCGACACTACACGTAGGGTTGTCTTCCAATCCATCGCTCAAACAGGATCGTATACCGTAAGCGTAGAAGACAACAACGGGTGTAGGGCAACATCGGCTGCTACTTCCATCACCATTCTCCAATCACCTTCAAAGCCTCTTGTTACGCAGCGTGGCAAGGACACACTTCGTTCTTCGGCAGTGGGTGGGATCACAAGATTCCAATGGGCTCGCGATGGCGTTGACATCCCGGGTGCTACGTCCCGCGACCTTTTCACGCAAACAAATGGTACGTACACCGTCCGCGTTGAGAACAATGCAAGTTGTACGAGTGTTTCAAATCCGTTCGCGTTTACCTACGATCCAACGAGCGTTGAAGAGGACGTTGCTGCAGGACGCACTATCGGTATCAGTCCAAACCCAAGCAGTGATGTGGCTGTTGTAACGATGCCACTTGGTACGGCACGAACATTGGACGTGATCAATATCACGGGTCAGGTTGTTTTTTCATTGCCTATGGCCGATGGAACAAGCGAATACCGACTTGATCTTTCGACCTTTGCTCGTGGCACCTACATTGTGCGTCTCAGCGCCGGTACCTCAGTGTGGATGGCACAGCTTTCACGAAATTGATGCACGTACGCGTTTCGCGTAATCGCGAATTGCCGTCATCGTATCCGTTCCATTCGCCTTTTGTTCATGCACGTACAGGGCAGCCAGTACGTGCGTGAGCTGTTCTCCTTCGTCCTCGCCGGGTACAGAAATCAATGGCGTTTGTTCATTCAACAACGCCTCTTCAGCAGTGCGTAGTTCATCAGGAGTGGTGGCTTCAACAAGCCCCTTAATCATGGCGATGTTCATAACGAAAGTCGTTCGAGCATTGCAACAACGGTTTCTTCCTTGGCCGTAGCCATACCCTCAACTAGCTGTCCGTTCTTAAACGTTGCAAAGAAGGGCAGGTTGTCAACACCTGCAAGCGCACGGGCCTCGGGATTTGTCTCAGCATTCACATCCAGGAATGTAATGCCTGCAAAACGTTCATCATTACTCAGACGGTTGTACTTCGGTGCAAACAACTTGCACGATCCACACCAATCGGCGTAATACTTGATGATGATCTTTTCCGTGCTTTCGAGCATCGGACGGAATTCTTCGATGGATGGTTGGGTGACGCTCATGTGTTACGAGATTACGGTTATCGAAAGAGAGACGTGTACAAGGATGGGTCTTCTGCCTGGGCGTTTGTGCGGTTGGTTGACGAAACAATATTGAGTGCATTGGATACATCCGCGCCTATGCCGGACACAGTGGAAACGGGATCCCAATCCACAATCTGGGGTGGACCGAACAGAGCCCAGCATGTGGGCTTCTTGTTTCGTAGAAGCTCATAACGGATGGAAAGGGGCAGGATGCGGACCCGTCCGAGTTTGCGAACAAGGATTCCGATTCCGGGTTCGGCAACGATGGGCAGGTCTTGATGGATGAGCGTGCCTTGTGGAAACATCCAGAGGAACCTGTCTGAATTGCGGAGTCGGGAGGCCGCATAGTCCAATGAGCGGACGGCGCTACGAGGATCTTCGCGTACCACACTGAACATGCCGATGCGTGAAAAGAACCGGTATTTCGTCAACTGGCGATATTCCATCATGCCATCGGCATCGAGGTGATACCGTCGGAGTGACAAAACAATCGTCACTGCGGCGTCCCACCACGATCCATGAGTACAGACAATGATCGTGGGGCATGGGGCTGAGGAGCCCCGTTCCAAGATCGGTACAATGTGCTCTTCTCCGGCTACGAGACACTGTGCAAACGTGCGTTTGAGGGACTGCTCGAAGTAGTAGCCCCAGAAGGCCTTACTCAGTGGATTTGGTCGGGCAGGGATGAACGGTTCAGACATCATTACTTTTGTGCTTTCCCGAAAGCTACCACAGTGGAACGAAATCCAAATCGCGTTATCGTTGGAATGTCCGGCGGAGTAGACAGCAGTGTTGCAACCGGACTGCTCGTAGAGCAGGGTTATGACGTGATCGGCATCACCATCAAGACCTACAAATACGAAGATGTAGGGGGCAATGTGGGTAACGATTCCACATGTTGTTCCCTCGATGGTATCAATGATGCTCGCAGAATTGCATTAAATCTAGGTGTACCTCACTACACGGTGGATTTCACAGAAACCTTCAAAAAGAAGATCATCGACTACTTTGTTGAAGACTATCTGGCCGGCAACACACCTAATCCGTGTGTGCGTTGTAACAGAGAGATCAAATGGGGCGAGATGTTGCGCAAGGCAGATTCGTTAGGCGCTGAGTATATCGCCACCGGACACTACGCACGTATCATGTACGATGAGCACAGTGGCAGGCGATGGATTCGCAGAAGTCCGGACGCAAAGAAAGACCAATCCTACATGTTGTGGAGTGTACGTCAGGAACACTTAGCACGCACCATCTTCCCACTAGCCGGATTCACCAAACCACAGTCGCGCAGTGAAGGTGAGCGGTTGAACCTTTCGTTGCAAAACAAACCGGAATCGTACGAGATCTGCTTCATCCCCGACAACGATTACCGACGGTTCCTCAAGGACGCAGTACCCGATCTTGACCAACGCATTGGTAAGGGCAACATCGTGATGGACGGCGAAGTTATCGGTCAGCACGACGGGTATCCATTCTACACCATCGGTCAACGCAAAGGCCTTGGTGTTAGCAACCCCGACCCACTCTTTGTCCTCAACGTGTTACCCTTCGAGAACATCATTGAACTAGGCACTGCTGATAAACTCGACGCCATCTCCCTCACGGCTCACAATGTTAACCTCCAGAAGTACGCAGACCTCAACGACCCACGTCGGTTCATAGTAAAGGTCCGCTACAAGGACGAAGGCGCACCCGCTACGTGCCACACCGATGCTAACGGCATCCTCCACGTCACCTTCGATGAACCACGTAAAGCCATCGCCCGCGGTCAAAGCGTTGTGATGTATGAAGATGATGATGTGGTAGGGGGCGGGATCATTGGTTAGAGTGCTAGATTGTTAGAGTGCTAGTGTGTCAGAGATTGTTAGAGTGCTAGATTGGTAGAGTGCTAGATTGGTAGAGTGCTAGATTGGTAGAGAAGAGTTATAACGTCATAACGTAATGGTGATGTATCATAAATGAAGACGCGAGCACCATCGATGACAGAGCTCGCGTTTCTTCATGTAGAAGCAAAATTGCTAATGTGCTAATGTGCTAGTGTGCTAATGTGCTAGTGTGCTAGTGTGCTAGTGTGCTAATGATCCAGGGCGAATCGACTGTCCTTAGTCATCAGTCATTTGTCATCAGTCCTTAGTCATCAGTCATCAGTAATCAATGCGACGCCAGATAGCTTGCAACGCCGGCGTGAGATTCTTGCATGCCGTCCTTGCCGGCTTGCCAGTTGGCTGGGCAGACTTCGCCGCGTTCTTCGAAGAATTGGAGGGCGTCTACCATGCGCATGGCTTCCTCTACACTACGGCCAAGGGGCATGTTGTTTACTACTTGGTGTTGCACAACACCGTGTTTGTCGATGAGGAAGAGTCCACGGTAGGCAACAAGTTCACCTGTTGCCGTGAGTTCACCGTCATCATTGTATTCATAGTTCCCGTCGAGCACGTCGTAGTTTGATGCGATGGTCTTGTTGGTGTCTGCAACGATTGGATAGGTGATACCCTGTATGCCACCCTGTGCCTTTGTGAGTTGAAGCCATCCCCAATGCGATTGTTCAGAGTCTGTAGAGCATGCAACTATGGCCACGTTCTTTTTCTCGAAATCGGCCAAACGTTCTTGAAATGCATGAAGCTCCGTTGGACAGACAAAGGTGAAGTCTTTTGGGTAAAAGAAGAGAATCACATGCTTCTTGCCGAGATATTGGTCGAGCGAAAAGTTGTCAACGATCTCTTCTCCGTTGATCACTGCCTTGCAATTGAAACGGGGTGCTGATTTTCCTACGAGTACTGCCATTGTCGAAGTTTTCCTTTGTCGTTATGAAGCTATGACGGTATGTCTTTTGTGTCGAGATGACGGGTTGACGAAAAGACGGTAGTTTTGTTGGTATATGACTCCTCCAAATCCATTCTTTACGCTCACAGCAACTGATCAACAAAGCTCAGCTCGAGCCGGCGTAGTACATACAGATCATGGGGATATTCCCACTCCTGTGTTTATGCCTGTTGGTACGCAAGGGGCTGTAAAGGCTATGGATCATCGGTCTCTGCGTGAACTGGATACGCCGATCATTCTGGGAAATACGTATCACCTGTATTTGCGACCGGGGGTGGAGACGTTAACGGCTATGGGTGGACTCCACAAGTTCAGTACTTGGGAGCGCCCCATTCTGACCGACAGTGGTGGATTTCAGGTGTTCTCGCTCCGCGAACTACGGAAGATGAGCGAGGAAGGCGTGGAGTTCCGATCACATCTGGACGGATCGAAACACCTCTTTACGGCCGAAAATGTTGTCGACACACAGCGGGCAATTGGTAGCGACATATTCATGGTGCTCGATGAATGCACGGCTCACCCTGCTACCTATACCGAGGCGCGCACGTCCATGGAGCTCACTACGCGCTGGGCACAACGGTCAAGAACACACCACGTGCAAAGCCCCTTTCTCTACGGACACAAACAGGCACAATTCGCTATCGGACAAGGAAGTACGTATGCCGACCTACGTCGCGGATGTATGGAGGAGCTGGTAGGTATGGACTTTGAAGGTTATGCCATTGGCGGACTTAGCGTAGGGGAATCTGCCGAGGACATGTATGCCATGACCGAGGTTTCTACGGCTGTGATGCCCCCTACCAAACCACGGTATTTGATGGGTGTGGGCACGCCGGAGAACATCCTGAGGGCTATTGAGCTGGGTGTGGATATGTTCGACTGTGTGATGCCCACCCGAAATGCGCGGAATGGGACGTTGTTCACCACGTCCGGACGGGTCAATATCAAGAATGCGCGGTGGAAACAGTGTGACGAGCCCATCGACCTCATGGTGGGGGCTGAAAGCAGTCAGAACTACAGCATGGCGTATCTTCGTCATCTCATCCATGCCGGAGAGATTTTGGGACTGATGCTGGCAACCATCCAGAACGTGGCCCTCTACCTTTGGCTGGTAAAAACAGCTCGGGAGAAAATTCTCGAGGGCACATTCCGTCCTTGGGCTGCTGAGACAATAGAACGACTCAATCAACAACGATCATAAACGACCTTTTCGAACGGAGAACCAATGCTTGCACTCTTTCTGATGTCACCCGCGCCTGCTGGCGGTGGTGGTGGTGATACAACCGGACAACTCATCCAGACGGTTGTGATGTTCGGCGCCGTGATCGCCATTTTCTATTTCATGATGATCCGCCCGCAACAAAAACGCGCCAAGGAACACCAGAAGTTGCTTGCAAGCATCAAGAAGGGCGACTCCGTGGTTACATCCAGCGGCATCCATGGTACGGTTTATGAGGTTGACGAGACCACGATCACCGTTACCATCGCTTCCAACACCAACGTAAAGTTCGACAAGAGCTCCGTTGGTACCGTTAAAGCATAATAATCGGTCAACCCTCGATGCTCGACTCAATCGAATCAGCTGTCAAAGACCTCCAAGCCGGTAAATGTATCATCGTTGTTGATGATGAAGACCGCGAGAATGAGGGTGATCTGATCTGCGCAGCGGAGCTATGCACAGAACAGAACATCAACTTCATGGCAACGGAGGGTAGGGGGCTTATCTGCACCAGCCTTACGGAAGATCGTGCGCGTGCGCTAGATCTTCCATTGATGGTGAGTGATAACACCGCTTTGCACGGGACGCGGTTCACGATCAGCATCGACTACGTGCATGGCACGGCCAGTGGAATTTCTGTCAGCGACCGAACGGCAACTGTTCGCGCCATGGCAGAGGATACCGTGCGCCCTGAAGACTTTGCACGTCCGGGTCACATCTTCCCGCTCATCGCCGTTGAGGGTGGTGTGCTCCGAAGAGCAGGGCATACAGAGGCAACGGTTGACCTCATGAAACTTGCCGGACTTAAGCCTGTGGGTGTGTTGTGTGAGATCCTCAAGGTTGATGGATCCATGGCGCGTGTACCCGATCTGTTGGAGATGGCAAAGCAGCATGATCTCAAGATGATCTCTGTGCAGGATCTCATTGCGTATCGACGCAAACATGAGACCCTTATACGCATGGTTGCCGAGGCAAAACTGCCAAGCGATCACGGCGATTTTGTGCTTCGCATCTATGAGAACAGTCTCGATGGCAAAGAACACGTAGCCATCATCAAGGGCGATATCACAACACCTGAACCCGTCCTCGTGCGTGTTCATAGTGAGTGTCTTACCGGCGATATCTTTGGGTCGCGTAGGTGTGATTGTGGTCCGCAACTCCATGCCGCTCTCGATCAAATCGAAAAAGAAGGCAGGGGAGTTGTCCTGTATATGCGTCAAGAGGGAAGGGGCATTGGGCTTGTGAATAAGATCAAGGCCTATGCCTTGCAGGAGCAGGGTATGGATACCGTTGAGGCCAACACCCATCTCGGATTCCCGCCCGACCCTCGTGATTATGGAATAGGCGCGCAGATCTTGCACCACTTGGGAGTGCGAAAAATGCGTTTGATGACGAATAATCCCAAGAAGCGCGTCGGTTTGCAGTCGCACGGACTCGAAGTAGTGGACCTCGTTTCCCTCGAACTTCCTGCAACAGCAGAAAATCAGGGTTATCTTGAGACCAAACGCGATAAGATGGGGCATCTGCTCCGTCACCTCTAATCCTTCCTTCCGAAATCGATCTCTTCAAGGTTCAGTCATGGCCAGCGAATCCGTATACGTCACCAAGGAGTTCTTCCACGAACTTCAAGCCGAAGTCCACGAACTCAAAACCGTTGGACGCAGAGACATCGCGCAAAAGATCGCCGATGCACGCGCTCACGGAGACCTCTCCGAGAATGCTGACTACGATGCAGCCAAGAACGCCCAAGAACTCCTCGAGATCCGCATCTCGCGCATACAGACCATTCTTGGTAAGGCACAAGTAATCAGTGCCAGTGACTTCCCCGACGACAAGGTCTACATCTTGAGCCGAGTAACACTCCTCAACAAAAAGACAAAACGCGAGATCGAATACCTCCTCGTGTCCCCTGAAGAGGCAGACTTCGAAAAGGCCAAACTCTCCGTAACAAGCCCCCTCGGAAAAGCCCTCCTCGGCAAGGTGGTAGGAGACATCATCGAGACCAAGGTCCCGGCCGGTGTGATCCAGTATGAGGTGTTGAAGATCGGGAAGTAGGAAGTTACTTCGCTCGCTGCGCTCGCAATGACGTAGTGACAAAATGACGGTATGACATCAGCACCGTCATGCCGAGCGTAGTCGAGGCACAAGTCGAAAGGGCGAAGAGGCGAAGTGGCACGTCCGTCATGCCGAGCGTAGTCGAGGCACAAGGCGACAGGGCGAAGAGGCGAAGTGGCACGTCCGTCATGCCGAGCGTAGTCGAGGCACATTTTAACGTCAAGAACTCTCCCCCCGGCCCCCTCCCTCACGCTTCGCTAGGGAGGGGGTGCCAGTGCGTGAAGTCGGTCATAGACCTTCATGCTAGTCATACTTGCAATGACTGATGCTAGTTTGCAGCAGTCGAGACAGGCGGGGTTACATGAAAATGTCGCTGTATAAACATACCATCGTGCTCTTTCTTCTCTTGTGTCAACCAATGGTTGCGCTTTCACAAGTGAAAGTTCGTAATCAATATGACACTGTTTACCCTGTGGTTTCTTCGCTATTCAACACACACGCGGAGTTAGGTGGAACGCCTTTTTCGTGGCTTGCCATTCATGCAGAAGGTACCGTGTTTCGATTTGATGAAGTACAGGGAGAGATAGGATTACACCATTCTATACGAGTTTCAGTTGGTGCAACTGTTATTCCATTCAGTGGGTATTACGTGCCAGTGAACGTTAAGTATCTGATGCTTGATTCTGATCATCATATCGAAGTAGGAACCGGTGCTTCATTTCTTGTAGCGGATGCAGACAGCACATCAGAAATTGCACTGCATATTCCTCGGAGCTCAGTTCTCTTGAATTTCATTTGTGGCTACCGCTATGAGCCTCGTCGAGGAGGGTTCCAATTTCGAATCGGGTACTCGCCATACTATGAAGCTGCGACAGGTGAATTCTGGTTTGGTTTTGGAATTTCCTTGGGTAAGGCTCTCTGATCGTCATTCCCAAACCTAACCCAAGCATTCATATGCTCGCACACGATATGCAGAGCCCCTTCACCAGCACAGAAGCAATGTGCACTAAGCTGCCTTTGTTGCGACTCGCCTTGCTCGCAGTTGTTGGAATGTTGTGCCAGTTGCCGGCAATGGCACAATGGCAGCGTGCTGTGATCGTGCCTTCGCAGTATCTGGATGTCACGGAGATCCAGATTGCAAATCCTATGGCTGTGGTTGTCGGGGGGCTTCGTAATGATACTCTCGTTATTGCCCGCTCTTCAGACCGTGGTGCGACGTTTACAATTGTCTACGAAGCGTTAACATTCGGGGGCGGAAGTGGCATTCTTACCATGACGAGTGTCAATGATTCGGTGCTATTCGCATGTGGAGAAAGAGTATTCGTTGTTTCAAGCGATACCGGAAAGAGCTGGTCAGACGCTACACCGCTCTTACCTGATTCAATTCTGTCGCGATTAGGAACATTTTACAATTTGACTTCATCTGCATCATATCGAGGTCAGTACACAGTCATCAGTGGCTACGTGGGGGGTAACTTCAAGCCGATCTATCTACGATACTATCCTCGTACCGG
This sequence comes from uncultured Ignavibacteria bacterium, assembly GCA_937870915.1. Taxonomy (GTDB): domain Bacteria; phylum Bacteroidota; class Ignavibacteria; order Kapaibacteriales; family Kapaibacteriaceae; genus UBA10438. The sequence goes on from CALMZQ010000219.1 coordinate 61,361, forward strand.
CACATGGCAAGTTCTTGAATCACTAAGAACATATGACGGAATGACAGCAGTCAGTGAAAATGATGTATATGCCCACGTGTGGGAAGGGGATATATACAAAAGCACCGACGCAGGAAGTACATATTCTGACATTACGAAATACCCATTCGATGGAGCCTACGATATATGCTTTCTTGATTCTCTCAATGGAAACGCAGCCGGCGGTTTGTTGCATTCAACAAATGATGGAGGATCGACGTGGTCAAGTAAGGACGTGTGCAGGTTCGGATGTTCTTCCGTCGTGTTCGTCGACACGTTGTACGGCTGGACGAGTGGTAGTAAAGCTCTGCATCGTACAACCGATGGTGGCCTGACATGGCAGGATCAAACTAGCTTCATCGACACTCGACCTGAGCCAGCGAATTGGTGGAAAGCTACGCACTTAGTCGCCATCGATTCAAACAATGCAATCTTTGGTGGTAGTTACGGTCTCTGGGTGACCTTCAACGGTGGGGTAGGTTCAACATCCGTAGATCCGAGCGGTGATCGACCGCATCCCAATGGCCTACAACTCTCTCCGAATCCTGCCATTGACGACATAACGATAACAACACCTACAGCTTCCGCTGGTCGTGTACTGATCGTTGATCAAGCAGGGCGAACTGTCTTTGAGCGTGTCGTAGAGTCCGCAAGTTCTACTGTTCATACGCTCCGAGTTTCAACAGATCAATTCCAGCGCGGCGTCTATCTGGTGCTGTTCCAATCCGCCAATGGGGTTGTGGCTGAGAAACTCCTTGTCTCGTGGTGAGGTGGGGAAGTGAGAAGAGACTCGGCTCGCTACGCTCGCAATGACGAAATGACGGTATGACGTCATCAATGTCTAACCGAGCGATGACGAGATGCCGCATCATCTTCGGGCGACTTCCCAACGTAACGCAAGAACTCTCCCCCCATCCCCCTCCCTCACGCTTCGCTAGGGAGGGGGTGCCAGTGTGTAAACTGTCATCAGTTATTAGTCACCCAACGTTACGCAAGAACTCTCCCCCCATCCCCCTCCCTCACGCTTCGCTAGGGAGGGGGTGCCAGTGTGTGTAGTCGGTCATAACCTTCATACCCGTCATACCGTCATACTTGCAAAGACCGATGCTAGTTTGCAGCTGTCAGGACGATGGAATGAGATCTCAAGTCCTCGCGGCAATGTGGATTCTAGTGGGCATGGAAGGCCGGGGTTCCTACGGAAAAATTATCTCGTTGGATTAACAAGCAATGTTGACTCTAGTATTTAGTGAGATTTCATCGTGATGACAGCGATACCCGTACTCCACTCTTTGCGGTCATCCAGAGGATCACATCTTGCCGGTCCTTCCCTAAGCTGGGCGCAAGCTCGACGAATACATCGACTCGATCTGTGGCAGGCACCAGGAGGCCAATGCCGGCGTTCAGAGTTTCTTGCCAGCTCTTACCTGTGATCCACTGGATCGAGACCCGGAGATACGGTCGAACTTTGGATTCGTCCCTCAGGAACGGTGCAAGGAAACCAAGACGGAAGAGCCATTCGTCGGGGCTACCAGTCATTAACCCTCGAGTTTCATACTCGAAGCCCAAAGTGAACCTGAAACCGACACGGTCGTGTGTAAGGTCGAGATCGAGTGCCGCACACGACCCAAACCCAACGCCGTTAGGCGAATCAATGGAATATGTCAGCCCTGCTCCTGGTGCTAAGAACAGTCGCTGCGACAGTACGTCTTGGCAACAAGCAAACACCGCAATCACGGCAAGAACGAACAGATATCTTGATTCCATAAACTCCTTCGTAATGTCTAGGTCACTCAATTTAGTCGAGCGTGACACCGTGAACAGTATACTAGCAAAAGTCGTCATGTTGCAGCACCTAGCAGCGAGTTGCCCCTTGTCTGTTCTTCTTACCAGTCCTTAGAATAAGGTTACCTCATCGTCATTATGCCGAGCGATGTCTAGACAAAAGGCGAAAGGGCGAAGGGGCTCGTCATTATGCAAAAAATTGAGAACCTTCAGTAGGTAGTCTAATTGCAATCGTTTCTCAGACAGAAAGCGGTCACGACCATGAAGTATCGCAAATTCACGTTTTCGGCAACCAGGCGGGGAATGTGCTTGACGATGATACTCTGTGCGCTTGTTGTCATCAGTCATTCGTTGTGTGGGTGCGCACGGGGTCACAACGAAAAGGAGGAACCGGAAAAAAGTGAAACATCAAGATCAACGTGGCGCTTTGGCGAACAGGAGATCCGAGAATACCTACATTTTGATATCGAAGACAGCAAGGAAGGAACGATAGCGCACGTAGACTTAGGCCGTAAGGTCTATGGTGACTCTATCTGGGTAACCTTGAATGGGTCGGGTTTTGGAATCTGTAGTGTGCAAGGTTACGATACAGCATATGTTCTCAATCGGAAGATGCTAGTTGTGGAGGGTATACGACCACGATCAAGTGCATCGGTTACTCGGATCACGTATCTATTCCGGGTTCTAAACGGAAAGCTCGTTCATAGCTCAATACTAGACCGCCACGTACAAGTGCTTGAGTTTTGGACGGGGACTTCAGAGCTACGAGCTGGATTTTTACGTTTTGGTCAGATGACATACGGAGGATTTACGTCCGATCTAACGATTTCGAAAGACTTGCGAACAATTCGGATCCGGTACGTAGATACGAACTATCGTGTGAAAGAGGTAGGTGCGATTCCAGTTATCAGTCGTAGTAGACACAAACTGACCTACGATGAGAATACCGGCGTCTACTTTACATCGATCCGTTCAGCGGCAGCGTTGCAACCAATGGAAGATGGTGAAGGTCTTCATTCAGATTTACCGCCAAGAATGCAAGATCTCGGAGTGCACCGCCACTATGCATATTATGGCTTGCGTTGGTATCAAAAAGGTTTCAGTGGCAAGTGGAGCCAGGAATCCCTAGTTCAGGCCATACCCTAACCGTGTGACGTAAGGTCAAATGACAGCAAAGTAGGCCTACACGCACTGGCACCCCCTCCCTAGCGAAGCGTGAGGGAGGGGGCAGGGGGGAGAGTTCTTGCCCGGCGTTGGGTTGACGCCCCCTCGATCCTCCCTTCGGCAAGACAGGCTCCGCTAGGGGTGACGTCACTACGTCATTTCGTCATTTCGTCATTACGTCATTTCTTGATTACGGCATTGCGCGCCGCACCCACGTCTTCAGAAGCTCTACCTCTCGTTCACTTACACGGGTTCTTCCCGGTGGCATTGGCACGTAGCCGTCGAGGTGTTCAACGGTTTGCATGAAGTGACCGTTGATGATCTCGTCCTTCACACGTGCGTGGGTAGTGAGGATGGGGCCGCTGCCGCTCACTTGTTTGATGTGGCATCCAACACAATACACGTCGATGATTCTCTTGATATTGACGGCATAGGTAACTACAGTCGTATCTACTGGTGATGTGCATGCGTAGGTAGAAGCCCCTTGATCGATCCATTGCGAGATGGTGTTGATGGTCTGTGAATCAAATGCAGGCCATGGTGGAGGGGGCATGCGAACAGTGAGATCGGTTGAGGTGAGCAGCTTGATGAGTCTGCTCTGGGACGGATCTCCGGGGACCACCATGCCCGGACGCAACAACACGTGACCATCAGGATCATCGCCATCGTGACATCCACTCTTTGCACATCCGGCATCGATCACGGGCTGCACCTGGGTGGTAAAACAGACGTCTGATGCAGGTGGCGGCGCACTCGTATCTTCACATGCAACGATGAGGAAGCAGAGAAGAAGCGGAAGGGATCGTTGAATTGCGGACATCGGTGTCTCAAAAATCGCACATACCGTATCTTCGAGCAACAGAATTCGACGGAGCGCATGTGAAGACCTTTCTTGTTGGCATGGTGGCATTGATCTCGGTGGTCCACGCATGGGCCCAAACGCCGCCCCACGTATGGCGTCCACTCATGCCCGGACTTGCCTATACCATTCGAGTGAATCCGCTCGACAAGAACAAACTCTACGTTGGTAATTGGTCGAACCAGCTGTATCGGTCGTTCGATCAGGGTCGCACGTGGACGATCTCCATTCTTGGTGATCTCGATGCCGGCAACCACCTCACAACAGTTCATGTATGCAGAGCCGATACCAATGTGATCTTGGTAGGGGGCTATGTGATGGACGGTGTGATGCGATCTGCGGATGGAGGACAGACGTGGACGCGTGTGTTGGCCGATAGTTTGAACCGACGGATCTGGTTTATCAGCGAAGCAATCGTGGACGATCCGAATAATGTTACAACGCTTTATGCCGTGCGTGGATCAACGATCAACGAAGTGTATCGTAGTCAGGACTGTGGAGAAACATGGGAAGTGATGGGTGTTGTGCCCGACACCATGACCACCAAACTTCACACCATTGCGATACGCAGAGACAGCTCCAACATCCTCTTTGCCGGATGTCAGTCCGGCGTGATCGTCCGTTCCGATGATTCTGGTCGATCCTGGCGCCCCGTTCCTGTCAACGACCGATTCGATCTCTACACTCCCGACGCAGAGATCCCCAAGATTGCCTTCTCACCACGCACACCAAATCTTGGTTATGCCATCGTTACCATCAGTGATCCAAAGAACATCAAGGGCAACGGCGGAACGCTGCGCACAACCGATGGTGGAGCAACATGGTATCGTATTGCGCATCAAGACACAAGTCTGTGGGCGGTAGAGTTCCAACCCGTTGGTGATCGAGAAGATGTATGGGTAGGGGGCTTTCGGACCTTCACTCTACCAACGATCATCAAGGGCGATAGCATTGTCCGCCGAAGCACCGACGGCGGAGAGACATGGCTCAACTACGATGACGTTCCATGGATCCCCGATGAGTTCGGCGACGTGTCCGCAAACATCTGGGTCATCAAACACGACTCGCTCTCGGGCCGCATGTACCTCTGCACGGAGTCGGGCCTCTTCCTTCTTGACGACGCCTCATCAACCCCCGCAACCAACGGTAACGATATGGGGCTTGATGTAATCTCCACCGATGCCGGCATCCACGTCCGCCTCCGAGACGGCCGCGACTGCGACGTTGACGTATACACCTATGCAGGCGAACATATCGCATCATCGAATCGCGCTTGTGATCATCACATCGCACTACGCGAGCGCCTTGCACTTATACGCGTGATCCCCGTAACAGGGCCGGCGTTGTATAGAGTGTGGATGCGGTGAGAAGAAATGACTGCGCTCGCTTCGCTCGCAATGACGTAGTGACAAAATGACGGTATGACTTACTGACGTCATGCCGAGTTGTGCGCCAAGCAAGAACTCTCCCCCCGTCCCCCTCCCTCACGCTTCGCTAGGGAGGGGGTGCCAGTGCGTGAACTATCATCAGTCATTGGTCATTAGTCATCAGTCATCAGACTTTCAAGAACTCTCCCCCCGTCCCCCTCCCTCACGCTTCGCTAGGGAGGGGGTGCCGGTACGTCACTTGTAACGTGTCATTTGTCATCAGTCAATTGTCATCGGTCATCAGTCATTTGTCATCGGTCATTTGTCATTAGTCATTGCGACATAGCTTCATTCCAGTAAATGATCGATCTCCGCGTAAATGATGTCGAGGAGATTTTTACATACAGCATCGAGATCAGTTATCACATCTGCGTTGCTGACTCTAACAGTTCTATAGCCATGGGCAGCCAACTGAAAGTCGCGTTCGTCATCGCGCTCCTGTTGAATGGGAGAATGATGGGCTTCGCCATCAACTTCGACGATCAGACGAAGCTCATGGCAGTAAAAGTCAGCGATCGAATCGCGCACCACGTGCTGGCGCAGAAATTTAAAGCCACCTAGTCTTCTGCCTCTCAACCTCTCCCACATCAGTCTCTCTGAGGTCGTCATCTTTCTTCGCATCTGTCGCGCGATCTTGTACATGTCAAGTTGTTCGTATGGGTTTCTCATACCCACTACGTGCCTCCCAGCAATCACAACGTGACATCAATTGCAGTACATCAGTGCTCTAGAAGCACCCACATTACGCACCGGCACCCCCTCCCTAGCGAAGCGTGAGGGAGGGGGCAGGGGGGAGAGTTCTTGAAACTCTAATGACAAATGACAGATGACAAATGATAGATCACACTTCGTACCGGCACCCCCTCCCTAGCGAAGCGTGAGAGAGGGGGCAGGGGGGTGAGTTCTTGACTAACGTCGGGCTTTAGCCCGTTGTTGTGAGCCCCCTCGACTCACATGCACGTATATTTCGGGCGAGGCATGGCCTCGCCCTTACTAACTGGTGCATCTATGAAGACACTCCTCCTCCTCCTCGCCATCAGTACCTCTCTCTTTGCCCAAGTGCCACAGTCTGGATTGAAGCTTTGGTTGCGTGCGGACTCCTTGGTGACGCAGAACGCGCAGGGTCAGCTCGTGTCGTGGAAGAACATCGTTGATGGCAGAGCGGCGTTTGTGCCTGCGGGTTCGTCCGCTATTACAATGGCTCCGTTGAATGGCCGGGCATCAATGGTGCTTGATGGTGCTGGGTATATAGAAGCCCCTTCCCTTATGCCTGTTGGTAAGGACTATACGGTTGTTGTGGTGTTGACGGTGAACAACCTTGGTGCGACGAATAACATTGTGTCGGGCAATGACCGTGCGTTCTGGCTTGGCAGCTCTGCCTTTCCACGGATGTTACATGCAGGCAACTTTGGACAACAAGCGGTGAGCAATGTTGGTGTGAATGGTGCATCGATCGTGCGCGTGAGGTTTGATACGGAGTCGGGCATTGCACGTATCGCGGTGAACAATGAACAAGGTGCGGCCGATCCTATTCCACAAAACATGGATAGTGTGATCTTCCTCGGTGCGTTCCAGCGCGGGAATTTCTATAGTGGACAGATAGCAGAAGTGCTTGTGTATGATAGGGAAGTGGAGGGGGCTGATCTGCTCGCACTTGATACGTACCTGCATACGCGATATGCAATAACACGAGTTGCCGATCCACTGCCACCAACGCTTGTCTTTGATGCTGTGCCGCAGAATATGATGTTGGCGCGATGTGGTGATTCGTTGTTTATTGCCGGACGTGTTGCGGCTGCTCGCGTGAAGAACGTTGCTGTTACGGTCGATACCAATGGTGTTGATGTAGTGTCGCAAAGTTTCTTTGATGTTGTCGTCAATACAACGTTTCGTGTGGGCTTTGTTGTCGAGTCGGGCGCACACCTTTACAATGTTGTCGTCACGGCCGATACCGGCGGTGTTGAGCTCGACACCGTCATCAACAATCGCAACATCACGTGTGGTGAAGTGATCGCCATCACCGGACAGTCCAATTCGATATTTGGGGCGGCAGGGATAGCCCCCTCACCATTCTCTCGTACCTATGGCGGGAACTTCTCTTCGCAACGTGCCGATACGGCATACAAGGCAAGCACTGCCTCAGGGAACGGTGGAGGTGCAAATGTTGGCGGATGGGGACTCTATCTCCAGAACGCCATCATGGAGAAGATGGGTACGCCAACCATGGTGATCAACGGGGGAGTAGGGGGCACATCGATACAGCAACATTTGCCGGATCCAAACAACCGACTCAATCTCTCTACGATCTATGGAAGTTGGTTGTATCGTGTGATACAGAGCGGAAGCAAGGATCGCATCAGATGGTTGTTCTGGTATCAGGGTGAGTCGAACAGTGGCGCTGATGATTACACCGCATTGTTCGATCAACTGCGCAATGCGTGGTTGGAAGACCTGCCCAATCTGCAACATATCGTAGTGGTGCAGATACGTCCGGGATGTGGTCCAAGTGGACACGAGAAGATTCGCGATGCACAGCGCAAGCTCGAGGACCGTCACCCCGAGGTTGTTGTCCACGCCGCCGCCGGCCTTCCCTTCCACGATGGATGTCACTACAGCGCCGACGGATATTTCACCCTCGGCGAACAACTCTTTAACCTCTACCGCATCACCGAGCTAAGTTTGATGCCCGGCAAATACGCGTCATCACCAACCATCGCAACAGCCAATTGCATCGACGCACAATGCACACGCATTCGCCTCACGTTCAACCGCGCTTCACAACTACGTATGACTCCCGATATGTCGATAGGGGGCTCCATGCGCACCGCACGAGACGCCTTCTTTGCCAATGGCGATCCAACGTTCTTGCCAACCAATGTTACTGTTACCAACGATGCCGTTGAACTCACGTTCGCAAGCCCCATATCACGCATCTCCTACGTGCCGGATAAATATTACGTCGGGACACAAGTGATCTATGAAGGCCCGTGGCTGGTGAATGCCGATGGAGTGGGGGCGATTACGTTCAATGATGTGGAGGTGGGGGCGACGTCGGTTGCTGAGGATGGGACTTGGGCTGAAGATGGGACGTATGATGGGACTGAGGATGGGACTTGGGCTGAAGACGGGACTTATGATGGGACTAATGATGGGACTTGGGCTGAAGATGGGACTGAGGATGGGACTAATGATGGGACGGGGGGCGCGTATGTAATGGACATGAGGGGACAGATTGTAGCGACAAACGGGCAACAGGTTCGGCAGCTTCCATCGGGTGTGTACATGCGTCACGCAAGGGGGAGGACCGTGAAGGTGGTCATGGTGCGGTAGCATACAAAGTGTACGCAAATAGCGTATATTTTGACACTCCCATAATCACGAGATGAATGTGTCAACAAAGAAATCAAAGCGATCACTTTTCAGTGAGATTGCCGAAGGGTTGGAAGCGTTGAGGGACGAACGAGCAGGGAAGGTCACCCTTCGGAGACACGTACTTTTAGAGCATGACATTCCTACCATCAGCCCCGATGAGTTAGTTGCCATCCGTAAGAATCTCAAGCTGTCGCAGCCAGTGTTTGCAGCATTTCTCCGAACCAATGCCCGAACCCTAGAGAATTGGGAGCAAGGCAGGGCTAAGCCCAATACCCAAGCCGCTCTGCTGATCCTCATGGTCAGGAAGTACCCGGATACCATCAAACGCCTCAGTCAGCTTTAGATTCGCTATTCGCTATTCGCTATTCGCTATTCGCTATTCGCTATTCGCTATTCGCTATTCGCTATTTTCGCACATGGCATGGTTCCTCAGAAAAAACAAAAACATCACAACGGAGCAACAGCTCCGTGAGATGCCCGACGGACTTTGGACGAAATGTCCGGAGTGCGCAACCATTATCTACCGCAAAGAGCTCGAAGAAAACGCCTACACGTGCCCCACGTGTGACAGTCACTTCCGCATTGGCAGCAGCAAGTATATCGATGTGCTCATCGACCGCGGAACGTGGGTAGAGACCGACCGTCAGGTGCGCTCTGCCGACCCGTTGGAGTTCGTAGACACACGTCCGTACAAGGCCCGACTCAAAGAAGCCTACTCGCGCACGGACCTGCCCGATGCCGTCACAACCGGCACCGGTTCCATCCACGGCGTACCCGTTGCTTTTGGTTGTATGAACTTCGGATTCATCGGCGGCTCCATGGGGTCCGTGGTGGGCGAAAAATTTGTCAGGGCCGGACGTAGGGCTCTTGAACAAAAGATGCCCTTTGTCTTCATCTCTGCTTCCGGCGGCGCCCGCATGCAAGAGGCCGCCCTCTCCCTCATGCAGATGGCAAAGACCAGCGCCTTCCTCTCCGAACTCGGCGAGGCAGGCCTGCCCTACATCTCCATCCTGACAGATCCCACTACAGGGGGCGTTTCAGCCTCGTATGCAATGTTAGGTGATGTGATCATCGCCGAACCCAAGGCCCTCATCGGTTTTGCCGGACCTCGCGTGATCGAACAAACAATCCGCCGCAAACTCCCCGAAGGTTTCCAACGCTCCGAGTTCCTCCTCGAACACGGCTTCGTTGATCTTGTTACCCACCGCAAAGAACTCAAACGTCAGCTCGCAACCGTGCTCACGCATTTGATGAGCGGCGCGGCTGTACGAGTGTAGACGAGGGGCGAGGCGAAGAGGCGAAAGGGCGAAGAGGCACTTTACGTCATGCCGAGCGTAGTCGAGGCACACGTCACCCCGAGCGTAGTCGAGGGGAGCAACAAGAACTCTCCCCCCGTCCCCCTCCCTCACGCTTCGCTAGGGAGGGGGTGCCGTTTCCTATTCACAGTGATTCGTCGTCAGTCATTAGTAATTGGTCATTAGTCATTGGTCGTTTGTCATTTGTCATTTCTTCCCGAGGTTCCTCGTCGCTCCGCTCCTCGGGATGACGCTGCCTTTTACCAGTTAAGGTTTTGTCAAGGTTGATGAGGGTTCGTGGAACAATAGATTGATATAAAGTAAACTCGTGCTCATAGGCAATCCTTGTAGGCAAACCATGTATAGTACACCTCGAAACTTCTTGGTCAGTCTCTTGATATTGGCTTCTTATACTGGCTATGCACAGGAATTGTCAGCAGTTGGTGCAATTCAATGGAAGACTTGGATCTGCATGGAAGAACTACGGGGAGTATTGACGTATGCCCCTGAGGTAGATCTACTATTTGTTGGATCCAGTAGGAGCATGATATATGTCGTACAGGGTTTAACGGGAGTCGTTGTTGATACGATCAACATTGAATCATGGAGACTACACACAACAGGCCGGGTGCTAAAGAACGTCCAAGGACTGTCTAGCAATTTACATGGATCACTCCTTTGTATTCTTGCAGCTGATGACTACGGTGAAGGCAAGGTTGCCATTATAGAGTATCCCTCCAAGGAGATTGTTCAGGATAGCTTGTACTACGGAAGAAATCTTGGCGAAATCAAATTGTCGCCCTCTGGCCGATATGTGGTTGTGCCAGATACATCGCAGATAGCTGCGCATTCTCGACTTATAGATCGTGAACTGAGTGCTTCTATATCTCTGAAGAGCCACTCGCTACTGGCACGGGGAGACTTTGATCGCAACGAAAGATACTTTGTCTACCCAAAACTAGGAACAGTGAGAGGTCTGCGAGTATTGAATCAAGTCGCCTTAATGTCGCTGGAGGATTGGTCTCTTCCACCAAAACTCTATGAAGAGTACGGTTACCCAGAATTGTCATCAGATGGCAAATATCTGATGAACTGCGGATATGGAGTTCCTTCATTTGATATTCAATTGCGCTATGTTTCTAAAGCGTCGGTGATCGAGTTAGCCACTGATTCTGTACACTGGATGTTGCAAGGGACGCCATGGGAAGACTATGGTGGGCATCAGACTAGTGATCTCGACGACTTTATCTGGTCGGAAGATGCAACCCGGTTGTTCGCCACTAGAAACTCAAACGACATTCCCAGTCAGTACCGTGGGCGGGTGTTCTATGAGTTTGGAGATACCTTGCCGAGATCAAGATTAAATAGACTAAGCTACTTGGGGGGAGCACAGCAACGCTATTCAAGATCCGTCTCCAATCCGGAACTCACGGTTGCCTTTACATCATGGAATTCCGGGTTAAGGAATGGATACGGAGTGGCAGCTGAAGGCCTAGTGCTCACAACAGCAATCACATCATTCACAGACGAGTCGTTACCAGTGCGGGTGTTTCCGAACCCAGCAACTGACGAAGTACACATAAGCTGTGAGCATATCAGGTCAGCAACATCATGGTCACTGGCGAGCATCCACGGCGTGATTGCTGCTCATGGTGAAATGCATCCAGATAGCCGCTCATTAGAAGGCCTAT
>CALMZQ010000220.1 GCA_937870915.1 uncultured Ignavibacteria bacterium
CTCTCATCCTGAGAGGGGCTATTGATCGATGACAAATGACATAATGCACGAACCGGCACCCCTTCTCAGAATGAGAAGGGGCCGGGGGATGAGCCGAGAAGCAACTTTAGAGGGGCCGGGGGATGAGCCAAGAAGCACGACGGAATGGGAAAAGCGCACTCTTTCACGTAAGCCGAACGCCCCCTCATCGTCAAAGTGGCGATCTATGAACACAGCATTTGTAAAGATCTGGGGCGAGTTGGCCGGCGCAGTTGCCTAAGCGCTAATAAGCTCCTCGATATTGAACTTTGTCATCTTCATAAACGCGTCTATTACTCTTGGTGCTCGCTCCGGATCGGACATGAGTTTGTGCAATACAGCAGGAACAATCTGCCATGAAACTCCGAACTTGTCATCCAGCCAACCACATTGGTCATACCTACCACCCTCGCCGAGCTTTTCCCAATAGTGGTCTATCTCCTGTTGCGTTTCGCACTCAACAACAAATGATGTTGCAGGGGAGAATGAATACTTAGGTCCACCGTTGAGCCCCATAAACGTATTGCCATTAAGATCAAACCGAACAACCATTGGGTTCTCTTCGAGAATCTTTGAATTCGCAAAGATTGAACAATAGTATTCTGCCGCTTCCTTGGCATTTCCATCAAACCAAAGGCAGGGATACATTGTACCTGTCATTGTAGTGCTCTTTCGTAAGTGAGTGTGCGGCAATGTTACGTGCAGACTCATGCAGGAAATAGAACAAAACCGACATTATTGGTTGTCGGGCGACCCAAGATTGAGAAATGCCTTGGGAGTGAGATATGTAAACTCTTTGAATGCACGATTGAAATGACTCTGGTCTGCATAACCATGCTGAAACGCTATATCGACCAACCTTCCACCGGAACGCGAATTCAATTGTTGAAATGCTGCATTGAACTGATAGACCCGTCTATACATGTTCGGTGCGATGCCAACAGCGTGCTCAAACGTTCGCTGAAAAGTTCGTTCGGTTAGATGCAGTTCATTGTGAATCTTATGCAGACGTACCTTTGATGGATTGCGCACAATGAGATCTACAGCTCTTTCGATTACGGGGCTTTCATAACGCGATTGTGAGATGAGTCGACAGACATACGAATCAATCAGTGATATTCTGTCAGCGATGAGCTCTGTGTTGAGTAGGCGTTCCTCAAGATCGGTCCGGTATGCTCGCTCTAACACATCAAGATCAATAGGATTGTCGGTTAGTTCGTGCGCAGAAACATTGAAGAGTGGTAATAGAGACGTTGGCTTAAAGAAATAGGCGATGAGCGTAAAGCCCCCTTCAAAATCGAGAGATTCCGGTACGATCGTTTGTCCAAAAAGGGTTAGGTGAGAGGTTCTCTTCTCCTTGATCTTCCCGTTCTTCGATACGAAGACCAACGTCGGTTGACCATTGGCAAACAAGGGCAGAGAAAAGGGAGCGCACGAATCATCATTGTTGATGACCAAAATCCGCTCTACATATTTCTTAACTGACCCACTTGGTATGAGATGCCATACTTTCATGAATTCCAATATATGCTATTCGCTACTCGCTACTCGCTATTCGCTATTCGCTATTCGCTATTCTGAACTTCGAATACCATATCTCAACCACAGCTTTCTGCGGACCGGTCTTTGGTTTTGCATCGCGTGAACTTTCATTGAAATCGCCCGACATAGACTTTGGGATCTCAAACGATCCGATCTCCATCATGATCTTGGTATAACTCGGTAGACCGTATTCACGTGCCTTTGCGTCATCGTAGACCAGTTCGGCGGTGATCGTGCCGGCTTTCTTTGTTGTGGACACAACCTTGCGAGCAACCATCAGCGTGGTGTCTATCCAGAGTGTGGCAACGACCACGTCCGACTCTTCATCAGCCGGCAGAACCTTGATCTTGCGCATCGTTATTCCTTGCCATTGTTCAGTACCCATATCAACTGCGGCAAAGTCCTTGCTGAGGAGTTTCAATGCACTCATATCAGCCCCTTGCTTAGGGATCATCGCAAAACCCGGGGCGTCGATCGTGGTCTTATCGGGTGCAACATGGGTGAGTGTTGCTGTTGAGACGGGCACATTCATGAAGGGCACATCAACCTTGATCGAGAGTTCGGCCGTGTAGCGCTTTACCCGCTGCATCTTTGCCTTAAGCTCGTTCAGAAGCTCTGTTGCTGTACGAGCTTGGACGAGGGAAGGGGCTAGCAGCACCGTTATGACGAGAAGGAAACGGGTCACGTAAGAATGTCCTTTCTGCGCATGATGATCTGCGTTGCCGTGTAACAGCCGATGATGTGCGTGAGCAGGACACCGGCGGAGATGCTCACTTTGGTCCAGTTGACGGGATCGTCAAAGAGGAACTTCCACCCGTTCATGTGGTTGGTAAAGAAGAGCGGGCGCAGATAGTCGAAGATCGGGATGTCGATGGCAGAGATAATGGTCATCACGATGATGATGGCCATGGTAGTCATGATTGGACCTATGGCATTTTCTACGAGCGACGAAAACAAGAACGCCACACTTGCAACGGTGGTCATTGCCAGTGCCGCAAAGCCATAGGCAAGAACGAAGCGCCACCATAGATCGTTCTCTGCAATGATGGTGATTTGCGAACGGATCACAACTACCTCGCCGGTGCCGAGAAGGGCAATGCCAAGTCCGAGAGACATTGCGGCCATGAAGACCACAAGGAGGTTTGTATAGGTGAGTGTTGCAAGGAATTTTGCCGACACCATCGTAGAGCGAGAGAGAGGTCGAGTAAGAAGCAGTCGATATGTTCCGGCCGTTGCCTCTCCGGCAAGCACTTCACCGGCAACAAGCGTGATGAGAAACGGCACATGTACATACAACGATCCGAAGATGATGTACGACACGGTATAGCCATTCATCAGATTACCCGTGAAGTCGAATGTTTGCTTCAGAGCCTGTGTGGCAAAGCCCAGGTATTGTCCACCCTCTATGCCCATTGCAGCAACAACCACGGGGATCAGCACACCAAGGGCGATGAAGCCAATGAACGTGCGCCACTTTGAGAATACCTTGCTCATCTCCACGCGATAGGCAGTCCCGATCATGATACCTCCTGCGTGAGAGAGATGAAATATTCTTCGAGGGAGCGGACGGGGGAGACAGCAGAGAGAGGTATACGCGCGTCGGCAAGGTGTGCGACAAGTCCAGCGATCTCTTCACGTTCCATCATCATGATGATCGCACCATCCGTAGATGATTGGATGTGAGAGGAAAGGGGCGTAGCTCGGATCAGTTCAAGGGCGCGTGGAACTTCTGATGTTTCGATGGTCACCTTGAGACGTCCGGCATTTAACAGGTCCTGCACAGCCCCTTCCACAACAGCCTTCCCACGGTTGATGATCACCATGCGTGTGGCGGTGAGTTCTACTTCCGGGAGGATGTGCGAAGAGAGGAAGACGGTTTTTTTGTGATCGGCTGCCAGTTCCAGGATCAGGTCGCGGATGTCCACCATGCCTTGAGGGTCGAGTCCGGTTGTTGGTTCATCCAGCACGATCAAGTCCGGCGAATGCAGCAGTGCTTGAGCGATACCCAACCGTTGCTTCATCCCGTGAGAGAAGGTCTTCACCTTGCTCGACGCTCTGCTTGCAAGTCCAACAATGCCGAGGATGCGATCTATAGACGATGTCGACACATCAGCGCCGCTGAGCCTACCAAGGAGTTCGAGGTTGCGTCGGGCCGTGAGGTAGTTATAGAAGTCCGGACGTTCTACGATTGCGCCAATGCGACGGAGGATATCGTTGCGGTGAGATGTAAGGTCCAGCCCAAATACCTTAATACTCCCAGACGTTGGTCGTATAAGCGATAACATCATCCGAATCGTTGTGCTCTTCCCCGCGCCGTTGGGACCGAGGAAGCCATAGACATCGCCCTGCGACACGTGCAGATCGAGTCCGTCTACGGCATGGAAGCTTCCGTAGTGCTTATGGAGATCGTGGATCTCAATCAGGGGAGTGGGCATGGAGCATGCTAACGCAAGATGACGCTAAAAAGTGCCGTGCCATCGTTAACGCTACAACCCGTTCGCTGCTGCCTTGAACGCCCGACCCCGTTCCTCGAAGTTCGCAAACATGTCGAAGGACTTGCAGGCAGGGGAGAAGAGAACCACGTCTTCCGCACGAGCAAGGTCTGCTGCGGCGTGGACGGCTTCTTCCATGGATGCTACCTTTACACATCGTTTGGTGGTGCACCAATGGTTGAAGATCGCATCGGCATCTTCTCCCATACAGACGATGGCCTTCACATTCTCGGCAACGAGGTCGTCGAGTGTGGAGTAGTCGTTGTTATCACCCCTGCCCCCTGCCACCCATACTATCGGATGGTCGTAGCTGGAAAGTGCAAACCACGCTGCATTGATATTGGTTGCTTTGGAGTCATTGACGTATCGAACACCGCGGTGCACGCGGACGTGTTCGAGTCTGTGCTCCACGCCGTTGAACGACGCTAGAGAATCACGAATGTTCTCGTTGCGCACCTCAAAGGCACGCGCTGCTAGTGCTGCCGCCATGGAGTTCGCCGCATTGTGCGCTCCAGGCAGCCCAAGACGTCGCAAGGGCATGAGGATCTCCTCGTTATGCTGCTGATCCCGAAGTATGATTTCGTCCCCCCGGACGAATGCTCCATCAACCTCTGTGAGGAGACTGAAGTAGCGCACCATACCCCGAGCTACCGACGCTGCGTTTGCTGCGTGTGCATCGTCGGCATTCAAAACTACAACGTCATTGGCCCGTTGGTACTCAGCAATTTTCCACTTCGCATGCACGTACTGTTGAAAGCTTCCATGATACGAGAGATGGTCGGGCGTGATGTTCAACACCATACTCACATTCGGACGGAACGTTCTGGTTGTATCGAGCTGATAGGAGCTACACTCGGCAACGATGATCGTGCTCGAATCAATGGTTCCAACGAGACTACTTAATGGCGTTCCAATATTCCCCGCTGCAACGGCCGGCCTGCCCCCTTCATTCAAAACATGCGCCGTTAATGCCGTTGTTGTAGTCTTCCCATTCGTCCCCGTGATAGCCACGATGGGGTTGGTAAGAAACCTACTTGCGTATTCGAGCTCACCAATTACCTCAATGCCCAAACGCTCTGCTTCAACACGTACAGGGCTGGTAGGGGGCACACCCGGAGACACGATAATAAGATCGGCCTTGGTAGCAAGATCCGTGTGTCCACCAAACTCCGATGCGATGTTTCGCGACGCAAAAAAGTCCGCAGCAGCACTCGCCTTATCAAGGGGCTTTGCGTCCGACACAAACACCGTTTCACCATTTCGCACTGCAAGGTCTGCAGCTGCCAAACCGCTTTTTGCGGCACCGAGGATCGTAACTCTCATGTACGAAGTTACGGGGTTACAGGGTTAGACACTCCGCGCCATTAACATCTTTGCCAAGACCTCCAGAAGATCTCGTGCTGGGTTTTGCGGGACAAGATGCAAGTGGGCAAAGGCGTCGTTGGTGAACTTTTCAACGAGGGCAGTTGCATCTGCGGTCACGCCATAGGTGTCCATCATGGAAATCACTGCGTTAACATGTTCACGTGCAAGGCCGTTATTGGCAAAGAAGGAGGCAACGAGGGTGGTGTGTACTTCTTGAGCATTGAGGTCTTCGCGTACGCGACGTGCACATTCGAGCATGAGCCATGTGCGTTTGCCTTCAACGATGTCTCCGCCCGGGGATTTACCAAAGGCCTCGCTTCCGGTGATGTCCAGGATGTCGTCCTGCATTTGGAAGGCGATGCCAATCAGACGTGCAAAGTCTCGCAATGCTTGGACGCGACCGTTGGTTGCGCCACCAACATTTGCACCAATGGCAACGGACATCTCGAGTAACCTCGCGGTCTTCTTCTCGATCATCGTAAAGTATTCTTCGGGCGTTACATCATCGCGCTCCATAAACGCAAGGTCGAGTGCCTGACCATCACATACTTCGATGAGCCCCGTTGAGAATGCGTCGATCACATCTAGCGGGCGTGGCGCATGGTGTGCACTACGCATGAGGAGCCTCATGGCCATTCCCATCATCACATCGCCGGCAAGGATGGCTGCGTTCTGATTCCAACGGACGTGAACTGTGTCCCGACCTCGGCGCTTATCCGAGCTGTCCATGATATCGTCATGCACCAACGTAAAGTTGTGCAACAGCTCCACCGCCACTGCCGCCGGTAGCGCCACTGAACGATCTCCGCCCACGCTCTCACATGCCAGCAGCGTAAGGATCGGTCGGATGCGCTTACCGCCCCCTTCAAAAAGGTATTGAACGGGGTCGTACAACCACGCGGGTTCAGTAAACTCGTTTAAAGCGCTATGGAGAGCCCCTTCTACATCAGCGAGGTAGGGGGCGAGGAGTGCTGTGCTCATGGAACGCGTCGGAGAATTGTTGAGCTGCGCAGATCGTTGAGGTGTTGACATCCCGTGAGAAACATCCACTGACGTAGTTGAAGTTCCCAAAGCTGAATCTGTGCTACCACACCGTCTGTACCGTTGGCTGCAAATGCCTCGAGCATGGGGCGAGCACTGCCCACGAGATGTGCCCCGAGTGCCAAGGCCTTGGCCGCATCCGTTCCATTATTGATGCCGCCTGACGCAATGATGGTTGGGACGATACCGGTACATTGCCGTACACATTCGGCGGTGGGAATGCCAACGTCCCAAAGGTGGTCTACGGACGAAGCGTCGTTGCGACGTAGGATCTCGATCCCGGCCCAGGACGTGCCCCCGGCACCAGCTACATCAATGATCGTAACGCCAACATCGGCAAGTCTGCGAGCTACATCGCCGGAGATACCTGCGCCAACTTCCTTGACAATGATCGGGACTAACTCCATACGTACCAGGGCAGCTATGGCATCGAGGACTCCGCGAAACCGCGGTTCGCCCTCTGGCTGCAAGAGCTCTTGTAATGGATTAAGATGAATGGCGAGGGCTCTAGCGCCAGTCATGGAAATAGCGCGTTCAACAAAGGATTGCAGTGAGCCCTCGCGATGCCACAGCGCTGCCTGAGCAGCACCAATGTTGGCGATGATCGGCACCCGTTGAGATACTTCGCGGACAACAGTGAACGTGGGATCCGATTCGCTCTTCTCAAGCGCAGCGCGCATGGAACCCACACCCATCGCTATACCGCACGTATCACATGCCTCGGCCAAACCACGATTAATTCGTTCCGCGTCGGGATAGCCCCCTGTCATCCCCGTGACGATAAAGGGGCTCCGCAGCTCCACTCCACAAAACACCGTTCGCGTATCCACATCTGCTAGATCGATCTCCGGCAAGGCGTTGTAGACAAACTCATAGTGCTCAAAACCATTCGTCTTCTCGCGAAAGGTGACCTTGCCGGAGAGGGCAAGGTTGACGTGTTCTTGTTTGCGCGATTGAATGGACATGGGGCAAGTTACTAGTTACGGGTTACTAGTTACCAGTTACCAGTTACCAGTTACCAGTTACCAGTTACCAGTTACTAGTTACGAGTTACGAGTTACTGGTTACCGTTAGACTCTAAGTGTGCTTCGGAAACCACGGCTGCCGTAGTAGGACTGGGCACCGTTGTGGTAGACGAATACGGTGCCGTAGCGGAAGTCGGCAAAGATGGCGCCGCCGAGATCGCGAATGGGTGGGGGAGTGAGCAGCCAGCTCGACGTTTTGGTATCAAAGCGTCCGAGTTTTTGAAGGTCTCTGTATTGAGCTTCTGTGAGGAGTTCAACACCCATGGCTGTGGCCATATCGATGGCTGTATTCTCAGGTCGATGTTCCTTGCGCGACTCAAGCCCCTTCCGATCATAACACAGGCTGCGACGTCCGCTCGGACTTTCGGCTGAACAATCAACAAAGATGAACTCGTCAGTGCTTTTGTCATGACCAACAACATCCGGTTCGCCGCCGGTGATCTCCATTTCATTGAGTGACCACAACTTTTCTGGATGTGCTTGAAGTCGGCGAAGTACATCGCTCCATTCAACGCCCTTATGACGCTTGGCATTTTTCAGAAACCGCGTTTGCAACGTCTCGAGGAGTTCATTGCGTGTGGCAACTGTCAGTTGTTGTGCAGACTTCTTTGCCATCGTTAAATGCTCTGACCGAACGTGAGAAGATTGTTATCGGGGTCGAGAACCGAGAACTCCTTCTGTCCCCAAGGCTTGATCTGCAGATCTCCGTTAGGATGTATCGCTACCTTGTTCTTGATGAATGACTCATAAACGTCATCGATCACTTCTGTGCGAATGTAGATCTGTCCGTAATTCTCCGAAGGCACCAGATCCTTAAACTCAAAGAAGTGGATCTCAACGTTATCCTTCTGCACCATGAGATACTCGGCAAAACTATCGCTCCCTGTTTCCTGAAAACCAAGAAGTCCTACATAGAAGTCGCGCGTTTTCAATTTCGAACGCATCGGCAGTTTGGGATGTACAGATCGTAGCATTGTGCTCTATAAAGGTTGGAAGAATGTAGAAATTACGGATTCAGGAGATTTGTCCATAAGCTTATCCAAACGCGGTTTCAATTCTACAGTAGCCGCTCCAAGATTCCTTTTCTCTTTACAATGTTTTTGTAGTCCCACTGTATCCCCCTCGACTTCGTAAGCCAGCGCTGTACCGCCATCGTGTCAATATCCTCAACTCTACGATAGACAATTGATGCATCTTTAAACTTCTTCCCATGAATGTTCAAATCGACTTCTTCGAAGTCCATGCCGCTCCAGAACATCAGTCGTATTCCGGCCTTCTGCTTGCTATACCCAACAATAGGATTGCCTTCCAAGAACCATACAGGGTGTGCATGCCACACCTTACTCTCCGCCTCCTCCAACACATTGTCGATCATCGTGGCAAGGAGGACGCAGATGGCCTTGTCGTCTGACGTCATATCGTCATTGTATTTGCTGATATCCTTGTTCACAAACGTCCTGTTCTGGCGGTTGAATGATGTGCACGAACCTACACTGCCTTATTGAAATTACAAGGACAATGCGTAACCCTGTAGCCCCGCAGCCCCTGTATCAGCATGTCGTATTACTCCTCTATCGCCTCTATACCAAGTTGTCGAAGCTCATTAAGATGTTTCTTCATCATTGTGAGCTGTTCATCTGTGTGACCCTGCCATTCTGTTATCTCGCCAACAACGCGAAGCGCATCCTTCGTTCGATATGACCTCGTTGGGTTACCAGGAAACTTTTTGTCGGTGAGGTTAGGATCGTCTTCGATAGAACCGGTTGGCTCTACGATGTAGATCCTACCAGCCCCTTCCCCTTGAGCGAGTTCTGCACCCCATACAGCAGCATCGAGCGTTGCCGTGAGGTAGACGAAACGTGCGTGTCTCCGGCTACCATAATTAGAACGAAAACCAGGTTCTATGAGATCACCGATCTTCAAGTCGGCCTTGGTGCCGTGGTAGAACTCGATTCCATCGTGCGAATCCATCGTGATCATCTCGCTATCCTCTCCTGCTCACTCTTGACGACTATACTTCTTACGAATATAGAGCCCCTGAATGAAACCGATGATGAAGTGGCCTAAGTTGAATATCAGTGTAAGTCTCAGACGGAACCAATTCTCCAGCCGTGCGCCCATGATCTACAAGCCAGAGATGAATGAACCTGAACTTTGCGTAGTATTCAGAAGTAATGGAGTACGATCCTTGGTCGTGTCACAATTACGAACGTAATGCGCGACTTCCAATCATCATTAGTCTACGCCTACTGGATATTCTTCGGGATTGCAATTGTTGCCCTGATTGCAAGCGTGGGCCTCTTCCTGATGTTATCTGCAGTAGTAGTGCTGCCGGTCCTATTCGTCCATTTGACAGTCGGATTCAGGCTAGCCTTACTCAAGAGAAAGGTTGTACTTGTGCTATGCTCGGTAATCAATTTGCTGCTGTTCGCACTTGTCCGACCAGATGGTGTGCATGTCATCAATCAAAGTGGGTTAACAGAGCTTCTGGACCTAGTCGATGTACATTTCAGATTTCACAGTGAACACGAAGGACTCTTCACGTTTCTAGCGCTAATTCTGTTCGTCATCCAAGTAGTATTGGAGCTGGTGTTGTTGTATAGCTCTCGGCGTGCACGACACTAAAAAGCAATGATCGTAACCCCGTAACCCCGTAACCCTGTATCTCCGTACCTGAGCCCGACGCTACTATCTCCCCACATACCTCTGCCCGGGCAGCTGTTTCACCTTCCCCTCCATCTCTAGGCTCATGAGTCGTGAGAGGGCTTCGCTAATGGTGCATTGCCAGCACGATGCAAGTTCATCAACAAGGTGGGGTTCGCCATCATCAAGTCCGGGTATGGAGCAAGAGTTAGTAAGGGGCTCCTGACTGTGTGAAAGGTTTACGTCGTTAGCGATGTCGTCTGCAGTGGTAAGGCATTGAGCCTGACCCGACCTAATTAGTGCGTTACAACCTTCACTTCGTGTAGAGTTGATTGGGCCGGGCACGGCGTAGAGCGCCTTGCCTTGTCTAAACGCGAAGTCGGCTGTGATCAAGGCGCCCCCTTTCATCTTGCTTTCAATAACAACAATGGCATCACTAAGCCCGCTGATGATCCTATTGCGCGCCGGGAAATAGGGAGGTTGGGCCTTGATCCCACAGGCGTGTTCGGTGATCACACAGCCGTTGTTGGCTGCTATGCGGTCGGAAAGGTCATTGGCAGGGATGGGAGTGATTTTATCAATTCCACTGGCTATCACTGCAATGGTTCTGCCGACGTGACGTAGACATGTTTCGTGAGCGATCATGTCGATTCCATTGGCAAGGCCACTCACAATAGTACATCCTCTGCGGGTCCACTCTTCAACGAACATCTCCGTCACGGGCTTGCCGTAGTGGATTGTGCACGACCGAGTTCCAACAACACCTACCGAGCTTTCATACTCGGGCGGGAGAGCCCCCTTCACATACAAGAGAGCAGGGAAGTTGTCGATGGAGGTGAGTCGAACCGGATATCGCAAATCGTTGAAGGCAATGATCGAGATGCCAAGTTCGGTGCAGCGTTCAAGCTGACGTTCTGCTTGCTCACCTAGGTCCATGGGGTGACGCCCGATGGCTTCCAACGCCGACGTGAGAGTGGTGTGAGCACAGGCCAATTCCCGCACCTCAGCCGACGTGAGACGTCCGGCAAAAGAAAGGGCAATGATATCGATGAGTTCCATCCCTCATCGTGTGCTTTAGGGGGGCGGAACGTGACGAATGTGCTTAGCTCACCCCACTTCATCTCGCTGCGCTCGATTTCGTCGCCCCTCTCTCACGCCTTCGGCTAGAGAGGGGCTATTTCTAATGTCACGATTTGTAGCGCGTAATGACACTAGCAGAGATGAGCACTACATTCGAAAAACCCGACCTATTGAAGATCGCAAGACAGTTGCGAAGAAACATGTCAACAACGGAGAAGATCCTTTGGGAACGACTTCGTGCGCGCCGCCTATGTGGCTTCAAGTTTCGACGTCAACACGTGATCCGCGATGCAATTGCTGACTTCTATTGCCATGAGTTGCGACTCATTGTTGAAGTCGATGGGGGTGTACACGAAAAAGAGGCTATGCATGAACGCGACGAAGAACGCGACTTCCAGTTTGCAGCCCATGGCTACCATACGATTCGCATTCGAGACGTCGACATTCTCCTCAATGTAGACGAAGTCTGCCTTCGTATTCTGAATACGATCTACGAAGAGATCAACATTCTTCTTCCATCGGGCCCCTCTCTAGCGAAGCGTGAGAGACCCTATGTTAAACGACCGCATGGTCCGACCGTAGTAGGTTGTAGTTGCAACCAACAAACCAAAACGGAGG
>CALMZQ010000221.1 GCA_937870915.1 uncultured Ignavibacteria bacterium
CAAGCCGTTGAATTCCCTTAAAGACCCCCCGCCCCCCAATCCCCCTCCGCCAAACCCCCCCCCCCCTTTCACCCCCCCCCCCCCCAAAACAGCCCCCCCCCCCCCCCTGATTGATCTAATCCACTTAGGTACTCCAACAACTGCCTTGAGATATGGTGCGAAATTCATCGTGTTGCGCCTAGAATGAAAATGTTAGTTGCGTTCGTTTCCTATGTGATTTTCTGATTGGTTCACGATGGCATGGGCGGTCATTACTGATCAAATCGGCTCGTACGTGAAAGTACTTATCTGTTGACCCTTTCCCGATAACTCAAAACTTTAAAAAAAGTTTCAAACCGGCATCTTCACCCCGACGTCTAGCTTGCCGGGTGGGCTAGCCCCCGTGTATTCGTAAGAGGACTCTCGCCAATTCAGACATCATTTGATTTGTACCAAACACCTAGTGCTCCTGCAATAACATGGCTATATGACGAAGCTTCGGAATTGACTCGCACAACACCTTGATCATCGCCATCACGGGCACGGCTAGAATCGCACCTACTGCTCCCCAAAGCCACGTAAAGAAGAGGAAGGCGAGGATTACGACTACAGGGGCAAGATCCATACTCTTGCCCATGATACGGGGCTCTGCAACACGCTCAATGATCATATCACCGGCAAGCAAGGCGATTACGATTCCGATCAACATTCCGCCGGCACCGAACTGTAAATACGCAAAGGCCATCGGTAGCACTAATGCAGCGATACCGCCGATAACGGGAACGAATGTGAAAAAGAACGTGAGTACACCAAACACAATGGCGAGGTCTAGACCAAACGCAAGACCGATAATAGCAGTGATTATTCCCGAGAGGAGATTGACTAGTGACTTTGATACGAGGAACCGACGCATTTTTTCGTCTGTTTCGTGAACCACGGCGAGGATTTTCTTGTGTCTTTCCCTTCCATACGCAGCAAGCACCGCATTGCTGAAGGAGTCACCGGCACCAAGGATCATCAGCACGAGAATGAAGATCATGAAGCTCGTGGAAAGCGCAGTCATCGTTGAGCCAAGAGCTCCTGTTACCATTGCAATAATCTTCTCAGCATCGAGAAGTTTTGAAGGCTCAGAGAATGTTGTACTCGACCCTCCAATTGTACCCAAGAATTCTGCCACAAGGTCTTGAAGGTCGTGGATAGAATTGGCTATTGCTGGTGCATATCCCGGAATCACTTCGGCCACCTGTACGCCACAGTAGCCTAGTACTGCGCCTACGCCAGCTGCAAATAGGGCGCAGATAACAGAGACGATAAGAATGGATAGCGCATGGGGGATTCCCTTTTTCGTGAGCTTCGTTACGTATGGACGTAGTAACCGGGCAATGAGGAAGCTCACAAAGACTGGTAGGATCAGTTCGCTTAGCGACTTCGCAACCCAAACAAGCACAACAAACGCGAGAATGCCTGTGAACCACGTCAGCATACGCACGTCCATTCGTACCTTGGATTCGATCATTTGAGCCCCTTTCAGTTCGTGGTCTACATTCGATCGCAGTGCAATGTAAACGAAAAAGCCTCGGCAGTTGCCGAGGCTTTTGAACGTTGACTTTGAGAGAAAAACCGCTGGTTAGCGGATTTCCTTATGTACAGTGTGACGCTTGAGGTACGGATTGTACTTCTTGATCTCCAAGCGTTCTGTTGTGTTTTGCTTGTTCTTCATCGTTGAATACCGCGATGCAGGCTTGCCTTCTTTTTTGGCTTCCGTGCATTCTAGCGTGATGATGACGCGTGCGCCCTTTTTGGCCATGACATTACTCCGTGTTTCTCGATTGCATTTTTGGGGACGACAAATCTACGGCAATGTGACGTAAACTCCAAACAAGGTTACCGCTTACGTGTCGTTTTAGCCGGAACCTTTTTGGAAACAGGACTACGAAATGCAACAGGAATAGCCTCGGTAATGGTGCCTACATAGACAATCGTTAGACCCTCTGTGACCATTGGCGAGAGCTCCTGTACATCTTTCTTGTTGTCTTTAGGTACCATTACGGTAGTCATTCCGGCCCTTTTTGCAGCAAGCAGCTTCTCGTTCAAACCACCAATCGGGAGCACGTTGCCGCGCAAGGTTACCTCACCCGTCATGGCAACATCTCCACGAAGGGGCTTGCCACTCGCTGCAGACAATAGCGCCAACGTCATCGTGATACCGGCCGATGGGCCATCCTTAGGAATGGCACCTTCCGGAACGTGGATGTGGATCTCCTTGCCCTTGGCGAAATCGGGGTCGAGTTCGAAACGAGCGGCATTGCTGCGCAGAAATGACAGGGCGGCCATGGCGGACTCCTTCATCACGTCGCCGAGTTTCCCCGTTAACGTCAGACGTTCTACGCCGGGCATGAAAGTAACTTCAACCGGTAGCGTATCACCACCCATTGACGTCCAAGCAAGCCCCGTAGCAACTCCAATCTTATCGCTGATCTCTTCTTCTTTTTCCTTGTATTTGGCTACGCGGAGAAGGCGTTCAATAGCCTTTTCATCTACCTTCCACGACCGTTGTTTAACGATCTTGGCATATGCCTTACTTGAACGGACGTCGTCAACCTTGGTCTTGCCGGACCTCTTGCTCACGTCACCAACGATGTCCATGGCAAGTTTGCGCATCACACTTGCGATCTCGCGTTCAAGACTCCGTACTCCTGCTTCGCGCGTGTATTCTCGCACGATCTTCAACAAAGCGGCATCGGTGAAGGTGATGTTGAAATCCTGGAGTCCGTGACGTTCGATCTGCTTTGGAATGATGTACTGCTTAGCAATCTGAACCTTATCTGGCTCCAGATAACTCGATAGCTCGATCACTTCAAGTCGATCAAGTAGGGGGCCTGGAATATCGTACTTCACATTCGCCGTTGCGATGAAGAGAACGTTCGATAGATCGTAGTCCACTTCGAGATAATGATCACTAAATGTGCTGTTCTGTTCCGGATCCAATACTTCAAGAAGGGCTGCACTTGGATCACCACGGAAATCCATGGACATCTTATCGATCTCATCGAGCAAGATCACAGGATTTGTAGACCCGGCACGCTTCATCGACTGAATAATCTTGCCCGGCATCGCGCCGATATATGTTCTTCTGTGTCCGCGGATCTCGGCTTCATCTCGTACTCCACCAAGCGACATGCGAACAAAGTTTCTGCCAAGGGCCCGTGCAATAGACTTTGCAAGGGAAGTTTTCCCAACTCCCGGAGGTCCAACAAAACACAGAATCTGGCCACGCATTGCACCAACGAGGTTCAATACGGAGATGTATTCTAGAATGCGTTCCTTGGGCTTTTCAAGATCGTAGTGGTCCGTGTTGAGTATGCCTTGAACATGATTGATGTCGAGGTCATCAGCTGTGCGTGCAGACCACGGTACATTGGCAATCCATTCTAGCCATGTGCGATTCACGCTGAATTCAGGAGACATCGACGGCGTGCGTTTTAGCCTGTCGAATTCTTCGAATACCTTGGACTTTGTTGGCTCCGGCAGCTCAGCTTTTTCTAGGAGCTCACGAAGCGGACCGAGCTCTGTTCCACCATCATCTTCATCTCCGAGCTCTGTTTGTAGTGCTCGAATCTGTTCCTGAATGAAATATTTACGCTGGGATTTTTGGATCTGATCCTGAACCTTAGAGTCAATCTCTACTTCAAGGCGAAGCAGTTCGAGCTCGTTGGACAACATCTGAACAAGCTCATAATATTGGCTCTTCACATCCGGTGCGTCAAGAATCCGTTGTTTCACCTCAACCTTTTGAGAAACATTGGCCGCAGCGTAATACAGCTTACGCATAGGATCTTCAATGTTCTGGAATGCGCCAAGCACCTCAGGAGGGAGATTCCGATTGTCCTTTACGTACTCTTCAAAGAGTTCCGTGGCATGACGTATGAGCGCCTTGAGATTCCTATCTCGTTCATTCACCACCGGCGCAATCGTCTCCACCTCTGCTTCCAGGTATGGTTCGGTGCGGGACGGACCAACGATTTTGGCCGTAACAGCACCTTCAACAAGTACCTTTAGAAGGTTGTTCGGAAGCCTCATCACCTGAAGGATCTTGGCGACTGTGCCTACCTTATGGATGTCGTCAAAACCTGCGTCTTCGGTGGACGCATGTCGCTGAGAAGTAACCAGTATGAACTTGTCCCGCTCCAGCGCTTCGGCAACCGCCTTGAGCGAAGAAGCCCGTCCTATAAGGACAGGAAAGATCATATACGGGTAGATAACGATATCCCGTAGGGGGAGAACCGGCATCTGCGTGGGGATGGCTGGGGCTCGTTTTTCGGCCTGTTCAATAGAGTCGAGGACGTCGGATTGGTCGATCATGGGGTCTGAAGACGTGGACAGAACGGAAAAATTACGAAGGATATTCGTTAAAGCCAGCCGGACGTTTGGACGTAACCCCTTTTAACCCCTATCTTTGCGTTCTTTCCAAGAAGCTCAATTCACTGTAACCGAAGGTCCGTTTGAGGCGTCCGTATATCCCGCCGCAAGGTCCGCGTCAGGAACCCCAAAGAAAACACAAGATCAATGACGAGATCACAGCTGCTGATCTTCGAGTTGTTGATGCACAAGGTGCGCCGCTAGGCGTAATGCCGCGTCGCGAAGCATTGCGGATCGCACTTGAGCGTGAAGCAGATCTTGTTGAGATCGCACCACAGGCAAATCCACCTGTTTGTAAGATCATTGATTATGGGAAGTTCATCTATGAACAGACCAAGCGTGATAAGCAACAGAAGAAGCAGCAAACGCAGACAACGTTGAAGGAAGTTCGGTTCAAGGCAGGAACAGACACGCATGACTTTGACTTCAAGACGAGACATGCGCGTGAGTTTCTGGAAGAAGGCCACAAGGTAAAGGCAACGGTGATGTTCAAGGGCCGCGAGATTCTTCACAAGGAACTCGGTGAAGTGCTTTTGCAACGATTCATCGATGCATTGGTGGAGGTCTCAAAGGTAGACCAGCCAATGCGCATGGAAGGTCGGTTCCTTGGTGTGATGCTTGCACCGGATATCAAGAAACCGGTCAAGAAGAAGGAGCCAAAACCAAAAACTGACGAGGCAGCTCCAAAGGCTGCGGCGCCAACGGAAGAAGCTCAACCCGAAGCAGAACAACAATCAGTTCAGGAGTAATGTAATGCCGAAGATGAAAACGAATTCCGGAGCCAAGAAGCGATTCAAGGTCACCGGGTCAGGTGCGATCAAGCGTCAAAAAGCTAATCGCAGCCACATCCTCACAAGCAAGAATCGCAAGCGCAAGCGTAACCTCCGTCAGGATACACTTGTACACCCGGCAGATATGCCGAACGTGTTGCATTGCCTCGCAATGCGTTAAGCGAACTCTCGCTTTTTTTTCTCACGTCGTTCAGGGACACAGCCGTTCTCCTGACGACAAACAAAGGAGTTTGACATGCCAAGAAGTGTCAATAAAGTAGCGGCGCACCAGCGGAAGAAGAAATACTTCAAGCTCGCAAAGGGCTACTGGGGCGCAAGGTCAAAAGTATGGACAGTAGCGAAGCACCACGTTGAAAAGGGTCTTCAATATGCCTACAGAGACCGCCGTAATAAAAAGCGTACGTTCCGCTCACTGTGGATCATTCGTATCAATGCTGCAGCCCGCCTCAATGGCACAACGTAT
The DNA here is from genome assembly GCA_937870915.1 of uncultured Ignavibacteria bacterium. Taxonomy (GTDB): domain Bacteria; phylum Bacteroidota; class Ignavibacteria; order Kapaibacteriales; family Kapaibacteriaceae; genus UBA10438. The sequence continues at coordinate 5,653 of CALMZQ010000221.1, forward strand.
TCGCGTTTGATGCACGGTTTGAAGCTGAAGAACATCCAGATCAATCGCAAGGTCCTTGCAGACATCGCGATGAATCACCCAGCGGTGTTTTCAACAATCGTAAAATCGGTGTAAGGCAACGGTAGCAGAAGATCGTCAGATCTTCGAGAACTTTTCGAACGGCGGTGATGACTTCGGTCGTCACCGCCGTTTCTTCTTCCTAGATTTGCATCTATGACGCTCATCGACCAAATATCTGCTCTCCGCTCGGAGATCGAACACGAGATCCCCACGATCGATTCAGCGGATGCTGCTGAACGCTTCCGGCTAAAGCACCTTGTGAAGAAGGGGACCATTCAATCCTGCGTTGAAGGTCTTCGAATGGTTCCGCGCGAGGAGAAGCCCCTTGTTGGAAAAGCACTCAATGAATTGCGTGCACTTGCCGAAGGAGCATTTGCCCATGCTCAAGAACAGTTCGGAAAACGTTCTTCAACTCCGCATCTCGATCTTACACTTCCTCCTCGTGGGCAACGCCGTGGAGCAGTACATCCTATCACGCAAACTGTTGACAAACTCGTCAGCATCTTCTCGTCCATGGGGTTCGAAGTTGCTGAGGGGCCGGATGTTGAAGACGACACGCATAACTTCGGTAAGCTGAATTTTGCTGCCGACCATCCTGCTCGCGATATGCAGGATACCTTCTTCATCGACGATGAGGCTCGGGCAGATCTTCTCCTGCGTACACACACATCGAGTGTACAGGTACGTGTTATGGAGAACATGAAACCACCAATTCGCTGCATCATGCCGGGTAGGGTCTATCGTAATGAGGCGGTGAGTGCACGATCGCTGGCAGAGTTCCACCAGATTGAAGGACTGTATATCGATAAGGGTGTGAGCATGGCCGATCTTAAGGGTACGATCATGGCCTTTGCCCGTCGGTTCTACGATGAAAACGCTGAGTTCCGTTTCCGCACCTCCTACTTCCCATTCACTGAACCGAGTTGCGAGATCGACATGTCATGTTTCCTCTGTAAGGGAGACGGGTGTCGCATTTGTAAACATTCCGGATGGTTGGAGATCTGCGGTGCCGGTATGGTCCATCCCAATGTTCTCTCGGCATGCGGAATCGATCCAAATGAATATTCAGGCTTTGCCTTTGGCTTTGGTGTTGAGAGAGTTGTGTTGATGCTAACGGGGATCGATGATATTCGACTCCTGTATGATAATGACATTCGTGTCCTATCGCAGTTCTGATCATGCCCCTTCTAACGGCAACAGATATCCACAAGTCGTATCGCAGAACGGGTCAGGCAGACACCGAAGTGCTGCGAGGCGCATCCCTCATAGTAGAAGCCGGCGAGGTGGTGGCATTGGTTGGTCCAAGTGGGGCAGGCAAGAGTACGATGTTGCATATCATGGCGTCGTTGGATTCTGCTGATAGTGGAACGGTCCTTCTCAAGATCGAAGGTCAAGACACCAACCTTGCCAAACTCTCACCGTCGGCTCTTGCTATCATCCGTGCGAATAGCATCGGCATGGTCTTTCAGTTTCATCATTTGCTGCCGGAATTCACTGCTCTTGAGAATGTTGCCATGCCTGCGTTGGTTGCCGGACTGTCAAGTAAGGCTGCCAATGCAAAAGCCAATACCTTGCTTGAGCAAGTAGGGATGTTGCATCGTGCCGGACATATGCCAATGGAAATGTCTGGGGGTGAACAGCAACGTGTGGCGATTGCCCGTGCGTTAATCAACGAGCCGTCCATCGTATTCGCAGATGAGCCAACAGGCAATCTGGATACTGATAATGCTTCGTCCGTTGCAGAACTGTTGCTGGGACTACGAGAAACACGCAACGTAGCCTGTGTTATCGCAACTCATAGTCTCGAGCTGGCGCATAGAGCACATCGCGTTGTGCAGATGGTTGATGGCAGATGTATTGGGCCGGGAAATGCATAGGCGACTCGGAATGATGCTCATTGGCTACGGAGTGTTCCTTGTAGCAACCGGCGTTTTGGGATTCGTCCTTACGCGGGAAACAAGTGTATCGTCGCTATTCAACGGTGGGATATTTGGAACTCTCCTCATAGTGCTTGGAGTAATGCATCAACAGGGGAGAATGTGGACACATCCTGCTAGCCTGTCTGCTTCCGCGATCTTCACACTTACGTTTCTGTGGAGAGCTGCACTTCAATGGTATGAAATAGCGAACGGCGATGTCACACGAGTGAACATCGCCGTTCTGTTGTCTGTTATGTCTCTGGTGAGCCTCGCCGTTGTGCTCGTGCTCTTCAAGCACTACAGACACTAGGAGCCCCTTATAGCTTGAAGACCAATCCGCCACCAAGGCTGAATTGGAAGAGCTGGATCATCGTTGATACACCGTAGCCACTACCACCCGTTCCAAGGTAGAAGCCGGCACCGCCAAACACCATGGGCATGTTAAGATTCGCATTGAGTCGAACACCGATCTTCTCATTCAACCAGATCTTTGCGCCACCAGTAACGGAACCAAGAAAACGTGTCTCAGAATCGTAGGCACTATTGACCGGAGCAAAGATCTCCATGCCAAAAAGCAAACCCCCAAACATCGTTACCTTGTCGTTTACATCCTTGTGATAGAGTCCGCCGATCTGAATGAAGTGATTGTTGATTTCACTGCCATTGTCTCCCGGCATACCCATATAACCCTCGATGCGAACAGACGTAGGCTGAAATGCATATTGCAGCTCGAGCATCACGTTGTTTCGGAGATCAACGTCAATAGCACCACCGTATACGATGGAAGGCTCGAAATAGAGATTGCCGTTATAGTTGTTGTAATAGTAGTCATTCGACGCACCGAACATGTAGTTCGCAAAGGCATTGAGTTCTACCTTTTGGGCGCTCACGGTAGAAGCAGCAAGAACAAGGGCAAGGCACGTTGTTACAAGGTGTTTCATAGAGATCTTTCGCATGTGGGAAGTGGGTGATATGTTGAGAATCTACTGTACTTGACCGAAGAGGTCGAACTCTGCAGCATCGTCGATCACTACGTTGACAAAGGAGCCAGGGCTAAGTGTGGTATTTGAACGAATATAGACGTCATTATCTACTTCCGGTGCATCGGCCTCGGTTCTTCCGCGGTACTCTCCGTTAAGGTCTTCTTCGATGAGAACACGTTGCCTTGTGCCAACCTTTGCAAGGTTTTTGGCGAGCGATATACTTCCTTGCAGGTCCATAACACGTTGAACGCGGGCGTCCTTTACGTCATCCGGGATTGGATCACCGAGAATGTAGGCATAGGTGTCGTCTTCCTGCGAATACTTGAACACACCAACGCGGTCGAGTTGTTGTTGCTCCAAGAACTCAACAAGTTCATCAACATCTGATTCGGTCTCGCTCGGATAGCCGATGATAAACGTGCTACGGAGCGTGATGTCCGGTACTTGTTGGCGAATGGCGTCGAGTAGTTCTTCCGTGGTTTTGCGTGTTATGCCCCTTCTCATATTCTTCAACACATTGGTAGATGCATGTTGAAGAGGCATATCGAGATAATTGCAGATATTCTTTCGATCACGGATGACCGGAAGAATGTCGTGGGGGAATTTGGCCGGATAGGCATACATGCAGCGGATCCACTCAGCACCACTTTCGTCTGAGAGAGCCATGAGTAAATCAGCAAGCCTGCGTTTGTCATAGATATCCAGACCATAATACGTTAGGTCTTGGGCCACAAGTACGATCTCTTTCACGCCTTGCGAAACAAGATTCTGAGCATTCTTTACGACTGTCTCAATGGGCGTACTACGATGTGTTCCGCGCATGATCGGGATGGCGCAGAACGAACACGGATTGTCGCATCCTTCGGAAATCTTGAGATAGGCGTAGTGTTGTGGAGTTGAGAGAATGCGGTCTCCCAGCAAGGAATATTTGAGGTCGGGAGATATGGCCTTGATGATCTGTTCATAGGCCTCAGTACCGAAGAAGTGATCTACTTCCGGTATCTCCTTGCGTAGGTCATCTCCGTAGCGTTCAGAAAGGCAACCGGCCACAACAAGCTGACGAAGCGAACCGTCTTTTCGGAGCTGGGCTGCTTCGAGGATCATGTTAACGCTTTCTTCCTTTGCCGTATCGATAAAGCCACACGTATTGATCACAAGGGTATCGGCATCTTCAACAGAATCTGCCAACTCCATGTGATTGGCCGTGAGATGTCCAGCCAGCGTTTCGCTGTCCACAGTGTTCTTGCTGCAACCCAGGGTGATAATGTGGACCTTCATGCGAATCTATTCTTCATACGTTCTGCCACGATCTCGGGCACAAACTCGGTGATGTTCTGATCATATCTCCCCAGCTCTCGAATGATACTGGAGTTGAGATAGGTGAAACGTTCGTGGGGCATCATGAAGATGGTCGTCACGTCGGGCTGGAGCTTGCGGTTCATAAGGGCAATCTGGAACTCATATTCGAAGTCGCTTACAGCACGGAGTCCACGCACAATAACGTCCACGCCATTCTCGCGGGCAAAGTCCACAACGAGTCCGGCATAAACCGTTACTCGCACATTGGGAAGATGGACAAGTGAGGCCGCGGCCATCTCCAAACGTTCGGTTTCGTCAAAAAGTGGGGTCTTCTTACTGTTCTTGGCAACAACAACGGTAACCGTCTCGAACATCTGGGCTGCACGTTCGATCACATCTACGTGACCGTTCGTGATAGGATCGAATGATCCCGGATACATGGCGTGTTTGGACATAGACTACAAATTACGGCAAGGGGCGTTCATAGCGCAGAACATCGATTACCGTAGAGCCCCTTTCCTTGTGCCAAAGGAGGGAAACACCGTCCGGTACGATCACTGCTTCTTGATCACCGTGTTCGAGAACAACTATGGCACTCGGAGCAAGGATAGGACTTGTTGTAAGTATCTCGGCGATATGATTGCACAACTTGAGTGCATATGGTGGGTCGGCAACGATCACGTCAAAAGGTCCGGCAATGCCATTGCGTAGGAATCCAAGGACATCGGCCTTGATAATGGTAACCTGTGGATCGTATCCGAATTCCTTCGACACTGACCGGAGGTGCCTACATACGAGGGCAGAGGCATCAACCATGGTGGCATGTGCCGATCCTCTGCTGAGCATCTCAAAACTAAGCTGCCCGCTGCCTGCGCAAAGGTCCAAAACACGTTTTCCGGCGAAATCAATGTGGTGGGTAAGAACACTGAAGAGACTCTCTTTCAGAACGTCTGTTGTTGGTCTGGTATCAGACCCCGGGGGCTGTGGGACCAGCCTACCTTTCAGAGTACCACCGATGATCCTCATGGAGGGAGGAGTTCGCTTGTTACAGAGGACAATGCTGGTGCAACAAGTGGTCCGAGCAGATGAGCCTTAGCCAACAATGATGACTTTGTGCTCTGATCCACATTGGCGATCACGCGTCGAAACGGTTGTAACCGTCCTGAACGGACCTCGAGGGGCGCAACAGCTGCGGCGATATCTGCGTAGACGGATTTCGTGAGATGGTCTCCGAACAACAAAACTTTATCAATGAATGTCCCGGTGGCAGATCGGAGATCAAGTATGCTCGTATGGACAACAGAGTCTGGTGTTTCGTCAGCGTCTACGGGTACACATGTAAGGGACTGGAGTGCATGGTCAGCTCCGATCACGGCGCGATACCAGCTTAAACCTCTGCGCCCCATGAGCAACCATGGAGTTTGTTGCTGCGCAACTGTAGCCCGAGCGATCTCGATGTCGAGTTCGATATCGGAAATGAATATGGCGTCCTGATGGACTCTCCGATGAATCGACTCAATCACATCCTTGTTGATAATCAGGAGACCGTGCCATTGAGTACGGTGCATACGTGCAGGCATCGTTACATCGTGTACCACGTCTACACCTTCCCGAACGTTAGGTAGACACGTAGACAGCTCAAACGAACGCCTCTGGCGTGCGTCTTCATTCGGATCTACCGGATATGCGTGATAGGTTATGGAAGACCCATGAACAGCAACCGTTATGTCCTGTGCCTTGCTGACGAGGTCGTCAAGGGACTCATCGGGGTTGCGTTCAACATAGGCCTCTAGGACCGGGACAGCATTGTCCGCAGACCATTGAGCTACTACAGTTCGTTGAGGATGAAGATAGACCGTTACGCGCATGTGTCTGAATTTACGGCACCTTGGCGTATGGTAGAAGTTTTGCGAGTTTCTTCTCTCCGATACCCTTCACATTGAGGAGGTCTTCTACGGACGTAAATCGGCGTCGCGTACGTGCCTCAATGATACGTTGTGCCATCGCCGGACCTATACCAGGCAGGGTTTCGAGCTGTGATGCCGATGCTGAATTCAGATCAACGATCCTGTGCGAATTCTTTTTCTCAGGAACCTGGGGCAGTGTTGTCCCGGTATCAGCTCTCTGCTCTGGTTGATAGGGGGCTTGGTGGTTACCGTCTACCACAAACCGCTCTGCTTCGAGAGAATCCAGTATCTGGGCGATTCGTTGAGCCGAAGCATGCTCGTGCAGGGACGTAACCGGTACGAGCCTCGTTCCCACAGTACCAACTGTGAGGATTGTTGCCACAAACGTAACTGCGATAGCCTCTGACCGGGTGATGCCGAGGTGCTTCTGAATGGTCGTGATAAAACGCTTCATGGTTTACTCCCTGAAGCGCTCTACGAAAACTCAGGAGAACGCTTCCTTGATCTTATCGAAGAAGTGTGACTCTACGCGTTGATCCTTCGGCTTGAAGTGATCACTAGTTGCCAAATCCTTCAGAACCGACTTTTCTTTCGACGAAAGTTTTGTTGGTACGTGAACATTGAACCGTACAAGCTGATCGCCACTTCCGCGCGCATTGAGGTGTGGAATGCCCTTACCCTTCATGCGGAGCACGGCTCCTGGCTGGGTACCTGGTTCGATCTTTAAGGAAGCTTCTCCGAACAACGTCTGGACATTCACTTCTCCACCAAGTGCGGCGGTTGGGAAGTCTACCACAACATCCATATAGACGTCGTCTTCATCTCGCTCAAAGATCTCGTGTTCTGTCTGTTCAATAACCACAATCGCATCGCCAGACTCACCACCCCTGCGTCCTGCATGCCCCTTGCCAGTGACGGTGAGATAATTACCAGTGTGTACACCGGCAGGAATCGTGACTTTTACGGTGGTTTCACCTTCTACTCGACCTTCACCCTCGCATGTGTCGCATCGGTCCTTGAGGATCTCTCCGGTGCCACCACACGTGGTGCATGGCGCAATGTTGATGAACTGCCCAAACACACTTCGTGATACTTGACGGATCTCTCCGGACCCTTCGCATACCGTACACGTAGAAAAGCCCGATCCTTCCTTGGCGCCGGACCCGTTGCATGTACCACAGGCCTTCCAATGGCGGAGTTTGATCGTCCGCTCCACTCCGGTGGCTATGTCTTCCAGGGATAATGGCATGCGCACTCTAAGATCAGCACCCGGCTCTCGTTGCGAGCGTTTGCGCCCACCACGTTGTTGTTGACCAAACATGTCGCCGAAGATGGACTGACCAAAGATGTCGCCGAATGCACTGAAGATGTCGTTGATATTCGAATACTGGTGATAGTCTTGGCCACCACGCATGCCGGCATGACCATACTGGTCATATCGAGCACGCTTGTTTTGATCGCTAAGCACCTCATATGCTTCAGCGGCCTCTTTGAATTTGCCTTCGGCCGAGGGATCGTCTGGGTTGCGATCGGGATGATATTGCATGGCCATCTTGCGATAGGCAGACTTGATCTCGTCGGCCGACGCAGACTTACCAACACCAAGGATCTCGTAATAGTCACGTTCCGTCATGTTCTCTCTTCCGTTGTTTCGTTATGCGCAGGTAGTCCGGCCGATGTGATCACTTTTGCGTGGCGGATCACCTTCTCATGGAGCTGGTAGCCGCGTTGTACGTTTTGCACCACATGACCCTCCGGATGTTCGGAAGCGGTGTGCATGAGGGCTTCGTGGAATGCCACATTAAAGGGTTCTCCAACACCCGCCTCAATGACGTTTACGCCGGATTCTTCAAAGATCTTCACAGCCTTTGCATAGATCATTTCGATGCCGGTCTTCAGTGGCGATTCGTCCACCGACTTGCGAGCGGCTTCCACCGCCGCATGCAGATCGTCGAGCACCGGCAACATCTTTGTGATGACATGCTCAGAGGCATAGACCATCAGGTCCTGACGTTCCTGTTGCGTTCTGCGTTGAATGTTCGCGATCTCTGCGGACCGCCGATGAGCAAGATCCTTCCACTCTTCTACTTGAAGTTGAAGGGCCTCAATCTGCTCTTCTAGGGTAAGTTCTTCTTCGTTTTCCATGTTGGCTATTTAGGGTTGGTTTTCGGAGTCATCGGGCGATTGACGAACATCTCCGAGAGTACGTGTAAGAACGCTTGACATCAATTGCACGATCGAGATCATCCGACCATAATCCATCCTACGTGGACCGATAATTCCAAGAGATCCTGTGGCATGTCCTGCACGGTAGGTTGTAGCGATCATTGCATAATCTCGCATGTCGGTCTCGGCAAACTCGTTGCCTATGGTCACCGAAACCCGCCCTGGTTCTGTTGCAGATCCAAGGAGGTGAACGATAACGTCCTCATTCTCCACAAGTTCGATAACGCTACGGAGTCGATCCGGGGCTTCAAACTCAGGCTGTGTGATCAGATTCTGCGCACCGGATATATGCACCATGCCACCCGCCTTTGTGGAGACAAGATTCCCAACCTGCTCCACGAACAACCTGAACAGCGATGGGGTAGGGTTTGAGGAGGGGGCAAGCAGTTCGGAGAGCATTGCTGTGATCGATGAGAGTGGTCTGCCTGCCAATCTCTCGTTGAGCTGACGGGATACAGCCTCTACCGTGCCATGCTCGATCAACTCATTTGTCTCGAGAGTGAGCGTGCGGACGATGTCGCTGTCAAGGGCTATAACAACGAGCAGTCGCTCGCTTGACAGAGGAATCAATTCCACTCGCTGCACAAGGGCTTCACGAAGTAATGGAAGCTGAACCATGGCAAGGTGTCGGCTCAACGAACCGAGAATCCGCGAAGCATCGCGCATCACACTCTCCCGCGGGAGCGCGAGTAGGTCAGAAACCACCTGATCGGTCTCGTGGGTTGGTAGCCGGCCAATATCCACAAGGGAATCAACGTAGAATCGATACCCTAGATCTGTGGGCATTCTTCCTGCTGAGGTATGGGGATGTGTGATATATCCCATCGCCTCGAGGTCCGACATGGTGTTGCGTATTGTTGCCGGACTCAGGGGTAGAGAACGTTCCAAATACCGAGAAACAACACGCGACCCTACTGGTGTAGCATGAAGGATAAAGAGCTGAACGATCGCACGCAGGATCGCACGCTCTCGGTCGTTCAATTCTCGATGGTCCGCCGGAACGATTACAGACATCGCGTTCCCTTAGGCCGAAACAACAGAGAAGTAGAACCTGACAAATGAGAAGGCATCATAGGACGCATTCCACGAGATCAGGATGGCAACGAGTGCAACAGCTACTAAACCGAGTCCGATCGAATACACAATCGTTGATGGCACGTCGAAAACAACCGATGTGGCTCGCAGCGTACGCATAAGAGACCAAATCGTGAGTGCTATCACTAGCAAGGGAACCCACAAGGACAAGGCGTCGGTACTCAATGCCTGATAGAGGGCCACACCAATAGGGAGTAATACCACAAGTGGCAAGGCCGACCAAACAACTATCGTGAGTGTGTCGCGGAAATAGATCCGTGCCTTAATGAACATCGAGCCCACACGGAGGAGGAATGCAGCGAAAACGAAGAGCCCCATAACTACTGCAGACCACAGGGGGACAGCAAGTGTTGGTCTCCACGAAACAAACCGAACAATGTCATAGGCAACATTGGAGGGAATGAGTAGGTGGAGCAGGTATTCGATCTCGGCATCAACCCGCACATAATACAGCAGTGATGAAATGACTAGTCCTACGCAGCTGGCAATAACGATACCCAGGAACGATGTCTGAACCGCAGACAGAATACGCTGATCTCGAATATCTGCATAGAAATTGTACGGACGGGCAATGGCACGAAGCAGGTACTCGCGGAATCGGCGAGAGCGATTGATCAAGAAGGTCATGATCAATGCAAGGATGATACCCGCAGCAATGAATACGAGTGGTGTGTCAAAGGCGGCATCACGAGCTTGAAGAAGGGGCTCCTTCTCATCGTTGATGAGTGACTTTAACATTGCATAAGAAATGCGTGGTTGGCGCCATACATCGAGAAGTCCGGATGTGCAGACATAGGCGTCATAGTGGTCAACCAACATCGTTGGACGCTCAAGCGAAAAGTCTACAAAGGACCAAATCATCACTCCAGCTAGTCCGGCAGACATCGAGGCACGGAAACAATCGCGCACAACAAGAGCCTGCGCCTCATTTGAGAGTGGGTCACTGAAACCATTGGTGTTGCTTGGTGAGAGGCGAGAGCCAAATTCTGTGAGAACAGCAGCGGAGCGAAAGGCTTTTGGCAGCGCTTGAACGATGCGCTCGAAACGTGTGCGGTCCTGTGTTGTACTGAACCTGACAACGATGATGTCGAATCCGCCTTCGCTCGTACGATCGTAAAGTCCAGCGGGTACAACCTTGAACAACATCTTTGTGGACAGTTTCCGATACAACTGCACAAGATCGGCGTGGTACTGAGCAACGGCATCAGAACCTTCTTCGAGTCCGTCACTTAGACCAATGGCTATCACAGAGGGATGTGTGTCGAGGTACGAGATAGACCGCTCAGATGCATTTCGATAACGAGCAAGGAGTTCTTCTTGGAGGATCATGTCCGATGGAACGTCAGATGTTGGCAGCTCCGCCATTACCATAAGTCCGTATCTGTCGCAAAGGCTGAGGAAATACGGGTGAGGGCTTCCATTGCGGACACGTACTACATTCACCCCAAGGGTCTTCATCAACGAAACGTCGAGTTCCATCTGACGCCATGACATCGATGGTCCGCGGTTGGGATAGTCGTCAACATAATCAACGGCATAGATCGGTATGATCGAATCGTTGATCGAGATCTGACGTCCGCGGTCGGTGCTAACAACTCCGATAGAGCGGAATCCGACTGGTGTTTCATAGATATCTATAAGCTGACCGTCTCTCTCGATCCTGACAACAAGGTCGTAGAGATTCGGTGAAGCAACACTCCATCGCTGTGGATTGGAAACCGACATCTGAAAACTGACAATCTGCTGTCTGGAACGTTCGATCGTTACCGAGGACGATCCCGTCCGCGCTACCACCTGTCCGCCATCGCGTGATCTCAGCATGGCCTCAACAGAAACCGTCGTCTTCCCCTGCGCAAGTGCATCACCGCCCAGGGTAGAGCCAAGTAGACGTTCTACAGTTCCGCCAACAATTGTGGCCTTAACATTCATCGACCCTACACCCGACGTTATCGTGCTCCGCGTTCGAACGTCATTGGTCCATACATGCGGAGTGCCGACAAGAAACACTTCCCGCAGGAGCCCCATGTGGCGAGATCTCGATGACCGTGCAAATCCTTCCACAAGTGCGGTGAGTTCGCTCGTGGGTGACACAACAAGCTCAACAGTATTTGTGCCGGGGACTAAAACTCTGTCCGGAATGCGAATCCCAAATGGCACCATGCCACCCGGATATCGCATGATGAATCTCCCATTAACCCGAAGCTCTATCTCATCAACCACCCCGAGGACTTGAAGATGCCAGGTGTGTTTGCCTAGTGTAGCCTGTTCGATGCGAATTGTCCGCCGAAGGATCACCGGTGATCGAGCATCCAAGGAACCCGGTATAGAAACCGTTTCCAAGGGAACCCCATCATTCATTCGTTGCCACTGTCCACTTAAGTTGATGATCGTTCGTGTCTCAGAAGGCATGAACGTGGCTACCTGTTGGGGACCAAGTTGCGTGTACTCAGAAAAATCCGCTGCCAACAGACAGAGTGAGGAGATGGAGAGAAAGAGGAGGACGAGGGCGTATCGTTGCGTCATGCAGTACACAATAGGATTGCAGGTGGTTCGTGCGAATTGCAAAACTAACCCACGATGTATCTTTGTACATCATAAACTCACACGGAGAGGGCGTATACTCACCATTTGGTACGTTGCTTGCATGACCATGTTGGAATGCAGATCCGGTTTTTTTAGTCCATAGGTGAGCTGCCCGACGTGTTCGAGGGTTCTAAACGAACATCTTTGACGGCTTTGGTTCTGGTGACATGCCTTTGCATGGTCGCCTTTTCCACGTCCGTTTTTGCCACATCCCGGCCCAATGCCGTGGGTGAGCCTCTGCATATGGCCTGTGTTCAGGCTGCATCGTGGACAATATCCGCGTATATCTTGCCCCTTTTGCAGGATACGACCAAGCCGCCGGTAGTTATTGACCGATATGATTCGGGCGATCCAAACAATACAGACCTGCCGAGATACTACCCAACAACGACGATCAAGCGATATGGGACTAGTCCGGCTCAGCGCAGGGACAGAACGATCCCGATCCCGAAGGGGTATTCCTCGTTTGGATATGTAGACTCTCTGCTCGGTAGTGTAACCCTGCGCGAGATGCTCGATGGTGTAGATGTGGGGACGATGGTTCCGATCACGATGGAGGGCTACCTTGAACAGCAGCGTGAGGCAATGGCGCGAAAACTGCGTGATTCCTCACTTTTGGCCTACGAGATGAAGAAACCTATGTCTTCTGCAGAGCTTACAAAGCTTATCGATCAGGCCACAAACATTACAATCCCTCTGCCTCAGAACGCCATCTTCGGGATTTTCGGGAAACCAGAGGTATCCATCAACGTCAATGGCGAAGTGAATGTTCAGGCGGGCTGGCGGTGGGATACGCAGCGATTGGGAACAGCCTCGGTCCTTGGACAGACACAATCAGCCCCGATCTTCAACCAGAATATTCAGGTAAATGTTAGTGGTCGGATCGGCGACAAGTTCCGCATGAACGTAGACTGGAACACTCTCAATCAGTTTGAGTTCAACAATAGATTTAAGGTTGGCTACGAAGGTTATGATGATGATATCATCAAGCGGGTTGAGTTTGGCAATGTGAACTTGGAGACACAAAGTACCCTCATCGGTGGGGGACAGACACTTTTTGGTGTCCGTGCAGACTTCCAGTTTGGCCCCCTCTACCTCAAGACGATTGCATCACAACGTCGCGGCGAACGCAAGGTCATCAATGCCCGGGGCGGTTCTGCTCGTCAAATGTTCACCGTGCGAGCCTATGATTACACACGCAACCACTTCTTCCTCGATACTGCATATCTGCCAATCTGGCGTGCTTACTTCCGATCCACAACGCCGGTTATTCCCCCAGAAGGGGCTCCATTAGTGGTTAAAGAGATTGAGGTATGGGAGTCAACCACGGATTTGCGCGAAGTACAAGCTAACGAGGCAATTGCTATCGCAGATCTAGCACCCATTCGTGCTCTGCAAGGGGAAACATATCCGGTATCTGTCAAGAGTCAGGAGATCAAGGCCGGTACAATCGAGCGTGGTAGATTCACGCGCCTCGACAACAAACGTTACGAAATCGACTATAACCTTGGTACTCTAACCATCCTGAATCTTCGGACCGATCGGTTTTATGCCGTAGGATATCGCACAGAAGGTCCAACCACGGACAACAGGGATGACTTCTATCATGGCACGTTGACAAATACAGTGAATGAGAAGGATACACTGATCCTGAAGCTCATCGCCCGTCCGCAGATGCAACCCGGATTCAAGCTTCTCTGGAAACGGTTGATGAAGAACATCTACAACATTGGCGTTGCCAACGTAAACCCACAGGACGCAAAGATCGGTATGTGGTATTACCGATCTACGAACGACTCCACTGATGTTCTCGAAGGGGCTCCCGATAAGATCCCAACGATCTTCCGCATCGATCAGGTCAACAATGGAACGGGTGCCGCTCCGCCTGACGGTGTGTTTGACGCACGCCCACCGGTCTTCAACTCTCAACGTGGTGAGGTTACGTTCCCAAGTCTAGAGCCATTTAGGGAAGGTATTCGCGAATATTTTGCCTCAAAGGGAAATGCGCAGCTCGCCGAGCAGTATGTCTTTAATGAAGTTTATGACACAACAGATGCAGCAGCCCGACTCGTAACGGCAAAGGACCGATTCTTGTTAGTTGGTGAAGCTGCCGGTACGGCAACCGGCAATCGCATTCCACTGGCATATCAACTCGCTCCGGGTAGTGTACGCGTTACTCTGGACGGTGCTCCGCTCCGTGAGGGCGTAGATTATACCGTTGACTACTATACCGGAACGATGTCGCTTCTGAATGCTCGCGCCTCACTGCCGAATGCCAATTTGAATATTGAATACGAGCAAAACGACATCTTCAATCTCACAACGAGAACGTTGCTCGGTATGCGTGCTGATATGGTTCTGTTCAACAAACGTCGGATGAACGGATCTATCGGCATGACGATGATGAACTACGATCAAGCTGCGATCGTAGACCGTGTTATGCCGGGCCAAGAGCCAAACTCGAACTTCATGATGGGATTCGATGCAAAATTCAATGCAGAACTGCCGTGGTTAACACGGGCTCTTGATGCATTACCGGGCCTAGATACAAAGGAAAAGTCAACGTGGACGTTTACGGGTGAATGGGCAATGGTTTCTCCCACACCGAACAAACGGACTTCCACTGTTGCCAGTGATGCAGGCAAGGCCGTTGCCTATGTTGATGACTTCGAAAGTGCTCGCCGATATCTATCGTTCGGTCTTACTCCTACAGTTTGGCAACATTCATCTCCTTCTAAAGATGAAACACTGTGGGATCATGACACAAATGCAGTGAAGTTCAAAGGCAAGACCTTCTGGTACCAGAAATTCGTTCCCGATGTGCCACAGGCAGATGTCTACCCTAATCGTGCTCGTGCGCAAGGTAGGAACAACATCAATCCTATCAGATTGGTGTTTGAACCTCGCGAACGTGGGATCTACAATCCCAATCCGGAGTTCCTTGATCCAAAGAATCCACGTTGGAATGATGCAGATTCGCTTGCTGTGAGGGCATTCACGCAGAGCTATATCGAACAGAATCGACCAAAGATCTGGGGCGGTATGCTCAGGTTGCTCTCTCCATTCAATACGAACTTTGACAACGATAACATCGACTACATCGAGATCATGATGAAGATCGATGCCTATGAACAAGGCTCTCGAATGTTCATCGATCTCGGTCAGATCAGTGAAGATATCATTCCCAATCAGCGCCTCAACACTGAAGACAATCCCCCTGCAAACAACCTCATTGATGTAGGTGAAGACAGAGGTATCGATACCCTTGCCAATGATCGAGAGAAGGTCGTCTATCCAGATCCACTCAATCGAGAATCCGACCCAGCGCGGGATGACTATTCATTTGACTTTAACGCAGACCGTCAAAATCAGAATGAGTCTCAGTTTGTTCAATACAACAACTT
Source organism: uncultured Ignavibacteria bacterium (assembly GCA_937870915.1). Lineage (GTDB taxonomy): Bacteria > Bacteroidota > Ignavibacteria > Kapaibacteriales > Kapaibacteriaceae > UBA10438. Next base: position 21,129 of record CALMZQ010000221.1, read on the forward strand.
TGAAGGAAACTCCACGCAGTCGGAACTTGGACAGTTCCCGGACACTGAGATCCTCAATAAAAACAACGGTCAGACAATCTCTCTTGATAACAGCTATTTCCGCTACGAAGTCCAACTCAACCCTAATCCATCCACAAATCCCCAGATAGTAGGGGGCAATCCTGCTGCCGGGTGGTATCTCTTCCGTATCCCAGTCAGACGTCCGGATACCGTGGTAGGTAACCCGCTCTTTACAAACATCCAATACGCGCGCGTCCACTTCCAAGGTGGCACGGTAAAGGTCTCCATCGCTGACTGGGGTGTTGTTGGTTCGTATTGGCTGCGCAATCACCAGTTTCAGCCAAATGTTTCATCCAATGACTCTGTACTCCAAGTAGCATACGTGAACCGTGAGGAAAACCAGAGCGCACCAGACTTCTATACAATGCCGCCGGGTGTTCAACCACCCCAACAACTTCAGAATCCGGATCCGTACCAACAGCTCTATCTCAATGAACAGTCCTTGGTGATCAAGGCTCGAAATCTTCGTTATGGTGAAGAACGATTTGCTGCGCGGATATTTCGGCCGTGGGATCTTTTCTATTACAAAGAAGTTGCCTTCTTCATCTATGGCGACAATACGATGCCAAGTAGCGTCACCGAAGGCTCAACGCCACCTGCATACGCATTTGTGCGCTACGGTGTGGACTCTGCGAACTATTACGAATACAGGCGCCCCTTACTTCGCGGATGGCAGGATCTTCGGATCAAGATCTCCGACCTAACAGCTATCAAGGAACGCAGGGACCAAAGCAGAACAAATGACAGACAGGAGTTCTCTGTTCCGGGAGACCCGCAAGGGACCTTTGCGATCAAGGGTAATCCGATCATGACGCGTGTTACCTTCTTTGGTTTTGGTATCGCTAATCCGGCGGAGAGGTATCCGAACGAGCTTTCAACAACCATGTGGGTGGATGAACTCCGTGTGGTTGATCCTACCAATGACAATGACTGGGCAGGTCTTGCAAGCACCACATTAAAGCTTGCCGATGTTGGAGATATCACAGCGTCGATCAATCATACTACTCCCAACTATCACCGACTCGAAGACAGATTTGGCAATCGTTTGCAAGCAACGGCCTGGAATGCAACTGTTCAGCTTGGCCTGGAGAAATTTCTTCCGAAAGAACTGAAAGAGACCCGGATCCCCGTGACGTATACGCACACGGAGCTGGCGGAGACGCCGAAATATCAGGCGCAGAATGATGTGGAATTGGACGCAGCCGCGGCTGCAGCTGCGCAGGACACGTTGGATAAGGGTGGTACTGCAGAGGCAGCTGCGCAGGCATCGGATAATGTGAAAACACGGTCGCAGCGTGTTCGCGTACAAGATCAATGGGCTCTTACCGGATTGCGACTTGGCATTCCTACTAAGGCTTGGTATGTGGATGACACGTTCAACAAACTCACGTTCAACTTTGCCTATGCTCAAGAGTTTGAACGGTCGCAGGTTGTTCAACAACGTTTTGATTGGCGCTGGCGATTGCGGATCGACTATGCTGTGACACTCCCGGCTAAATACGATGTAAGTCCCCTCAAATTTCTAGCCGAAGTATGGGGCCTAAAGGCGTACAAGGACATGAAGATCAATTTCCTTCCGCAGACAATTACCGCAAACCTGGGGATGACCAGAGCCCGGACAACGGAACAGTCGAGATTCCTCCTGCAACCAAGCCCTATCATCCGCGAGTTTGTGGCGGAAAAGACGTTCGGCTTTAATTGGCGTGTTGTTGAAAATGGTTTCCTTAGTCCGGTGATCGACTATAAGGTTATCTCCTCTTCTACAATGGTGCCACTGGAACTTGATGAGAACGGTCGCCAGCGTACGGGTAGTCAGATCGCAGATCAGATGTTCTTTAACAATGGCCAGCTATTCAACTTCGGGCCGGATAATAACTTTGGTCAGACCATCACGCTCTCATTCAGACCAAAGTTCCCCGATATCTTCGGACTCAATAGGCTGTTAGAGACCACGGGTTCGTACAATGTGGTCTATGGCATCTTTGACCCGCTACAGCCCGATCCGGCGCAACGTGATGTAGTTCGTACGGCTCGCTATACATCCAATTTCCGGTTGAGTCCGGTGTTCCGCTGGCGTCAATTCGGTGCAGAGATCTTTGGCCCTTCAACAAAGGGATCTGGTAATATCGGTACCATCCTGCAGGACATATTCTTCGGATTTGAAAATTTCACCTTTACATTCAACCAGACGAACACGGCACTGAATAACGGTGTCTTGGGGGGAAGCGGAATCACCAATCTTTGGGCCCGATCGCTGACATTCCGCGATAACGATCCTATGTGGGGTCCGAGCACCCCGTATCAATTGGGTCTAATCTCCAACCCTCACGGCTCATTGAACCTCACGGGCAGTTCGGCATTTCCGTTCTTCAAATTCGAGACCACCGAAGGTGTCCGTCCCTCTAATGCCGTGATGGTGGACGATTACACACAACGGTCAACATTCCAGTTCCAAACAAACCGTCCGCTTTGGCCAGGCGCTACGCTCGATCTTAACATGCGCACGGATGTTGGATATAGTCGTAATCAGCGCGTTGTGACAGATGCGGCCGGCATTCCAACGTTCACAAACATTAACAAACGTCAGACACTTGAGCGCAGCTTCATCAGTTTCCCGGACATGCCGTTCGGGTTGTTTAACGACAATGTTGAGAATGTGATCACGATTTATAATGAGCGCAAGGCCGTGATCGAGGCAGACCCAGATACCGTTGGACGGAACGCTAGACTTCTCGAGGCTCTTGCTACATCGTTCCGAGAAGGGTTTGAATCCTTGGATTTCATCTCTGGAGAGATAGGGCGGATACTTCCAGCTATCAACTGGACATTGAGGTGGGACGGCATCGAAAAGATTGCACCATTCCGAGGGATCGCACAACGGATCTTCCTTGAACATGCCTATCAATCCATGTACACCGAGAATGCTCGTATCAATGACAATGGCCGTGTTATTGAAGTCCAGCAGATCAAATCCGGCTTTACACCACTCATAGGACTTAATCTCTCATTTGACGAGCGCAAGCTCAATGGACTCCTCACTGCAACCGGTCGATACAGCGTAACAACAACGCACGGTCTGAACGCTTCGGCTCGAAGCGTGATCTCACGTGAAACATCCCATGAGATTCAGATCCAAGCCTCATATCTCAGAAGGGGCGTGTCCTTGAAGATCTTGGGACTCGATCTCCAGAATGACATGGAGTTTACCTTTAACACGCAGATTCGACGGAATCTCCGCTCACAATATGACGTGACGGACTTCAAGGGGGCTGATGGTTCCCTCGTAGACGGTACCACACAGATCATCATTGAGCCCCGTGCCCGATATACCATCAGCAACAGAGTAACCGCTTCTGCCTTCTTCAGATACGAAGGAAATTTCAGCGAAGGTGCTGCAAATCCGGGCTTTAGTACAACTCAGGTTGGACTTGATATCCGTCTGTCCATCTCTGGTGGCCGATAGCGTGGAACGCCCATGAAACATAGGTTTCCCGGAGACGAGGTGGGTTCGTACCTTTGTAACCCCGACTCGAGAACTTCGAGCGGAAACATCACCACTCACGTAGCAGCGTCGAGGGAGTCCGAATAGACATGGGTAAGATCATCGCGGTCGCCAATCAAAAAGGCGGAGTAGGGAAGACAACAACGGCCGTTAACCTAGCGGCCTCATTGGCTGCTGCAGAGCAAAAGACACTCCTTGTAGACATAGACCCTCAGGCAAACGCATCACACGGTTACGGCGTAGAGACAGCTCAACTCGATCGAACCATTTACGAAGTGCTTGTGAATGGACTCTCGATCAACAGCGTTGTTGTGAAAACACAAATGCCGTTTCTCGATCTCGTTCCATCGCACATCAACCTCGTAGGCGCAGAGATCGAATTGGTTGAAGTGCCTCATCGAGAGCACCTGCTCAAAAAGGTGTTGGATACGATCAAGGATCAGTATGACTTCATCGTTATCGACTGTCCACCGTCACTCGGACTTCTTACGTTGAATTCGCTCACAGCCGCGGACTCTGTACTCGTTCCGGTGCAATGTGAGTTCTATGCACTTGAAGGTCTCGGACAGCTTCTCAACACGATTTCGATCGTGCGCCGTACAACAAATCCGCAACTTGAAATCGAAGGCGTCTTGCTGACGATGTATGACTCGCGTCTACGCCTCTCCAATCAAGTGGTTGACGAAGTTCGCAGGCACTTTGAAGACAAGGCATGTAGAACGGTTATTTCCCGCAACGTCAGACTCTCAGAGGCTCCAAGCCACGGAAAGCCGGCTTTGCTCTACGATGCATCGAGTATCGGTGCACAGAACTATCTCGAGCTCGCAACGGAGATCCTCACAAAAAATGGTGTGATCCCCGGGGCCGTGGCAGAATAACAAAAGGACCACAGCGTGAAGCAAGGGTTAGGACTAGGTAAGGGCATCGGAGCACTCATTCCCAAAGAGCTTCTCAGAGCCGAATCAACAGCACAACAGCCCCTTTCCGACACTTCGGAAGAGGTCCTTGGCGTTGCACTGATCGATATCGAGAGGATCAGCACGAATCCCGTGCAGCCCCGTCACCATTTTGATGAGGGGGCTCTCCAGGAACTCGCTCAATCTATCGCCGTTCATGGCGTGATAACACCCATCACCGTACGACCACACTTTGACGGATACGAGCTCATCAGCGGAGAACGTCGTTTGCGTGCCTCTAAGATGGCAGGACTTACGTCCATACCTGCCTACGTGATGAATGTAGGTTCAGATGGACAAATGTTGGAGATCGCCCTCGTAGAAAACCTCCAACGCGAAGACCTTAATCCGCTAGAGGTTGCACTTGGCTATCAACGTTTGATTGAAGAATGTAACCTGCGCCAAGATGATGTAGCCGTGAAGGTCGGAAAGGATCGGAGTACTGTTGCTAACTTCCTTCGACTCCTCAAGCTCCCGCCCGACGCTCAGTCTGCCCTTCGAACGCGGCGGATCACAATGGGGCATGCACGAGCGCTCCTCGCACTGTCCTCCGATCACTTGCAACTCGTGGTCCTACGTGAGATTATAAAGCGAGAACTCTCTGTCAGGAAAACCGAGGCCCTCGTAAAGGATCTCGAACTCGGCCGGAAGGAACTGATCAAAGGCGGGGAGATTAAGTCCACGGCAACGCCGAACAGTGGCGTACGTTCAATCGACAAGAACGGTCCATCCAATTCAGTATCTGAGATCGAAAACTCCCTCCGTCACCTCTTCGCCACCCAGGTCCGGGTTCGCATGAAGGCCGATGATTCTGGCTCGGTAGAGATTGAATTTTACTCTCTTGAGGAACTCGAGCGATTGCTCGAGTTGATGCTGTCCATGAATGATCAGGGCAATTCCAGATGACTGCCACCATCGTACATCATACCGACTACCGTGTGCGTTACAGTGACACGGACAAGATGGGTGTGGTGTATTATGGAAATTACATGAGGCTCTTTGAGATCGGGAGGACAGAATTGCTTCGTTCAGCCGGTCTGCCATACGCAGAGCTCGAAGCAGATGGCTACCTTATGCCGGTTCTAGAAGCACATGCTCAGTATATGCTGCCGGCACGATACGATGATATAGTGACGATCGAGACCAGGTATACCATGGAGCACTCTCCGGTGTTGATGCTACAATATGAACTTCGCAGGGGAGTGGACACACTCGCCAGCGGCTGGACACGTCACAGTTTTGTATCGGCCACCGAGTTCAAACCCGTGCGGCCGCCGCGACGTTTTTTCGATGCTATGGCATCGTATAACCAATCTCCCGGCGCATGAAGTTCAAACGTATCATCCTCGTATTCGCCATCGTGTTCACACCTGTATTTGTGTACGCGCAAGAGGCCACGATCTTCCCCTTCCTACGTGGTATGATGAGCGCTCGTATGGCCGGGCTAGGGGGCTCAACAGTCGCTATGCCGAATGATCCGCACAACGTTGTGCTCAACCCCGCGGTTTTGCCAACACTAGAACAACGGAGAGTTGCCGGTACATTCATCAAACATGTTCTCGACATCAACGCCGGGTATGCCACGTATAATCAAGAATTGGAAGATCTCGGCACATTTGCCGTTACTGCGTCATTCACGAGTTATGGATCATTCGATCGTGCCGACCAACTCGGGACTGTATCTGGAACCTTTGGTGCCAGTGACGTTGTTTTCGGTGTGTCGTTCGCACGCGAACTTGATACTCTCATCACGTACGGAGTAACAGCTAAGGTCTTGCATTCTTCGCTCGATGATATGGCCTCTACGGCTCTGGCGCTAGATGCCGGACTCCTTTTTCGTTTCCCGGCCCAGCGAACGAACTTGGGAGTAAGCATCCTCAATGTTGGCGGTCAACTGTCAACGTATGATGGAACACACGATGTTCTGCCCCTTGACATGAGGCTTGGAGTGAACCACCGTCTACGCGGACTTCCATTATTGGTGAATCTCTCCTTGAATCACCTCACAGACGATGTAGCGTCATTCTTCGATAGATTCTTGAACTTCTCCATTGGTGGAGAATTGTATCTCGGTAAGGTTGTCCAAGTTCGCGTTGGCTATGACAATTCAACACGAAACACAAGTGGTGTGAACGTGGCAACTCAGCTCACTGGACTGAGCGCCGGTATTGGACTCGACCTTCCAGCTCTTGACTTTGATTACGCATTGAGCTCATTAGGCGCATCTGCATTACTACATCGCGTAAGTGTGGCCGTGAGGATAGACGGATAATGCTACAGCCCATCCACATACAGAACGTTGAACTGCTCAAAGAAGCAGAGGGACTTGTTCGCAGAGATCCACAGCTTGCCATCGAGATGCTGCAGCCGATACTCGTTGACGAGAACTGCATTGAAAGTGATCGCGTTCGCGCCTTACTCCTCATAGCACGCGCCTGTCTGTTTATTGGAAGAGTAGCAGAAGGGGAAGGGTTCGCACGGCAAGCGCTTGAGATATCTCGTCAGAACGGACTGCGCCGATATGAAGGGCTATCTCAAAACGAGATTGGGATATACCGTTTTATAGCAGCCGATTATGAAGGCGCTCTAGGACACTATGCCGTTGCTGAGCAGTTGCTAAAGGAAAATGGGACTGAGCTAGATCTTAGCAAGGTCTATCTCAACATGGGTAACGTGTATAACAGGTCCAATGATGAGATCCTCGCCATCGAAATGTATGAGAGGGTGCTGGTGATCGTTGAACGTACGGGGGATACGCTTACAGAAGCAAAGGTCTCAACGAACCTCTCCGGGATGTATGGAACCGTGCTTTATGACAACGAGACTGCGATACGTTATTCTCGTCGTGCCATAGAGCTCTATGAAAAGCTTGATGATCTGATTGGACTTGGCAAGGCCTATGTGAACCTTGCCGGTCAATTGCGTGAAGTAGGTCGTGAGAAAGAGGCTGTTGAGTATTATTTGAAATCGAAAGAGCTCAGGAGATTTAATGTTGAGCCAACCGACTTCTTCTCGATGTATCGTGGGCTCATTACATCGACGATTCAATTAGGTGATATCAAAAAGGCTCGAGAACTGTTTGAAGAGGCATGCGAGCATCCGTATTCCAAGGAAGAGCTGCCAGGAATAGCGTTTCTCAAACAAGTAGAAGCCTCCCTACTTGTATGTGAAGGGAGGCACGAGGAGGCACTCGAAGCTATCGACAGCCTAATCAGTTGGATCGATGAGCACCAGGCAGAGGAGATGCGCGGCGATATGTTGTGGCTGAAGACGGCCAGTCTGCGCGGCGTTGGAAGGACGGACGAAGCCTTTGATACACTAGAGGCACTCCTGAATGACATTTCTCGAAATACGAGACGCAGAGCTGAACACAGACTAGTACAGGTGCGTGCACATTACGACCTTGTGCAAGCTCGTAATCATGCTGAGATGGAGCGCTTACGAAATGTTGAACTTGCAGCGGCTCTCGAGGACGCAACCAGATTACAACGTCAGAACGAAGAGTACCTGGCCTTTATGGCCCATGAGCTGAAGAGCCCCCTCACAACAATTCGATCCATCGCCAACATGCTTAAATCAGAAGCCCATGTAAGCGATGCAGATAGAGTGACGTACAGCCTTGAAGTGTTTGATATTTCTACACGTATGTTCGACCTCATCAATCAGGTCTTAGAACGTGGTCGGGAGGTTGTTCAGAAGACTGCAAGCAAGGTAGATGTGGCAACTATTTGGGGACACGTGCTGGGGATGTGGAGACACAGAGTAGCCGAGAAGCAGATCCATCTTGACACTACCTTGATCGAAGGCCCTGTCTATGTCTCCGGCGCTGAAGGTAGTATGGTCTCCATCCTAGACAACTTGATCTCTAACGCTGTGAAGTTTTCCCATGTTGGTTCACATATCGAAGTAGCCACACGTGGAATTCCGAGTACCTCCGATCCAACAAGCGTTTTACTCTCTGTTCGTGATCAGGGACCTGGACTCACGGCATTAGATCTGTCGAAACTCTTCACTCCCTTTGGTAGACTGTCTGCTAAGCCCACATCCGGTGAAGATTCAACCGGACTAGGATTACTTATTGTAAAGAGGGAAGCTGAAGCACTTGGTGGACGAGTATGGTGCGAGAGCATCGCTGACCAGGGTGCAACGTTTTTTGTTGAGCTTCCGCTAGCGTCAACTTCGGAATATGCAGTAGATGTGAAACGCACGTCATGATGACGTATCGAGGTTTTCACCTTCGTTGGACCATCCCATTGTCGATCGTCTGCCTGATCGTCTGGCTGGCCTCTGGGTCTCCAATTCAGTCGCTCGTGACGATCTTTGGCCTTTGTGTTGTGGTAGTGGCCTTTACCTTTCCATGGGACAACTGGGCCGTGTCAAAGGGCATCTGGGACTTTCCGTCGGACCGTGTCCTCTTTAGAATCCGTCACCTTCCGATTGAAGAGATTTTCTTCTTCGTTGTGCAAACGATCCACGTTGGTTTACTGACTGCTGCATTGTCCGCACATTTTCCGGTTGAAGCTGCTGATGAAGCCGATCTCGGTCTAGCGTCACTGATTGTTCTGGGAGTCATTGGCACGGTTTGGATCAGTCTGTGGTTCATCACGCGGCGATGGCGTCAGTCGCATACCTCAGCAATGTATGCATGGCATCTGCTCTATTGGTTTCTTCCCATTATTGCCATGCAGTGGACGTTTGGGTGGCCAATTCTTGCTCCGCGGATAGTAACGATGCTTGCAGCATCTTTATCCGTTGGTACCGTTCTTGTATTCTCGGATCTGTGGGCTGTGCGCAAAGGGATATGGTATTTTGACGAGAGAATGATCACAGGTCATAAAGCCTTTAGGGTGTTACCGTGGGAAGAAATTGCATTCTTCTACATCACCAGCATCCTCGTTTCCCAGAGTACATTGTTGTTATTGTCTTCGTCAGCTCGATGATGTTTGACGGAGAAGTTCTTCATTTCTGATGCAGTAGGTGATATCACTTCATGGAGCATTTCCGATTCGATCTTGCAGCCGGTCCTTGGTGGATGTACATGCTTCTGGTGTTGGCAGCCATCACACTCGCGGCTATTACCTATTCACGAACAAATCCGCCCCTTTCAACACCATGGCGGATGATGTTCGTTTCTTTGCGTACGGTAGGATTAGCGTGTTTGCTGCTACTGCTATTTGAGCCACTCATTCGTTTGGTTCGAAGTGAAACGACTACTCCGCGTGTGGCTATAGCATTGGACGTCTCAAGGTCCATGACCATTACGGACCTTTCCGGCGATCGGGCCGGCTTGGCAAGGAACATCGTCCAGACTCTACGGGACGGATTTGGTGATGATGCCGAGCTCTTCTTTTTTGATGAAGGACTGCGAGAAGCAGGAGATGCTCCATCGGATTCGATTCGTTTTACGGGGTTCAGAACCAATATCGCACATGCGATCTCCGGAATCTCAAACCGATCGCTCGATGCAGCATCGTACGGTGCCGTGATCCTCGTATCAGATGGAAACCATAACGCAGAAGATGTGCCTGTGCACGTTGCCGAGCGTTCCGGTATGGGAGTGTATTCCATTGGAATCGGAGACACGGTTCCACCAAAGGACATTCATGCCGCAAGTATTCTCGTGAATGGTATTGCTGTAGTTGGCGAGCCCCTTCCCGTTACTGTTGAGATCTTGCAAACAAACATGGAAGATCAGGATGTTGACGTAATCTTTGAGGACAACTCCAAGGAAGTGGGCCGAGAGCGAATTTCACTCCGTAGGGGAATAGGGAAGCAGTCTATCACGTTCGTTTGGACCCCTTCAGCAGATGGTATTCGTAAGGTGAGTGCACGAGTTGCACCGGTGCAAGGTGAATTCACACAGCGCAATAACCTTGTGCAGGACTTCGTTTCTGTCCGCAAAGACAAACGTCGTGTGGTGATCATTGCCGGATCTCCTAGCCCGGATGTGACGTTCATAAAGACGGCACTCGCTCACGATCCGTCGGTTACCATTCAAACATTCGTCCAGAAACAGGGTGCTGAGTTTTATGAAGGGGCTTTGCCCGCCAATGCATTGGATGACGTAGAAGCAGTTGTACTTATCGGTTATCCAACGCAGTCGTCATCGCGTGACGTTATTGAGCGTATTGCCTCGGCATGCGCTAAGGGTCGGTCCTTGATGTTCATTCCTTCACTTCAAACAGACTACACCAAACTGGGTCCATTTGAAAAGATCCTTCCATTCCGCGTAGGAGGATCACGACCACAGGAATTCCTCGTAACGCCGGACGTATCTCGGGGTGCCTCAGCTGATCCGATCATTAAACTGAGCGGAACTGAGTCTGACATGGCAGTATGGAACAATCTGCCACCAATCTATAGAACAGAAACGTTTGTAGAACCAGCGCCTGGGGCCGTTACCCTGGCAACAATTCGTGTAGGGAATGCACCGTTGGACGAGCCCCTTCTCATGAAGAGGGAGGATGGAAACATCCGATCTTTGGCATTATTAGGATATGGCATCTACCGGTGGAAGCTTATGGGAGACGGACCTTCGGCATCCCGTGGAGGAGCAGTAACCGACGTCTTGCAGACCTTTATGGGGAATTCACTCAAATGGCTTAGCGTGCGTGACGATGCGAAGCGAATTCGCATCCGAAGCACGCATCCATTTTATGCCGCAGGAGAGCACGTTGGGTTTAATGCCTCGGTCCAGGACCAGACGTTTGCTCCTGTAGATGATGCTGAGGTGAGGGTTGTTGTAGAAGGGGCTTCCGGCCGCCGAGATGTGATCCTCACCGGACAAGGCAATGGTCGCTACGGATTTGATATCGGTTCGTTGGCCCCTGGCGACTATTCCTATAACGGTGTTGTAACGAGTAGGGGTATTCAGATCGGAGTAGATAAGGGGCGATTCACCGTGGGTGATCTTGGGATTGAAGAAAGCGCTTCAACGCGTAATATCTCACTCCTGCAAACACTTGCGCTTCGAACGGGTGCTATGGCCGTATCCGCCCCAAGTATCAACGAGTTGATCGCTGCGGTTAAGGCTGACCCACGGCTTCGTCCGGTAGCCAGAACACATGAACGCGAATTCCCACTCTACCACCTGCCGTGGTTGATCATGGCAGGTATAGGGGCCTTTGCATTAGAATGGTTCTTGCGTAAGCGCAGGGGGCTTGTGTAAACGTGAAGCCGATGTTGCCAGAAGATCTGCAGGATCTATATCGAGTTCGTAAGGCTGAAATACGTCAACGACTTGCTGAATTTGCTTCAGTCAATGCGGAAGATAGATTCTACGAGTTATGTTTCTGTCTCCTAACACCGCAATCTTCTGCGCTTCACGCCAATCACGTTGTTAACGAACTCAAGTCTATTGATTATCAATCATTTGGCCAGAACGTTTTACATCTACTTCGACAGCCAACGTCATACATTCGATTTCATAATGTTAAGCATGCCAGACTGGCACAGGCGCGACTAGAGTGGCCAACGATATCCAACGTTATTGAACGCACCCACATAACCCCACAACAACGAAGAGACATGTTGGCGTCAACAGTAAATGGCTTTGGATTGAAGGAATCGAGCCATTTTCTACGCAACATCGGAGTACGTGGGCTAGCGATTATAGACCGCCATTTACTTACGAACCTCGTGCATTGTGGCGTTTATTCTGAGGTGCCAACTCTAGGCTCAAAACGAGCATATCATGACGTAGAGAAACGGTTCTTAGAATACTGCACAGACATCGGAATCGACATTGATGAAGTGGATCTTCTGTTCTGGTGTGCACAAACTGGACATATTCTCAAATAGTTTTGTTAACACAGAATACTCGTAAGTGTATTAATAGCAAGTGCTTAGCAGTAATAGTAGATGTTACCTCAATGTCTCTACGTAGTAACACGCAAGAAAGTACTTGACATTAGGTAGTCTTACGCATAAGTTAGCCCCCGTTGAACATGTGGTCGTGTTATCACGTACGCATATACCATCAAATTCAAGGGAGCACCCATGGACAGGAAAAGCTCAGTCATGATCAGCGTTGTAATGATGCTCGTTGTGGCAATGTCCTTCCAAACGGTTGCGGCCGGCGGACTAGATCCGATCATGCCGAACAGCACACCTAGTGTGGCTGCTGTTTCTACAGTACGTGATCTTGTTACGTCAGGTCAAGCTCGCTATCAGCTTGTTGAGCGAAAGGTGTTTGCTGAGCGAACGGAGATTGAACTTGTACTTACCGATCAGAAGGGGAATACGATTGGCGGCTATGCTCCACCGTATCTCCAATCAGAAGACGAAGCTCGCCAATTATGGAAGGACTTCGTTACCGCTAATCTTGGCATGTCTGCTGTGGCTGACCAAATCTCCATCCGTGAAGATCGCAAGAGTGAATCAGAGTCGTTTGCAGTGGCCTTCGCACTTGACCACAGCCCATCAATGACCATCCCGCGTGCAATTCGCATGCAGAAGGCTATACAGCAAGCACTGAACTCGTTTAATGCCAACGACTATGTATCCATTGTGAAGTTTACTGGTAGAGTTACAACAGAAGTTGAGCTCACCAATGAGCGGTCGGAGTATCTCTCAGACTTTAAGGTCAATGGACTTAATCTACGCTCAAACGGAACGGCTATCTACGACGGTGCCATTGAGGCACTCAAACAGCTTGACCAAGCTCCGCAGGCTACAAAGCGTATCCTTATCGTCTTTACAGACGGCGAAGACAATTCCTCATCGGCGTCAAGCGAAGATGTGCTTGAGTATGCAAAACGCACAAACACCATCATCCATACGGTTGTGTATGGCGTTTCAAATGATGCACCTGTAACTCAGCTCTCAACGGAAACAGGCGGAAAGAACTTTAGACTGACAGATGTGTATGAGTTCGACCGTGTATTCCTTGGTATCTATACAGCACTTCGTCATTCGTATGTATTAACTGTCAACATGAAGGCAGATCGCGAACTCGAGTCTTCCGCTGGTGGTGTGCTTACGGCTGCAGGCAGCTCCGCAGGTTCAATCCGCTCCAATGAAATGATGGTTCTTCTTCCTAGAAACCGGGTTGAAGTGTCGAAGTATTCAACAGATGATGCCCTTGTCATGAACGTTGATCTGTCATTCGACGCTGAAAATGGAGAGGTGACGCAAAGCGATCTTAACCTTCTTGATTCTGTTGCGACGGTCCTTGTTCAACGGAATGATGTGGGCTTGGATATCGTTTCTGCTACGGGAGCAAACACAGGCTCGCACGAAGAGGTAGAGATCTCACAGAAACGTGTTCGTTCTATCCGCGATCTGCTGATTCGTCGTGGTATCAATCCTGCCCGCATTCAGAGTTATGCAAACAGAGCTGCATCGTCCAACCCGATGCTTCAACGTGTGGCGTCCCCTACAAAGACCACGTTCGTCTTTACGAAGCTGTAGGCCGTAAAATCACCAGACTACATTTCCGCCTGCTTGCATCGTTCTGCAAGAGATGCCGAACTCATAAGAACTTGACCCTGAGTACCCTCCGCTAGGAGGGTACTCGTTTTTTGTGCCACCACTTGGATGGTACACAGAACATGGCGCCCCTTAACCGATGATACTAGCGCAGTTATCCGTACAAGCGCGCCGATTCCTGCCATAGCCTTGTGGTTTATATGTATGGAGCTACCTACGGCGTTGTCTCCCTCTTGGAAGTAGGGCTCTATTGCGCGTCGGGCTGCCAATTCCGCATGATAGGCAAGCCAAAATGTCGAGTACACAGGGTGGATGAGTTTACCATCCAGCCTTGCGGTCATGTCCGGCGTTACCGTAATCTCAACAATGCCGATGCCGTTTTCAATACCGGGTTTCATACTCAATGATACGAAGGTCTACACGTTCGATGCCGTACATTTGTTGAATGCGCATTGCTCTTCATACGCTTGGGTGCAAGCTGAACTATAGCGAAACAGCCACCATACGAGAAGATCTCGTACAGCGTGGACATGAGATCGTCCCATTTTCGGCAGAAGCAGACGTGTTGTTGGTCAATACATGTTCAGTAACCGAGAATGCAGATATAGAGTGCCGAAAGATCGTTCGAAGGGGGCTTCGCACCTCGCCCAATGCGTCTGTCGTAGTCACGGGCTGTTATGCGCAGCTGCAACCGGAAGAGATTGCCAGCATTGATGGCGTTAAGGCTGTGATCGGGATGACGCAGAAGTTCAGCATCGGGGAAAAGATCGATGAGATTCTGTCGAGCGTATCACCTCGTATCTACGTAGATGAGATTTCTACGGCTACGGTGTTCAATGGATCTCGTACCGGACGTGGTGACTCTCGAACGCGATCGTTCTTGAAGATCCAGGATGGATGCGACTACTCATGTACATTCTGCACGATCCCACGTGCACGTGGTCCCGCTCGCGCCATGCCCCTTTCATCCATCCAACAGAATCTGGAATCCATCGCTAAGGAAGGATACCACGAAGTGGTACTCTCGGGGATCAACCTCGGAGAATACCGAGGGGAAAACGGCGAGAGATTTATCGATGTCGTGAACATGATCGAAGAAATGGCACCACCATTTCGTGTTCGTATTTCATCCATCGAACCCAACACGCTCACGGCGGAGATCATTGACCTGATCTCTGTTTCTCAAACCTTCGTACCACATCTTCATGTTCCGCTGCAGAGTGGGTCTGCAGACGTGCTGCGTGACATGCGCCGTAGATATAGTCCAGCCATGTATGCAAAAATGGCCGACCGCGTTTCCAGCTCAATGCCCCATGCAGCGCTTGGGATAGACGTGATCGTAGGATTCCCGGGTGAAACGGATGCACACTTCGAAGAGACGGTTTCGTTTTTGGAAGGGATTCCATTTACCTACCTACATGTGTTCACCTACTCTGAGCGAGAGAATACTCCGGCAAGTACGATGCATGGCCAGGTTGACATTCCAGTACGCAGACTTAGAACGCAGAGACTTCGCGCTTTATCTCAGATCCGCACAATAGAGTTTCATAAGGGGCAGTGTGGTAGTCGTAGAGTAATGATCCCAGAAGGGTACGATCCAACTACCGGACGGTGGGACGGGTGGACGGAAAATCATGTCTACGTTTCACTTGAGGCCCCTTCAACTTTGCGTAAACGTCCGTACAGTGTTGATCTGCTTTACATGGAGCAAGATGCCGTGCGTGTTTCTCCGATCGAACCACTTGAATTCACAGAGCCCTCTCTTCTACCGATCTTGAATCACACGGAATTTCAATGAAGATCTTTATTGCGGCAGATTTAGAAGGCGCTACTGGTGTGGTTCACCACGATCAGCTTATGCCCGAAGGAAGAGGCTATGCAGCTGCACAGCGGTTACTTACAGCAGACGTCAACGCTGCTATTGAAGGAGTGCTGCGTGTTTCGCCTTCATCAACCTTTGTAGTGGGGGATGGACATGGTCCAATGCGGAACATCATCTTGGAGGAACTACACGACGCGGCTGAACTTGTCATTGGATCTGCAAAGCCGCAGAACAAGCCCCTTTGTCAGCTTCAAGGAATAGATGAATCGTTTGATTTGGCATGTATGGTGGGATATCACAGCAAGGCCGGAACACCATCCGGACTTCTCGCACACACCTATATCGGCAGCCTCGTGCGAGAATGGCGACTCAATGGTATGGCAGTAGGCGAGGTACAGATGAATGCTGCAGTCCTTGGTTCGTTTGGTGTACCGGTTGGACTGATTGTTGGCAATAGCGATCTGGAACCGGAAGTGCGCGCGTGGGACAGAAACGTTGAATTCGTTTCAACGAAACGAACACTTGGACCTACAGCCGCTATCTGTGCCACGCCCGGTCGCACGCATTCATTGATCGCAGATGCTGCTGCAAAAGTTGTATCTCAGAATATTCATGCGGATCTCTACAACATTGGTCATACCCGAATAGAGGTTGACACGTATCGTAGGGAGCAGTGTGATAAAGCGTCGTCTGTACCTGGTATCACAACGTCAGGCGAATTCACAATCGTGGCCGAGGCCGACACGGCAGCCAAGGCCTTTCAACTCATGTGGAGCGCTTGTACGCGAGCACTAGATGAGACCCCTAGTTGGCTCGCGTAATTGTACGGACCTATAGCGACCTTTTGAACTCAGTGTAGGCGCGCGTGTTGAGCTGGGCTTCAGTTGGTGGCGGAATATTCGCCTTTTTCAACCGTGAGTTTGTATCATCGATACGGTCTTGTGGCAGGGGATGAGTGCTGAGGAGTCTCTCGATAGACGAACCACTTCGCCCCTTGACCTTATCAAAGAAATAGAGGATTCCCCCGGGGAACCATTGTGTTGACCGAAGGTAACGGAAGGAAAAGTCATCTGCTTCCTCTTCGTCTGACCTGCTGTTCTTGAGCAGACCTAGTCCCGCAAATGCATTGGCAGCTAGTTCAATGTGCTGATTCTTGTTGTTTCCCAATGCAATATCCATCATAGTCTGGATGCCAAGCTGCGTGGTCATGCGATCTGTTGAATGGCGTTGTTCGGCATGAGCAATCTCGTGTCCGAGCACTCCGGCAAGTGTTGCCTCATTATCGATTGCTTTGAGCAGTCCAGTGTACACATAGATGTATCCGCCTGGAGTACAGAAGGCATTGATCATCGCATCGTCCTTGATCAGCTGCACCTTATAAGAGAACTTTCCGCGGTACTTCACATCAGGAGATTGTATGATCTTGTCGATGATGCTTTGTACGTATTGTTGTGCTTTTGCATTTACATAGGGCGGATATTGCTTTGCATCGGCCTTGATCTCTTTATCGAATTGTGCGCCAAGGCGTTGGTCTTCACTTACCGGAAAGACATTGATGGCTCCACAATACGTGAGGACCAGAGCTGACGTGATGCCTAGAGCAATGGTGGCGACAAGGCGGAGGTTCATGTATACCTGCATGTGATTTCAGTCAAAAGAAGGATTCGTTGTCAAAAATACCATTTGCGTAGCGGACGTGGTTGAGGACCAGTCCTTGTGGTGGTGCAAGGGGCGCCTGTCCAGACCGAACGCCTGATGCTAACATTGATTCAGCATCTACGAGCTCGATCTTCCTCCGAGCAACTGTCATTGCCGTTCCGATGATAGAACGGCACATGCCATAGACAAATCGATCTGCTCGAATCCGAATGAGTAGACGATCGTGGGACTCCTCAACTCTGCATGATTCCACCCGGCACATATACGATGCCGTGGATGGATTATGTTTCGAGATTGCGGTAAAATCATGAAGTCCTTCAAAAACACGAGTGGCCTGAGCAAATCTCTCAATACTGAAAGGGAGCTCGGGAGTCCATGCAAACGTGTCAGTGAAAACAGACCCAGACTTCGTGATCACGTACACATACTCGCGAGAACACGCATCAAATCGAGCATGGAATCCTTCATGGACTCTGACGGCAGCGCGAACCCTGATATCTCGAGGTAGGCGAGTATTCAGTGCTATATGGACCTTGTCTATTGGGATCTGATGGGCCCCTTCCGGTAAGTGTACATGTGCTACTTGGCCACGAGCGTGTACGCCGGAATCCGTTCGCCCGGAACCTATTACCGGCTCGGCTACTCCAAAGGATTCTTTGATCGCATGTTCGATTGCCTGTTGTACTGACTGACCATTTGGTTGGTTCTGCCAGCCAACATAATGAGTACCTTCGTATTCGATCAAGAGGGCAAGTGGGGTCATTTCACAAAAGTAGGGAGTTGGGACTATGAAGATCGTACAAAGCTTGATCCTCTCGGCAACGGTGTTGGGGGTTATGGTGTCTGCTCCGGCAACATTTGCCCAGCAAGATGGGGGCACCGCTGTTGGTGTTCAGTTCGGATATCCGGGTAATGTGGGGTTGTCAATGCGGTTCGACCGTATTGCCATTGGTGCTGCATGGCACCTAGGCGATAATGGCTATCTGCACGTAACGGCTGATTATTGGCTGCTCAAGAGCACTATCGTTAAGAATCTTGATTGGTATCTCGGTCCTGGTGTAAACCTTGGGATTGGTGATCCATTTGCCTTTGGCGTTCGGCTCCCAATTGGCCTTCAATGGATTCCATTCAAACATTTAGAGCTTTTTGGAGAAGTTGCACCATGCCTTTGGCTCATCAATGCTGTTGATCTTGATTTCAACGGTGCTGTAGGTATTCGCTACATTTTCTAAGCCATTAACGCTGATGATGAGAGCAAGGGTCGGTATTCATTGAGTACTGACCCTTACGTTTTCCTCAACTCCTATCTCGCGTGTATCTGTACCACCGGCATAGGAGAGATGTCCATGATATCCTCCGATGACATTCGTTAGCACACGTACGTCTTCTACCATCACTCCTCGCCAGTGAGCGGTTCCATGCAAAGTGCCCTTTACAACAAGTGATGCATTACGAAGATCAGTACGGAAGAGATCGCGGATCTCCGGACGTACTACACACTGAAGAAAGCCTGTCTCATCTTCGATAGTCACAAAGAGCATACCGTGTGCTGTTGCGGGCGCTTGACGTAATATGACGATCCCTGCGGTTGTAACGCGGAGTCCAGGTGTTACGGCCAAACGTTTGATCACTTCAATCGGACGTACTTCAAGATCAGTAAGCCCCCTTCGATAGAGCGTCATAGGATGCAACCTCGCTGCTCCATGGGTGATGTAGTCATATGCAAGTCGTTCCTGTGCACGCAACTCGGGAAGTAGTGGTATGTCCTCTTCATGAAGCAATGGAGAGTGTATCAGTGGTGTGGGATTACCTGATGCTCGTCGTTTGACAACACCCACCATCCACATAGCTCTACGTGCATCGGCTTCCCAGGGCTCCATAGCACCAGCGAGTGCAAGTGCATCAAGAGCATCACGTGGCACGTCAGGTAGGCGAACTACAATGTCCTCGATGCTGGTAAATGGTGCGCGAGAACGCTCCCAGACGATCATTCGTGCTACATGTTCACTTACATGTGAAACACTGGTAAGGGGCTTGCGGATTGCCGTTGTTCCGTCGGGCATGGTTTCGAGTGCATAGCGCATACCGGAGTAGATCATGTTGGGAAGTAGAACGTTCACGCCACAACGGCGTGATTCTTCCTCCAAGGTCATAAGGTTATACATACCCGGACGATGTTGCATGAAGGCCGCCATGTATGCGGCTGCATGATGAGTTTTAAGCCATGCACTCTGGTAGACGATCTTGGCAAATGCAGCAGCATGAGATCTACAGAAGCCATACCCTACAAAGTGCGAGACCTTTTCATAGACATTCTCTGCGCTGATACGGTCTACACCACGCAACATCGCTCCTTGAATGAATCGCTCTCTCATAGCCTCCATGAGGACACGGTCGCGATTCTTAGATACCAGTGCACGAAAGTCATCGGCTTCATCAAGAGGCATACCGGCAAACTTGTGAGCAATCTCCAGTACCTGTTCTTGAAAGAGGACAATGCCTAGAGTGTCCTTCAGTATGGGTTCTAGGTCCGGGTGGAGGTAGGTGATAGGTTGTATGCCTTTACGTCGTGCGATGTACGGATGTACCATTCCGCCTTGGAGCGGACCCGGACGGAACAGTGCTACTTCCGTCACAAGGTCGTCAAAAGATTCCGGTTGATGTTTCGCTAACAGGTGCATTTGACCCTGAGACTCTATTTGAAACACGCCTAATGTGCGACCGCTGCGAATAAGGTCAAATGTGGCGGGGTCATCTAAAGGAAGTTCATCAACATCGAGTGTCTCGCCGGTATGCTGCATGAAAAGTTCAATGGTCTCGCTTATGCAGGCTAACATCCTGAGTCCTAGCACATCGAATTTCACAAGCCCCATTGCCTCAACATCATCTTTGTCGAATTGAACAACGGCAACACCATTGGCCGAGCGTTGTACCGGTGTGAGATCCGTAAGTGGACGGGAAGAGAGGATCATGCCTCCGGAATGAAGGCCAAGATGACGTGGATGATCAAGAAGCAGATGAACAGCACGCATGAGGACATCGAGCAGGGGGATATCTCCGCATACAGCTGCGAGATCTGCACGATACTCCGTCACATCCTTGTTTGTCCACGACGGTACACATTTCGATAGTTTGTTCACAGTCTCCATTGGCCAACCAAGCGCCTTTGCAGCATCACGTACGGCCATACGAGCACGGTACATGATCAGCGTGGCTGTCATGGCTGTCCTGTTCGTTCCAAATCGTTCTTCCATCCACGCAATCACTTCATCCCGTCTGTCGCTATCAAAGTCAACATCGATATCTGGTGTACCCTTTCGCCCCCTATGAAGAAATCGTTCAAAGAGGAGGTGATGTTTGATGGGGCATACGCCGGTGATACCAAGGAGGTAGGCTACGATTGAGTTGGCTGCAGAGCCACGCCCGGAACATCGGATGCCGCGACGTTTTGACTCGTCGACTACTTCCTTCACCACAAGAAAGAAGTCCGACAGTTGTAGATCGCCTATCACACGCAGCTCATGTTCAAGCAACGTTCTGGCCTTCTCTTCACGTCCGGTGTATCGTAGTGGAAATGTTATCTCACACGCATTTCGTAGCACTTCATGAGCAACCTCCCCGGGCTTCAATTGAGCTGAAGGGGGCGTAATGTGCTCCGGAATTATGTTGAATGAACATTGTTGAATGATATCACGAACATGCTCGAATGCCTCTGGCCAAGGAAGGAGCGAACGCAATTCATCTTCGCTCCGTAGACAATGCCTGTCATTGACTGGACGTTGAGGATGGGGCTCATGGATCGTGATGCCATGGCGTATGCACGTCATTAGGTCATGCGTTGCATATCTATCGCGGACAGCATACCTAACATCCTGAGCGATCACACATGGAAGCGAATGCACCTTAGCCAGTTCTACGATTTGTGCTGCACGGCGCCTAGCCCATGGCCTTCCATCGTGTCCAATTCCAACATACGTCAGCTTCTTGGGGAGTTTCTGAAGTACTTCTTCCACCACTACACGTTCAGCCGAAAGCCCGTGCAGAATGAGAATACACCGATTAAGTATTGATAGCCTGTTATAGATCTCGCAATCATCTTCAGCGCGAAGCACAGTTACAAGCTCACAGATCTCTGCGTATCCTTTCTGATCCTTAGCGAGTACTGTTACTACTGTGCCGTTACACTCCAGATCCGTTCCAATGATCGGCTGTAAACCGTACTCAATACATGCCTGCTGAAGTCGTACCGCTGCAAACACCCCCAATGTGTCGGTTAGAGCCAATGCCACATGGCCAAGTCGTACAGATTCTACTACATACTCTTCCGGAGACGAAGCACCGTCTAGAAAGGAGAAATGTGAACGGGTGTGGAGGGAAGCAAACATGGAACAGCGAACATTAACAGCGAACGCAGAACAGCGAACAGCGAACCTTAGTGAATAGGGGAAACGTAGAAGAAATATACAAAATGTACATCCTTCATTCTCTACGCAATTCGCTGTTCTGGATTCGCTGTTCGCTGTTAACATTCTCTATTCGCTATTCGCTATTCTCTATTCGCTATTCTTCATCCACGTCCGTTCCAACACAGAAGTAGCGATGTAGTCAACTTTCAGCCCATTATTTGTTACCATTCTGTTCGTTGTGCTGAAAGCTCTCATGTATCCGCGGTTTACATATCGCTCCATAGTTGCATGAGAGATTGATATAGTGCCGTACGCAGGGATACGTTTCATCGTTACGGCCATATAGGCTATCTGATCGTTGCCGGTTCCTGAAAGTGAATCCACACGAACTGTTCGAAAAAGCGTATCAAGCTTCTCGTTCATAACAACGGTCTTCTCTGGGCCGAATGTATGGCCGATATTCTGTATGGCTGAGCGAAGAGATAACGTATCAGTATAGGACTTGCCAATCATGGTCATAGTCTCGCCCCTTGCAAATGGAGCTAACAATGCAAATTCTGTAGGAAAGGTCATTACAAGTGACGTTTGTGCCTCTGAGTCCATTGTTCTGGAGATCACACTTCCTAGGCTATTACCATCGTCCGTGGATGACATCATGTCATGACTAGCCATCATTATGCGTCCATAAGGATCTAACGTGGCTTCATACTGAGGGGAAGCCCATGCCAATCGAACGCCCGTGATGCTCATTTCACCCTTCTTAGAGAAGAGGAGGGTGTCAGATTTCAGCAGGTCTCGCATGGTTCTCATTTTTACAGCTACACGAACGTTGCCCACTTCGTCGCGGTCTATGATCTCCAACTGGTATACAGCAGGCACACATACACCTTTGTCATTCATCACATGCTGGTCAATTCGCAGGTGATAGGAGAGTATCCTACCAATAGCAAGGTCGCTCGTACCTTGATCTTGCACCATGCCCGGTCCCGATTGTTCATTCTGTCCACTTGCAACCTGGTAGATCAAGAGAGCAAGGACAGAGACACACAGGAAGTTCTTCATCTCGCCACCTCTTTGTAATTCGGACAAGACAGTCCGAATATATGACGACGCCTTATAGATAGCAAGGAAAAGTTTTCATACGTGAAAAAACGTATACTAGAGGTAGAATTAGTGAGTAGGGGGCTACTTTTTCACTGTACTCGAATCCAATATCGAGGTAGCGATGTATTCAGGAATCAAGCCGGGTATGCCTTCCTTACGGCTAGTAGTTTCAAAGGTCTTCATATACCCCTTTTTTACATACCGTTGCATAATGGACGTGGCAATGGAATGTACACCATAGACCGGGTGGCGCTCCATCCGAACCGTCATATGAGCAACCTCATCGTCACCACTACCAGAAAGTGAGTCTATGGTGACTGCTCGAATGATTGTATCCTGGTTCAAGCGTGGTTGTTTCTCTGATTCTGACCCAGTTGTATGACCGATCTTTTGGATCGTCGATGTGATCAAAAGGGTGTCTACATATGCCGTACCAATAATGAACGAATTTGATTCGCGTAGATATGGGGCCAAAAGCGCATACTCCGTAGGTATGGTAGAGAGTACTTGCGTCATTGCATCGGAGTCTGTTATGCGCGGCAGAACTGTCCCCATGGTGATCGTTTCTGGAGTTGTAGACTCGAACTGTGCGTTAGTAAACATAACCCTGCCATACGCGTCGAGGGTGGCTTCGTATCTAGGAATTGTAAATGCAAGGCGTACACCAATGATCTTCAATTCTCTAGACTTTGTCATAAAGAGCGTATCGGATGATATCAATTCACCAGCCGATCTCATTTGAACAGATACGCGTGAATTGCCAGCCTCATCTCGGTCAAGAATTGTAATCGTATACGTGGCAGGTATACATACCCCTCTACCGTTCACAACGTGCTGATCAACTCTGAGCCGGTAGGTCAGAACCCTGCCAGGCACCAATTCCGTGTATGCTTTGTCATTGAGTATCCCTGGCCCCACACGAACATCCGGACCATTGTCTCCATTCTGACCTCGACTCACATTGGCAGAAAGAATGAAGACGCACAAAACAAATGGTAAAGAGACGGTCTTGATCATGGCATCACCTCAGAGTAGATGGTTTGACGACGTCAGATCAGCTATCACGAACTTCTACACAAGAACAGTAGTGTGGTAATGTTCGGGTGTACGAGTGCCGTAAGTAATATAGCGTATGAAACTCACCTATCCATCGTACTCGTATCGAGAATGGAGGTTGCGATGTATTCAGGAATGGGGCTGGTAGATCCCACCTTCCTACTGGTGGTAACAAAGGACTTCATATAGCCCTTTTTTATGTAGCGTTCCATAACCGAGATCGCAACCGAAGGCATTCCGTAAACAGGGTAACGCTCCATACGAACGGTCATATGTGCGAGCTCATCGTTACCACTTCCAGAGACTGAATCGATCGTCACCGTTCGAATGATAGTATCCTGAGCCTCTTTCGGCTGGGGCCTTGTCTCGGTTCCTATAGTTCTGCCAATCTTTTGGATTGCAGAGGTAAATAGTATTGTGTCTTTATACGGTCTTCCTACGAGAATGGAGGTTGCCCCTTGTAGATACGGTGCCATGAGGGCGTATTCTGTTGGGATAGTGGAAAGGACGTTTGCCATTGCATCCGAGTCCGTTATCCGAGACTCAACGTTACCCATCGTACTTGATTCTTGGGACATTGCGTCTAATTGTTCATTTGTATATAGAACCCTGCCATTTACGTCCAAGGTTGCTTCATACTTGGGAATTGCAAAAGCAAGGCGCACCCCAACGATCTTCATCACCGTTGACTTTGAGAGAAAGATCGTGTCAGACGCAATGAGCTCGCCTGCGGATCGCATTTCAACTGAAACACGTGAGTTGCCAGCAGCATCTCTATCGAGTATTGCTATCGAATATATAGCTGGTATACATACGCCTCTTCCATGTACAACATGTTGGTCAACCCTGAGTTTATACGTTAGGACTCTACCAGGAGTAAGCTCTGTGTATGCCTTGTCGTTGAGAACTTCAGGCCCTACCTGAATAATCGGTGTATCGCTGGTGTCTTGCCCCTTACTCACGCCAATTGAGATAAAGATCAAACAGAAATGGACCGTCAAGGCAAGTAGTTTCATTACGTTTACTCGAGTCAGATGCCGACAGTAAGCAAAACTACTTACTTCCGTTCTACGCGAGAAGGTACTTTATAGTTTCCTCCAATTCTATTTCTGGTGAAATACTTTAAAAAGAACTCTCTTTGAGCCGTTTAAGGCTATTTGGTGTCTTCTAAGGAATTGTTAATCCAGGAACGTTCAAGTACGGTGGTTGCCACGTAGTCCAGCCGTAAACCTTTATTCGTGACCAAGTTGTTTGTTGTTTTGAATGACTTCATATAGCCGCGGCTTACGTAGCGTTCCATGGTTGCTTGGACGATAGATTCTGCTCCGTGTGAGGAAGATCGATTCATAACAACCTTCATATACGCGATCTGGTCAGGCCCTGCACCTGAGAGCGAGTCGACACGAACTTTCCTGATCACTATATCGTGTATCTCCTTTACGCTTGAAGTGCTATCGGGGCCATATGTATGACCGATTGCTTGCATGCTCGATCGAATGGTGAGAGTATCAACATATTCTTTACCAACCTCTGTCATAAATGCCCCGTGTTGATAGGGGGCTAACAATGCTAACTCAGTAGGGAATGTTACTGCAACTGAAGAAACGGCCTCATAGTCAGTTGTGCGGGAAAGTACTGACCCCATAGTTCTTGCGGCTTCAGTGTGTCCGGGTAGTTCGTCACGTGCACGTAACAGACGGCCGAATTTGTCGAGTGTAGCTTCGTATTTCGGTGATATCCACGCCATTCGAAAACCCACGATCTTCAGTTCTCCACTTTGCGAAGCAAAGAGAGTATCAGTAGTTAAGAGCTCTCTCATTGTTCGTACTTGTACCCCAACACGAACGTTACCTGCGGCATCGCGATCTAATACCTCTAACTGATAGACTGCCGGGATACATACACCTTTATCTTTAACCACACTTTGGTCTACCCGCAAATGATACGTAAGAACTCTGCCGGGTACGAGTTCTGATTCAGCGTTCATCTTGCTGCTGTGCGATTCCATTCGCTCAGTCTGTGCGCTCGCCTCTACTGTCAAGAACAAAGAGACGCAATGAAGAAGTACGAGAGCTTTCATCATGTCACCTCTGTTTGGTGCGGAGAATTACGTACGAAGATGTAGCATTGCCGAATTATTACCAAATATTAATTTCAATCGAATATTCTCGATAAAATCCAGGAGTTCTGGCCGCTTTTATAGACCTCCATTACACCGGAAGTGGTCTCGAGGAGGATATAGTCACGCATTTCATCAATACCCCACCAAGGGCCCCTACTCGACCATGCATCGAGCACTCGTTCCACGTCGTAAGCACCCCCACGCCAGCATACAACATATGGTGTATTGTTGCGGCACCCAACATCTATCGGTTCTAGCAGGAGTTTCATTCATTCCCTCTGCGTTCTTGGGAATAGCCTGTAATCCGTGCATATGACTCGGGAACTATGGACCATGGATCTAGGATCTCGATACGCTTCATCACGGAGGAATAGCGTGGAATCATAGCTAAGGAGACATCTAGAGCTGTTTTCCGCTCGATGAACAGCTGTGTTTGAATAACACTTGGTTGGGTAAGTGAAGCCAGCCGTAGCCGCAGACCCCACCAGAGTCGTACTGGGCCTTGTAGATCGCGCAGTAAGGCGCGTGCATGGACCAAGATGGTATCATATGTTGTGGCACCCTGACGTAGTACTCTACTGCGCTGCGCGCACACGTCATCGGCTCTATCCAGTACTGCAAGCTCAATACGCCAGCAGAGTTTTGGTACAAGTTCTGATATCACACGAGCACAACATTCTCGCAAGGCTGAGTCTAGGACACCGGGCTCACATTGCACATCATCGAATCGCTCTGAAGAGACGATGGCAGGGGGCGGAACATAGAGTGGAAGGGGAGGAAATTCTTGTACAAGGAAGGTGTGGAGTTTACTGCCGGCCGTTCCAAACTGAACACGGAGATGACGTTCCTCCAGCTGCTGCAGGTCTCCTATGGTGCGGATACCAAAGAGCCGTAAGCGTTCTGCGTCGCGTTCATCTAAAGAGAGCTCAGGTATTCGCAGGAGCACGGAGCTAGGTACATCCTTCGCATTTGCGTAGGCGTCCAAACGTCCTGCCGTTCCGTTGAGTGCACAGAGAAATGCACTTATTCTATCGGGTGCCAACGCAGATAATGCCTTGGTTCTACGCACGAGCTCACGAAGTCCATTCAGATCATCAGTGCCGGCAAATAGCCTACCATGCCCGGACACTACAAGAAGTGGGGTACAAGCATGTACCCGTTCAACAACGGCATCCCATCGGGCGGAGGAGAGAGCCCCTTCCATAACAACGCAGAGAATCATCTGCGATTCTACGAAATGTCAAATGAATTGACAAAGCAGATGTGGGCTGGGGGATAAGTTTAGAGTTTCTTGATGCAACTGCGAACCACACCAACTATCGTAAAGTCCATGTCGGCTGTGATGGCAATGTCCTTATACCGTCTGTTTTCAGCCCGCAGAACTGGACGCCCTTCGGCCTTGATATATCGTTTAACGGTGAGTTCGCCGTAGACCTTTGCAATGACGATCTGACCAGAACGTGGCTGGATGGCACAATCAACGATAAGAGTGTCTCCATCACTGATTCCTGCGTCAGTCATTGAATCTCCCACCACCCGAATAAAATAGGTGCTTTCGGGATGTTCAAGAAGCATATCGGCCAGATCAATCTCACGCTCGATCGTGTCATCGGAAGCAGTAGGGAGGCCGGCACTAACTCCCAATGACAACATCGGAATACGTGGCCCGCGAGCCCCCTTCACTGAACGAGCAGGTGCTACAACAAGGGGCGATTGTGACTTGAGTTCGGCAATTACAGAACGAATGGCTTGCACTTGCTCTTCGAGACGGTCTAAAGCGGTTTTTGCCTCGCTGGGAATCGAGTGATGATCAGGGCCTGATGTTCCAAGTGTTGGAGAGCCGGTTCCGGTCAAGAGCCAACCGGAAGAAATCCCGTAGCGTTTTTCGAGGATGGCCAATACATCCTGGGGTACAGATGTGCGACCAGATTCCCACGAATACACGGTAGGTACCTTTACCTGCATATGCTTTGCATAGTCAGCCACAGACATCTGAAGGACAGATTCGCGGATCTGACGATGACGGGTGCCGAGCTGGATCTTGGTTTGCATAGGAATACCGTATTCAATTGTGGAAACATGTGGACAATATACAAAATGTAAAGGTATTTGCATTTATTATGGAGTAGGGGGCTATGTGGTGGTGGACTTCTCGACTGTTTTCAATAGGGACTCGAACATCACTTCGAAGGGGATGAGCTCATTTGTTTCAGAGGGCATGGGATCATGCGAGGAGGCAACAAGCTCCTCGTAAATGTCCTTTGTGTTCTTGCGGATCTCGGATGGAATAAACGAGTGTTTGGGAAAACTTTGAATGAGGCGTAAGAATATCCGGACCCTATTGAAGTGCTTTTCTTTGAGATAGCGCGAGGAATAGACTCGCAGATAGTCGATCCGTTTTTCAGCCGTATCGTAGTCACCATTGATCATGAGGTAGAATACGTGAGACACTATGATCAATACGTTATAGACCTTCTTTGACTTTGATTCTTCCGGTAGGGAATTCAGATACGTTGAAAGGCGAAACGTCTTTGCGCGACTCTGTTGCGGTGCATACAGACCGAGCTGTTCAGCGAGCAAAAGGTAGGCGCCGTAGATGATCCAGCGCTCCCTTGTATTCTCGGAGAGCATGTTGTACTTGCGATGGGTTGTTGCCCTCGTGTAGAGGAGTTCAGCCTTTTCATAATCCTGGATATTGATAGCAGCTACAAAGGCAAGGTCAGATGCAAAGTACCAGTTGTTACCTGCTACAGTGAATGAATCAATACACTTGTCTGAAAGGGTGAAGGCCTCACTATAGCGTCGTAGGTAGAGTGCCGCCGTCATTTTCTGAAGCATGAACTCACCGTGACGTGCTCGTTGAGACAGATGAGGAACCGAATTCAGGTATTCAATGGCACTGTCACATTCATTGATAACCCCGGAAAAATCCTCAACAAAATCGAAGTAGTTCACCGCGGCGCGGAAACTGCTCAACCGCAGGCCATGCGTATTGTGTTCCTTACGCATCGTCTCAACCTTTACCATGGCGTCTTTATGTAGGTCGATCAAATAGGACCGTTTGCGACTCGTTACCGTCATCTCCATTTTTAAATGGTCGAGCAAAAAGTCTGCATCATATTCACATTTCAATGCGCTCATATGTCGTACCGCTTCTCGATGATGATGCAGAAACGTGGTGCGCTTGTTCCAAACGGCAGCAGATTCTCGTAACATCACTGCAAGCGAGACGCAGATATCGGTGAACTGATACTTTTGAGCAATGGTCAGAGTCTTCAACGCTATCGCATAACCAGCACGACGAGATGCAAATCGCATCAAGGTCTGAGCTGCGATCTGGTTGCGCATACATTTGTAATAGTAGCTCAGGTATTCCGAGTGCTCTGGCTGTTTTACCTGTAAAAAGAGCACGGAGTGCATCAATCGCTCGTACGTACGCGACTTTAGCGTTCGGTAACGCTGGTCGCTAGATCCCGTTCCATAAAGATCAAGTGCGGCTTCATCATCGTTGGCATATTGATCACTGGCAATACCGATTAGATACCGCCCTGCCAGTGATGAGGCTGCCTCATCACCCTCGACGAGCTCAGGAAAGACCTTGGCTTTGTCGGATTTCGTTGTAACAATCCGCAATATTTCTTTAAGAATTTCCATGGCAAAAACACCTAAAGTGCCTTATAGTAGGGACTTGCATTGCAACTCCAATATACAGTATTGCCAGTAATGCCCTGTAACAATTTCAATTTATTTGTAACAGAGTATCAATTCTATTCATACCATTTTCGCTCTACAGGCAACGGACCGGGGTTATACCCGTGCCGTGGTGCCTCGCGTCGCACAATGCCCGGCAAATGCCGGTGTTGTGATCGTACATATGCATTGATCTGTCCAATAACATGGACGGTTCATCTGTATCTGGTCAAACATAACCTATCCGTTGTGGTGGGGTAGGTTTGGGTTGGTTGATGCAGAGATATATGGAGTCACAAAAATGAAGATCAACTACAAACATCATTTGTTCAAACCAATACAAGGGTTTCCGCCATGGAACTACTCATCGCAATCATGTGCTTCTTCGGACTCGTTAGCTACGAGGATGCCGGTATTACGCAACCTGAGGCCAATCTTCTGTTGCAGAACAATCAGTCGACGGTCCAGTATTACTACGATAATCCGGACTCACTCGCCGTATTGCCACAACGCGTCAACATTGATAGAGCAGAAGATTAATGTCTGTCTGAACTAACAAATCACTTCAAAAACAATTTCAAGCGAGAACATCATGCGTACAACACGCCAACACCCATACTCGATCGATCGCGGCGAAGAAAACTAATTCAAACAACTCCTTAACACGAGAACATCATGCGCACAACACGTCAACACCCATACTCGATCGATCGCGGCGAAGAGAACTGAGCTGCAAAGAGTCCTCGAGTCTTTGTCGAAGTCAAGAACAACCACAAATCAAACAACACAAAAATCGAAAGTCAACACCATGGAACTCCTCATCGCAATCATGTGCTTTTTCGGAATCGTCAGCTATGAAGATGCTGGTATCAGCCAGACCGACGCGAGATACCTCCTTCAAAGCAATCAGACAACAGTTCAGTACTACTACCAGAACCCAGATGAACTAACAGGCCTCGTACCACAACGCGCACAGATCGACCGTGCTGAAGACTGAAGTTAGAGTGCTAGTGTGCTAGAATGCTAGAATGCTAGAGAAGGCGAAGCGGTCACATGAAACTCAACACGAACAACAACAAGAACACAAAAGGAAACATCATGAAAACCAACCGTCAACACCCGTACTCGATCGATCGCGGCGAAGAGAACTAAGAAGTCCGTGGACTTGAACCAATATATTTTTTGAACTCAAAGGAGAACGTCATGTTGCAAGCAATGCCCGTTCAGAACTGCATGCACTTCCTGATGCCGATCAGCTTGGATGATTGGAAGTCGTATGACGTCCCCGGTGTAGTGGGAATCCTCCGCAAAGGCGAATCAGGGCAATATGAGCTAGTCGATGCCTTTGATTGTGACCAGATCCCAGGAGCCAACGAGCTCACGCTTCATGAGAAGTATGGTCAATGGTTGAATGCAGCAGGCAGCCAAGAGCTCATGCGTTTCGATGTCTTCCTCATGCCTCAGGCAAACAAGACACGCAGAAATGATGTGATTGCACTTATTGAGCGCAGCTGTGGCATTATTCTGCCTTCTAGATCAGCCTACGTGAATGCCGCATAGCGTAAAACTATTTACGTGTGATCTTGACAAGTTTTGAAGTAGTAGCACCGAATGGTGGCCCGTCCGTAGTAGTTCCAGCCCACAGCTGAGATTCATCTGTGATGATGCCAAGAGACGGGCTTACAAACGATAGAGATTTCGTAACAACCACACCAACGCCATCGGTTAACGTTGGTACTGACAATGCCTGGAAAACGGCGCAGCGAATAGAACCCGCAGGCGTCGTTAAGGTGGTGTCCGCATGTACTGTTGTTACAACCTTCTCATAGATCTGCAGAGTTGAACCTGAAGGATTCCTTAGTGTATCCAAAACGTGGATCACTGTATCTCCTACTGTTGTAGGGAATCGGGCGATCTTCACTGCCGTCTCTGTTCCTCGATAGGTTTCAAGATAGCCGCCCCTCATCCTATACGTGTAGTCTTCGCGTAAGAGTACTTGAGCTCCCGGAGCTCCTGAAACTCCAATAACCAATACCGTTGTAACGGTGGTACTGTCTGGTTGCGTAGTTGACGTAGATTCGAAATCCAATTTATCTCCTGCCTTAAGGTCAAAGGTGGAGAGTGTGAATGTAGGTTCTTGAGGAACTGGATCTGTGGTAGATGCGCACGATGAAATCAAGAGCGCAGTGCAGATCAAGGAAATGAATGTCTTTATCATGGGATCACCAAGGTTAGGCGTGATACAACGGCACTGTTAGATTTGACCGTTAGCACATAGATGCCAGGGGAAACATTGTTTATCAGTTCAACTGGTATAATTGTCCGACCAGCATCAATACGATGCATGCCCAAATCGCTTGTTGAGCCACTCATGTCAACAAGAGCCAAGGATACCATTTCGGCATTTGGTGCTGTCACCTCGAACACGCTTGCGTTTGTGACAGGATGAGGTGTTACATGAAGTTCCCAACCGCTTTCTTTGAACTCCGCAACACTCGTTACAGTTAATGTGAATGCAGCTGGTGTAGACCACCCGCCATTACCACAAGAATTCTTAGCACGCACCTCCCAAGTGAAACTGCCGGCACCAATGGACGTGACCGAAACGTTTGTTGTTGTTCCCGAGACGAGTGAATCTTCGAATACCACTGCAAATGGTGACGTGGAATTTTTCACTCTCAGATGGTATTGGGTTGCATCGGTTGCAGCAGACCAGGAGAATCGTACAGAGCCCGTATTGTCTGCGGATTGGGCGCCTTTCGGTGATGTTGCCGTGGTGGAGGTAGGGAGCTTCCCACCTGTTGTGAACGTGAAGGGGGCCGACCATTGACCGTTACCAACGCTGTTCACGCCACGCACGCGCCAATAGTGTTTGGTGTTGCACAGTGCAAGGATAACGCTGGCACTCGTTCCGCTTGGTGTTCCTGTGGCCACGATACTATTAGCTGCAAAGTTCTGCGTAGTTGCAACCTGATATTCATATGAATCAGCCATGGCGGCAGATGCCCATTCAAGTGTAACGTCTAATGGTCTACCAGTTGCGCTATTGGCTGGCAAGCGAAGCGTAACATTGCCCGGACCTTGTGACGCCGGAATGAAGTCAACCTTCAGATTCTCACCGTTGAAATCCACGGTCTTTACTACTGGTGCAGACAAGCCCCCTTCAGAAGCCGTAACTACAACAGATCCGCTCCCAGTGAAAGGGATTGCATAACCACCGGAAGTGCTTGTAACAGCATAATAGGTTCCGCGATTGGGTTTAACGGAGACGCCTCCAAGGCCTTCACCAATATCATAGAAGCCGTTAGAGTTTTTGTCATTGTACACAACTCCGGTAATGTAACGCACACTGCGAAGACCAAAGTCTTGGGTGATGACGTATGGACCAACGTGACTGGTCTGAAGCCCTTGATTATTCTTGATGATCCCGATACCGATCTCTGTAAACAGATAGTTCGAAATGTTCATGATGTTGGTGCGGTGTCCAAGCTGTATTTGGTTCTCTTCTCCCCAGTCTACGTTAAGTCCACAGTGACCATACCATACAGACTCGCTATAAGCCGCAACGTTTTCACCATAGGTCCCCATCGATGCGTAGCTCACCTTTGCGTACCGATCTCCAAGATCGTCACCATTGCTACTAGTGTGGCCTTGGAAATTGTTGTCATCCATATCCTTTGAATGTGCCGCAGCTGCGGTCATCAGTGCCGGATGAAATGCAAGAGGCGGACGTTGAGCATACGTTGTAAATGCTTGCTTCGTAGCGCTCTTGTTGATCTGCCAGAAGGAGTAGGCTTGTTGTACACTGGCATCATCAGTATCCATCAAGCGAATGCCTTCCTCAGTTGGATTGGCACGAGCTCTGTTGATCATTTCCAACATCAACTGTTCTTCAGGTGATGGATCGCCATGACTATACGTCTGCGTTGGTTGAGCTGATGCGCGCATCGAAATGAGTGCTACAAAAAGCACGATAAACACCTTGGTCATTACAGATCTCCACGTTGAGGTCGAATGAGAATTTCTTCAAATTGTATGCGTGGGTTGTTGTACGATGAAACGATCATCTGTACAGCTTCGGCCACGTCTTCTGATTGCATCATGCGCTCGCCTAACAAAGCCCGCTCTTCTATTCCCCATATGTCCGTCTCTGTGGCTCCCACAATCACGTCAGCAATCTTAATGTGTTTGCTGCGCACTTCATTTCGAAGGGAACGAGTAAGAGCAAGTGCTCCAGCCTTTGAGGCACCATAGCCGGTACATCCGGAGAAAGCTGATATTGCGGCTACAGAATTGATCGTGATGATCATACCCTTTTGCTGGCTTAACATGTATGGTAGTACGGACTTGATGCCAAGAAATACTCCACGCAGGTTTATAGCCACTTGATCGTCAAAGGCATCCACTGTCATGTTGACAAGATCTGTGAAAACAGCGACCCCGGCATTGTTGATCAGGACATCAACCGGGCCAAACAACTGTGTGGCTGCCGCGTGTGCAATGGCCACGCTGTGTTCATCGGCCACATCACAGGGAATAACAGCAGCATTTCCTCCTGGAAGCATATTCTCGATCTGACGAAGAGATGCCTCATTACGCCCACTCAAGGAAATGCGATGTTTTGTGCCTAAATGTTGGGCGATCGCTGCGCCAATTCCACGGCCAGCGCCAGTGATCCAGATGTGTAGAGATGCGGACATATTAGCCCGCAAGATAGCGCAAAAGGGCTTCAGTTTCCTGTCCGAGCACGATGTTGCGCCGGGCCATTACAGTGCGAGCAACCTCTACAGCCTTATCGGTATCATAGGTGTCGTTGAGCCAACGAAAAGAGCCGATTGACTTGGTAGGAGCCCCTTGCGTAACAATGTTACTGCTCACGCCACAAACTGTGCCTGTTGAAAATCGTGTTCCGATAGCGGATTTACTGTGATCACCCATGAGGAGCCCAAGGAATGTCC
This sequence comes from uncultured Ignavibacteria bacterium, assembly GCA_937870915.1. Lineage (GTDB taxonomy): Bacteria > Bacteroidota > Ignavibacteria > Kapaibacteriales > Kapaibacteriaceae > UBA10438. The sequence goes on from CALMZQ010000221.1 coordinate 55,893, forward strand.
TCTGTGAATCTTCCTTGCCCCAAGGTAGCTCTACATTGACATGATCATAATTGTTCTTGAGATCGGACGTTGTTGTTCCGGCACCAAGATTGACCCATTCACCTAGGTAGGAATGGCCAAGGAATCCGTCATGTTGCTTATTGCTATAGCCATGGATAACCGAGTCTTCGATCTCTCCGGCGATCTTACACCATGGACCGATAACCGATGTCCCGACGGTTGTTAAAGGCTTAACGATTGTATCAGAACCAATGGCTACTGGACCTGACAAAATGCAATACGGTCCAATTGTGACGTTTTCATCGATCATCACCGGGCCATTTGTTTCGTCGATGACCACTGTTGGATGGATCTTGGCCGATGGCGCAATTGTCTGCCGACGTAGTGAAACATCCCATGAAATCGAGTCTGCAATGTGATCCAGTGCCTGCCACTGCCTATGAAGGACATGACCACTGCATTCAACAGCTTGGATCACATCAGGATCATAGGAAGCAAGTATCTCACTTGCATCATCAGGTTTTGACATGGCTGTAGGTATATACGCCCCCACAATATGTCCACTGCACGTAACGAGGAAGGCCTCGGTGCGCTGTTCGCAGGTAGCTACCAATTTTCGTATCACATCAGGCGATAAGACAACATTTCCCGCAATGAGTAGGGAGGGGGCCGACGAAAATGTAGCCGTATGCGGATAACGTTCTACGAATGACCTGACATGTTTGTCGCGGTGGGAAACTACGCTCACGGCGCTGTGGCCGAGTGTCTGTTGCCAGCGTTCCAAGATCGTATAGAGCCCGGTACGGATCTCCCACGAACAATGAGTTGCCGTAAAAGGATAAAGTCCTTCTACATCATCATGTTCGAGGAGGAGGATCTGCACCGGACCCATTTACAACTTCTCCAGAGCATGAGCCAGCGAAGCCTTAATGAACGAGACAAACAATGGGTGACCTGTTACGGCACGTGACTTCAGTTCTGGATGGAACTGTACGCCAACAAACCATGGATGATTGGGCAGCTCTACAACTTCAACAAGCCGACCATCAGGAGATGTGCCGCTGATACGGAGCCCCTTGCTCTCAAGAATCTCTCTGAAATCATTATTGAACTCATAGCGATGACGATGTCGTTCGCTGATGTGTTCACTCTTATAGGCAGCAAATGCCTTGGTCCGCTTTTCAAGGTGACACGGATAAGCGCCCAGTCTCATGGTACCGCCCTTTTCCGTCACCTTACGTTGCTCAGGTAGGAGGTCTATCACATTGAACTTGTTCTTCTTGAACTCAGACGAGTTGGCAAGAGCTAGTCCGGCAACATTACGAGCGAATTCAATCACAGAACACTGCATTCCAAGACAAATTCCAAAGAATGGAATGTTGTGTGTTCGAACGTATTCAATGGCGTTAATTTTGCCTTCAATTCCGCGCGAACCAAACCCTGGAGCCACGAGGATACCATCAACATCTGAGAGGAGTTCCTGTACGTTGTCCTTGGTGATCCCTTCGGAATCGAGCCAACGTAGGTTCACCCTCGTGTTGTTGATTGCACCTGCGTGGATGAAGGCTTCTGTAATACTCTTGTAGCTGTCAGGGTACTTGTTGTACTTACCAACAAGGCCAATGGTGATGTTGTGCTTCGGAGCTTTGATGCGATGGACAAATCGCGACCATGTATCGAGGTTGAGCTTCGACTTTTTTAAATGAAGTTTCTCACAAACGATCTCGTCGAGCTTGTGCTTGGCGAACATCATCGGTACTTCATAGATCGTATCGGCATCAAGGGCTTCAATAACACTACGTTCTTCAACGTTGCAGAAGAGGGCGATCTTGGCGCGAATGTCCTTGTCGAGACTCATCTCTGCCCTACATAGAAGTAGGTCGGGTGTGATGCCGAACTCCATCAATGTCTTTACCGAGTGCTGCGTTGGTTTTGTCTTCAGTTCACCGGCGCTCTTGATATAGGGCACATAGGTGAGGTGAATATCGAGCACGTTGCCTCTTCCTACTTCATGGCGTAGCTGACGGCACGCCTCGAGAAAGGGAAGCGACTCAATGTCGCCAACGGTACCACCGATCTCAATGATGATCACATCAAATTTGCCTTCAAAGGCCCTCATTCGACGTTTGATCTCGTCCGTGATGTGTGGGACAACTTGAACAGTTTTACCCAGGTATGCGCCTTGACGCTCCCGAGTGATAACGTCAAAGTAGACCTGTCCGGCTGTTGCAGTATTCGAACGCGACATGCTTACATCGAGATACCGCTCGTAATGGCCTAAGTCGAGATCAGTCTCAGCGCCGTCATCGGTCACAAAGACCTCACCGTGCTGATACGGATTCATCGTACCGGGATCGACGTTGATGTAGGGGTCTAGCTTCTGTACCGTTACGGAAAAACCGCGCTGACGGAGGAGGAGACCGATGGAAGAAGAAGCAATGCCCTTTCCTAAAGAGGAAAGAACCCCGCCCGTAATGAAGATGTACTTTGACGTCTTCGGCACTGGACACCCGGAAGATGAAGTAATGGACGGGCTCAAAACTACGGATAGTAGCGCGAATGGACAACGCGTTTGCGTAGCTTCGTCGCATGAATACTCGATATCACCTGCAGTTCGCCTCATTTTGTTCGATCTGCGCAGTTATTCTCTTGAGCAGTTGTGGCGGTGGAGAGACGCCTGCAACATCCACCCGCACCATCCGATTCTGGCACTTTTGGAGTGAACCGGGACAAAAGGCCGTTTTACAGGAATTGGTCACGGAGTTCGAAAAGGCGAACAACGCCAAAGTTGAGCTCACCGAACTTTCATGGAACGACGGGAAGGTGAAGCTCCAAGCGGCATTCAACTCGGGTGCTCCTCCGGATGTAATTGAATTGGGCTCTGACTGGGTAGCGCAATTCTCAAGTTCGGGAGTGCTCCTTGCTCTTCCGGGTGATGCCAATGCCCTCGGACGATTTGTTTCGTATTCCGTGGCACCGGCTATGTGGCAGGGAAGAGCATATGCATATCCGTGGACTCTGGACACACGTGTACTCTACATGAATTCTTCTCTTGTTCAAAAGAGTGGGTGGAGTTCTCCTATCGTCACAATGACGGACTTAGTAAAGGCTGCTGAGGCTGTCCAAGAGTCTGGGGCTAATGGTTGGGGAGCAAACGGTGCTGATGCCCACCGGTTGTACAAGAAGATTCTGCCGTTCATGTGGACGTTTGGAGGCGATGTTCTGGATGCTAACGGCAGACCAGTCCTTAACAGTCAGGAAAATGTAAAGGCTTTGTTGACCTATGCGCAGCTAGCACGTGCGGGCTTTGTTGAGACGCAACGTCAGCTCGATGCCGCATTCATCCAGGGTAAGGTTGCCTTTTGGAATTCCGGTTCATGGCTCACCAAGAAGATCAATGCAGCAACCACGCTAAAGGTCACACCTATCCTTATGCCGGGTCTTACGGGCGAGCCCGGCATCTCATTTGCCGGTGGCGAATATCTAGCGGTTAGTGCTACAACAAAGAACACACAACTTTCGCGAGACTTCGTACTCTTTCTCACAAAGGGCACAAACGCCGTGCGATTCTGCGCAATGGTCCCAGAGGCCGGTTTTCCGGCCGAAAAGGGTTCATATGCAGATCCTTCTTTGATAGCCGACCCAATGAAGGCTGTTTTTGCTCAACAACTTGAGCACGCACGTATGACACCCGTCCATCCACGTTGGTTGGATCTCGAAGCAGTGCTCGAAGACGCCGTTGTGCGTGTTTTGCTCGGTGAGTCAACACCGGAAGAGGCATTAAACACCGCCCAACAGGAAGCACTTCATATTGTAGGGGGCTGAATCCATGCGCACCCTTTGGTGCCTTGTGGTGTTTGTTGCGTCTCTGAGCCTATCACCGGCACAGGGCGACGTAACATTGCGAGGGTCCGTGTTCGATACAGATTCAAGTGGTCCACTTCGATTTGTGAGCGTTCGCGTTCTAGAATCACGTTCGGCCACAATGACCGATCGTAGAGGAGCATTTCTTCTGCGAATCCCTCAAGCACAACTGCGCAACCTAAGAACATTGACGGTTGTTTTTTCCTTGGTTGGATATGCTCCAGATACGGTGCGTAGGCCTGTAACCGATGCAGTGTTCGCAGTTGGACTGCGGGAGAGGGCGTTCACGGGTGCCGAGGTTGTGGTTTCGGCTGAAGATCCTGCAGTACAAATCATGAGGCGCGTCCTTGCCCGAAAGGCTCGGCAACGAGACTCGCTGGATAGGTACTCGTACATGCTCTACACAAAGTTTGTTGTCAACACAGATACAGCAACCGCATCTCGCAGTTCCGGTCGAGGAGACACAACGGTTTTCAGCATCCTTGAATCATTCTCTCGTGGCTATTATGCCAAACCGGGACGGTATTTCAACGAGATCATACAACGGCGACAGACGGCAAACATTCCACCCCAGGCAAATTTTGTCTCCTTCGGAACAAACCTCAATGCCTATGACGATGCTGTAACGATTCTGAATGAGGAGATCCAATCGCCCCTTCATCCCAATGCAATCGACGATTACGAATTTGTGTTAAAGAGTAGTGTTGAGGATGACACAGTGCTCATTGACGTATCACCAAAAAGTGCAGCTCGAAGGGCATTCACGGGCACCATCTATGTTGATCAACGCAATAACGTTCCGCTCGAAGTGCGACTTACTCCAAACAGATCAGTGAACCTACCATTTGATGCTTCACTTCAATACCGACAGAGTTTCATCGTGTCAGAAGGGGTCGTGGTCCCCGAAGCACTCTCCATACAATCTTCGCTCGTCGCAGAGATATTCTTTCTCTTCGCTCCGAGACTTGATATCGAGATTGAGACCTTCTGTTATGACTATCTCATCAATGCACCCATCGAAAATGATCTTTTCGAACAACGTCGCGTTGAGATATCCGAGCAGGCAAACACGTTCGATTCCACCTTTTGGAATGTGAATCAGAAACTTCCTCTACGCAAGGAAGAGGCTAGTGCGTACGCAGAGATCCAGAACCTGATTGATAATCCTGATAGTCTCCAGACAACGTTTCTCGATCGATATATTGGTCCGGTAACGCGTACTCTTGCTCGATTAGGCAGGCGCCCCTTCTCGGGATTTGAAGACATCTTCCGATACAATCGGATCCACGGTCCATACCTAGGACTTGGTATGCGTTTTCGTCCCGACACTGTTCTAGAGATAGAGGCATCAGCAGGATATGGTTTTATGGACAAACAGGGGTTCGGTTCTGCTAAGTCCACATGGTTCATCGGAGAACGTCAAAAGTGGACCATTGACGGGGCGTTGTACAAGGTACTGCAGAGGCGAGACGACCCAAATGTTGTGAGAACGGGGCTTATCACGTTCACAAGTCTTCTCTTCGGCAACGACTATGGGGACTACTACTACCGCACGGGTGGAGAGGCAGGAATTGGATATACATGGGGACAGTTGCGTTTCATTCGTAACGATCTGTGGTCGCGTCCAAGTGGCATACGGTTGTTCGTAAGATCCGATGATCATCGATCGGCAACATCTGTGCCGGCGTGGTCATTGTTCAAACCGAATGCAGACTTGAGAGAGAATCCGGCAATTTTCGATGGCACCATGCGAACGATCGGCATGACGCTGACATTGGACTATTCACCAATCCGCTTGATCTCGAGAACGGGGACGTGGTTGAACGTGGAAACATCGCGACCAGGGATCCTCGCTTCGAGCTATGATTTCACCAAGGCCTCGTGGATAGGTGTGTTACGCTTAAAGACGCTACCATTGTGGACACTCGATGTTGTTGCAACTGCCGGTTGGTCGTGGGGTGCAGTGCCCCCTCAGAAATTCTCCAGTTTGGAGTCGAGCGTAAGCGGTCTTGTAGTTGGATCTGTGTTCCGCGGAATGAGTGTTAAAGAGTTCTATGGCGATCGATATGCAACCGTTTCCCTCAGTCATAACTTTGGTGAAGTGATACCCGGACTACTTCGCATCCCGGATATAGCCTCATTCGGTATTGAGTTTGTGGCCTTTGGAGGTGTGGGATGGACAACCTTCTCGCCTCAGACCCAAGAATACACTCGGACAACGTTGCCAACAACAGACCTAACGGCCGATAACACATATTATGAGGTGGGCCTAGGTATCAATCGCATTCTCCTCTTTTTCCGTCTCGACGTAAATGCACGCCTTTCACAAAAATCAACGCCAGAGTTCAGGATCACGTTATCAGGTGCAACCTTTTAGAGATAGTTGCCTTGTATACTTGTGACTATCTTTAGTGGTGTTATAACATTGTTCTGAGGGGTAAAATATGCAGCTGCGAGCTATTGCTTTTTGTGTAGTTGCGTTACTACTCTATGGCTCCATCTATACAAGCAGCCAAACACTTCATTGGACAGGTCATTGCATCAACTGACGATGGAAGCACCTGGACAGTTCTAGAGTTACCTGAGCTTGGGAGTGAAGCGGTCAATAGTATGGATCTCATCGATTTAACGATCAATTGGAATGGCGGTGCAGCACAGCTCTATGTTGCTACGCCTGATGGTAGAACCGTTCTGGAACTGTCGATTACCGGACCAACGGAAAAGATCGACACGTCGCATCTTGCGCCCGGCGCATACGCAGTGTCGATCTCTTCAGAAAGAGGAACTGTAGGGGCTGTAGTGGTAAGATGAATGATCTTACGTGACCGCGACTACTGTACGATCAGTCTCTGTACAGCACGCTCACCCTTGTCTGTAGTCATGGTAACAAGGTACATGCCCGGAAGAACGCCTTCTAGTGTAAAGGCAATCTGTCCGGACCCTGCTTGTTTACGCAAGCCAGAGGCTAGAGTAGCAACCTTGTTCCCAGCAAGATCATGGAGGTCGATCGAGATCTGTCGGTCACCGGTCAATTCATAGGAGACTGTTGCACCACCATCCATCGTAGGATTGGGATAAATATTCTCCAAGCGCAGTGCTCCCGACTCAATCCTGTTTTCTTGTAGGTGAGAACCATCTACGTTTGGAATGATTGCCTTAGAAGACCCGCCCCTTCTGAGGATTATCACGCGAGTTTTGGTTGACATGCGTGCACAGGATGGCAATGTTGAGTCAAGGCTAGTCAATATGTCGGCATCGGCAGTGATATGCGTTCCCATTCGCTTGATCTCGATCCGACGTTGCACCACTTTGCGCTGCCCGATCGAGGTGTCGGACTGTGTTACCCAGGTCATGGACTTTGACTGCGTTGAATCAGTACCCCCATCCAGAACAATTGTTTTGATACTGGCCAACATCTCTCTGCTATGAGCATTCATCGTATCAAGCATCGGAATAGAGCGCACTAAGGAGTCGATGTTTAGGGAATGAATTTCAGCGAGTTCGCCGTCATTCATAACCTGGATGTCAAGATTGAGATCCTGAGTTCCTCGCTCCTTGCAAAGTTGTTTCTCCACGCCCTCCGGAAGCATCTGCATTACATCCTGAGTTGGGGAGAACCACATAAGCATCGTGCCATCAGACGATGGGGCTTCAACAGGTATAAGTTCATTGGGATCGAATGAGCGAGACATCTCAATACGAACCACCTTGCCCCTTCCATCTGCAGAGGTGAACATCACCGGCATCGGTCCCGGACCGTTGCGTAGGGCTACTTCTTGACGTTCACCATTCTTCCAGACACAGATTGTACCGTTGGCTGTTCTAGGCCGTGGCATACACTGCGCAAGGCTGTCGGCATGAGGTACCATTGTACGCAGTATTCCCAATGAAGCAACATCGATGTTTAGTTGTTGAAGGTCATCCGACTCGAGGGACAGTACAGCGATCGACATCGTCGATTCGCCCTCACGTTTTACAGACGTCTCTGTGATGTCATCTGATGGGCTATCTGCAGCCGGCTCGATAACACGAATCTCGCGAGTAGTAGGACGTGGTTCGGCAACGGCACCAAGGTTGTTTTGGGTTTGCTGTGGTGGTTCCGGAGATAGGATGTAGGCTGTTAGACCTGCAGCCATGGAGAGGGTGGCAACTGTAGTTGCGATGATGGCAGGCATAGATGTACTCGGTATAGGGGCTGACCCTACGCTCTCAACGATGGAACGCACATCATCGGAGGAGACCGGAGATGTTTCCTGGCGGGCACGTGCAAAAAGTGTCTGGAGGTTGCGTTTCGGTGACATTATAGGATCGGCTGATTGTGAACACGTGGAATTGGTTGAAGCGGAGGCTCTTCTTGCTGAAGGTCTGCGCCTAACATCATGGCCAATAAACGTCGGCCACGGACGAGTCGAGATTTCACGCCGGAGAGAGTTCCGCCTTGGATTCCCTTGATCTCCTCGAGGGATAGGCCAAGTATGTCGAAGAGGATAACAGCTTCTCGCATTCGTTCCGGTAGACGCTGCAGCGCCTCACGGAGAATTACGATATCCATCTGCACATCCGGTTGCGCGTCCGTATTGGGAATCTCATGGGCAGAACGTTCATCGTAGTGTCCGAAGAGCGTTCTGCGCCACCGATGCCGTTTTACGAGTCGATGTGCGATCGTGAATAGAAACGAAACAAAAGCTTGTTCGTCTCGAAGCTTGTGGATCGATTGATACGCCTGAAGGACCGTTTCAGACATCATGTCCTCTGCCTCGTGGTCGGTGCGTACCATTGAGCGCACAAACCGCCACAACGCACTGCGTTGTGGTTCAAAAAGCCTGAGGAACAGATCCTGTAGGTCGCGATCTTCCTGTATGCCCATGTGGTCGTTGTTTGCGCGCAACAGGGGGTAGGTGACGCGTGGACGCAAAAAGTTTCATCGACACGCCGATCACGATCATTCCGTGACCACCGTAATACAATCGGCTGCTGTGCGAGCATGTGCACGAAGTGCTTCCACGTCTGCGTCCGGAGTTCCATTGGCTAGTGCTACAGCCATTCGGCGATAAGGTCTGGTGTTGGGCTTTCCGAAAATGCGGATCTCAATCTCGGGCATTGAGAGGGCCGTATCGATACCGGTGTAGGTAGGGGGCTCTGCGGAAGCCTCAGTGGCAAGAATCACCGCGGAAGCACCGGCATGATCAAGGACGATGGATGGGATGGGATAGCCAAGAACAGCTCGAGCATGAAGCTCGAATTCATTGAAGTTTGTCGTTGGGGCTAGTGTTACCATACCAGTATCGTGTGGACGTGGCGAAAGTTCTGAGAAGTACACATCATCAGCCGTAAGAAAGAACTCAACACCCCAGATACCAAATCCTGTGAGTGATGCCGTAACCTTGGCTGCCATATCTTGAGCCCTTGCAAGGAGCTCTGGTTTCATTGTATGAGGCATCCATGATTCCATGTAGTCTCCGCGTTCTTGACGGTGTCCGATGGGTGGACAAAACAACGTAGGACCTACCTTCTGCGTTACGGTAAGAAGGGTGATCTCACTTTCAAATGGGATGAACTC
>CALMZQ010000222.1 GCA_937870915.1 uncultured Ignavibacteria bacterium
TCGTTCTTGGTTGGACCGGCATTGTAGGACAACACCTTTACAAGATTTGGTGTAACCGGCGAGCCCCCTGATGAATAGTCATCGTACCACAACCCAATGGCTGCAAGCACAACACCCGATACCGCTTGGAGTTCAATTGTTGTTACGTCATCTTCGAGGCGACGTCCATTCGGGAATCCATCCATGTTTGGAATCCACTGAAGATCTGCTGTTGCATTGAAGCGAGGATCAGTCAGTCCAAGAACTGCACAGTTAACAAGTCCAAGGGTAGAGAAATCTGCACTTTCGCGTGGAGTGACTGGTGTTGCCATGTTCAGACGTAGCATGTCTCCCAGCACAGGAAGGAAGTTGTTGATAAGGGGCTTCCCAGCCGCAAGAGGGTTCCCGTTCTTTCCTGTAGCCAATTGATAAGGTGGAAGATTTGGAACGCCGGTATAGAAGATCGGCAACAAGTCAACCGAGCGTGGTGATTGAGGTTGCAGAAGAATCTTACCAAAGGCGTTGGTATCCAATGCAGTACCTGCTCCACCATTTGTTGCAAGCAGGCCGTAGAGTCCGTCCGCTCCGTTACGGAAGTCAAATGAACCTAGCGCATTTGTCTGAATGCGCAGGTCAGCGAATGACGGCACAGCGCTACCGAACTTGCTATCATCCATATACAACGCCAGCTCTGGATTCACGAAGTACTTGGCATAGGAGAGTTCTCGCGATGTCTCGTACGGCGTGCCAGCGTTCCAACGGTCCTTGTCACCAATCGGAATCACGGCTTCATTGGTAAGGGGCATACCAATGCGCGAGATCTGTACCCACTCACCGCTCACATCTGGCTTCTGCCCATCTGTACGCAGTGTTGTGATTTTCGGACGTGATGCAGACGCCCAAACGCCGATCACAAAATCACCATCGAGGATGTTCGTGGCCATGCTTACAGATTTGCCATCCTTTTGAAGCGTTGAGATGGGGATCTTCAGGGCAATGGTATGGCAGTTGAAGCCTGCAACAGCGTCGCGCGCCTTCTCCGACCCGGTGCCGTCTGCCTTGCGTGTTTGACCAAGGTCAAAGATGCCACCAAGGTCAACGAAGAACGGATCATCAACCGGACCACAGAAGATGGTCTCTCCCGTGCTTGCCGTTGTAATCGCTTCTTGAACAAGTTGATCGTATGGCTTGTTCAAGCCGGCGCCACCTTCGATAGAGCGTGGTCCGATGTTTGGCGGCGGCACCATGCCCGAAGCCACAATCTGTTGGAACGTTGCGCCACCATCGGTGGAGCGCTCGCAGACGTAGCTGGTCTTGAGATTTTCTTTGCCGAGTCGAATATTGAAGAAGGTGGTTGGATCTTCGTTCACCTTCGTAAAGGTGAATCGATAGGTGATCTCGTCGCCTGAGACCGCCGCATCGTTATCAACGTGGATCTCATAACGAATGTTCTCGCCGAAGGAGGCGTAGTTCGGACCTCCTTCGGGCAGTTCGAACGGAATGTAGTTTGCGATGATCGCAATGGAATTTGTGTCATCCGGACAGCGGAACGCGTACAGGTCTGTGTTGTCTGCCAACGGATCGTTGCTGATCAGTGGCGCTTCGCGGTGCGAGGATGCGTATACGATGGCACATAGGCCCGCTGCGGCTGCCAGAGCAGCTAGAGCCATTTTAGGACGAAGAAGCCTCACGGGTCACCTCATAATAGGTATGGAATGGAGTGCGTTGTTGCACGTTTCCAATACCTACGGGGAACGGTGAGAATCGGATCACTGTAGTGGTTGTTTATTCACCACTACCCTATATTGAGTATGCCTCAAGACATGGAATCCCTTTCCCGAGATTATGCAGCAAGCCTAAAAAGGGGCGACGCGAGTGTAATGTCCGTGCTCTACGACGAATATTCCGCAGCACTGTATGGGGTTGTATTGCGTATCGTGCGTTCTGCTTCCCATGCTGAGGATATCCTACAAGAGACCTTTGTTCGCGTATGGACGAATAGAGAGAGCTACACCACGGAAAGGGGCACACTTTTTACATGGATGCTCAACATCGCGCGCAATCTTGCCATAGACACACTACGTAAGGCCTCTTTCACCCGAGAAGAGATCCAAACTGCAGAGGAGATCGTAGGTATCGATAGCAGGGTGTCTGATCCTCGTGAGGCTGCAGAGTCTGTAGACCTCAAGTCGTTGGTTGGCACCCTTCCACCTGAACAACAAGAGATCATTGATCTCGTGTACTTCAAGGGCTATTCTCAATCCGAGATCGCAGAAGAATATGATATCCCGCTTGGCACCGTCAAATCAAGGGTCCGGCTAGCAATGAACACCCTCCGAACGATCTATGGAGTGTCGCTGTGACGCACCAAGAACTCCTCGATTCCGGTCTTCTGGAACTGTATGTGGCTGACGCGTGCACGGCTGAAGAACGCAACATTGTTGAAGAGGCATTGCGAACCAATCCTGCTGTAGAACTCGAAGTGCGGGAGATCTCTCGGGCAGTTGAAGCCTTTGCTCAAGAGCACGCTGTAAAGCCAACTCCTGACCTACGTTCACGGACACTTGACGCCGTATTCACTGCAACAACCTTAGAGCAACCACCGGCTACAGTCTATCCGATCAACACACGCAATCGGTATCTCATAGCCGCTTCTATCGGACTACTCATCGGTACGTTGCCGTCCGTCTA
>CALMZQ010000223.1 GCA_937870915.1 uncultured Ignavibacteria bacterium
GTGAGGAGGGACCCTGCGAGCGAAGCAAGCGTCACCCTGCGAACGTAGTGAGGAGGGACCCTGCGAGCGAAGCAAGCCTCACTCTGCGAGCGTAGCGAGGAGGGCCCTACCGGGCCTTATCTTTGCGAATGCACTACCCCTTCTCCTCAATCGAAAAAAAATGGCAGTCCTATTGGGACGCCGAAGAAACGTACGCCGTATCGGATGATATGTCGAAGCCCAAATATTACGTGCTCGATATGTTCCCGTATCCATCCGGCCAAGGATTACACATAGGACATCCGGAAGGGTATACAGCTACCGACATCGTAAGTCGGTTCAAAAGGATGACGGGCTACAATGTTCTTCACCCGATGGGATTCGACGCCTTTGGCCTTCCAACGGAACGCCAGGCCATGACGGAGAACATTCATCCCGCACTCATCACGGAACGAAACGTAGCAACGTTCACACGTCAGCTCAATGCTATTGGCTTCGATTACGATTGGACTCGTTCTGTAAACACTACCACGCCCGACTATTACCGTTGGACGCAGTGGATGTTTCTCACGATCTACAATTCGTGGTACGACAGATCAGAACAGCGTGCACGTCACATCGACGAGCTACCCATCCCTGATGATATCACCGACCCTCACGAGCAAGATCTCTACCGTGATGAACACCGTCTTGCCTTCATAGCCAACATCCCTGTGAACTGGTGCGAAGCACTCGGTACGGTATTGGCCAACGAAGAGGTTGACGAGTGGAAGGACAAGGGCTACACGGTAGAGCGCAAGCCTATGCGCCAGTGGATGCTGCGTATCACCGAATATGCAGACAGACTGTTGAGTGATCTGGACATGCTCAATTGGCCATCGTCCACTCTGGATATGCAGAGACATTGGATCGGTCGAAGTGACGGAGCAGAGATCAACTTTCCTGTTCAAGGGGCTTCTCACAGCGTGTTGGTTTTCACTACCCGACCTGACACGATCTTCGGTGCGACCTATCTCGTGCTCGCACCTGAGCACCCGATCGTTGAACACATTGTAGCCGAAGATCAGCGAGGTCACGTCCTCACATACCGCGAAGCAGCATCACTCAAAAGCGATCTGGAACGTACCGAACTCAATAAAACAAAGTCCGGCGTCTTCACCGGTGCCTACGCAACCAACCCGGCCTCCGGTGAACTGATTCCGATCTGGATCGCAGATTACGTGCTGGCTCACTATGGTACTGGCGCTATCATGGCTGTGCCCGGCCACGATGAACGCGACCATGAGTTTGCTTTGTCGTATGGCCTGCCCATCGTGCAGGTTGTTGGTCCGAAAGATGGATCAGAGATTGACGTTCTCATCGCATCTTATTCCGAATACGGAGTAAGCCTCCATTCTGCCAACAAGGACGTATCCCTCAACGGTCTCGCCTCAGCCAAAGCCATACAACGTACGATCAGTTGGTTGGAGATAACAGGTATTGGGAAGGGGCGTGTACAATACAGATTGCGTGACTGGCTATTCTCCCGTCAGCGTTATTGGGGCGAGCCTATTCCGATCATGTTCTTTGAAGACGGTACACGTCGCGCCCTGGATCTGGACGAACTTCCCCTCCTGTTGCCCGCGGTGGATAGTTTCCAACCTGCAGGTACGGGTGAATCGCCCCTTGCCACTGTTGACTCGTGGGTGAATTTCATCGATACAAAAACCGGCAAACGTGCGCGATTTGAGACCAACACCATGCCGCAGTGGGCCGGTTCGTGCTGGTACTTTCTGCGTTACATCGATCCGGATAACTCCGCATCATTTGTGGACCCGCAAAAAGAACGCTATTGGATGGGCAAGGACGGAGTGGATCTCTATGTTGGAGGAAGCGAACATGCAGTGCTGCACCTGCTCTATGCGCGCTTCTGGCATAAGGTGATGTTCGATCATGGATATGTGTCAACGCCGGAGCCATTCAAACGAGTGTTCCATCAGGGTTTGGTCCTTGGTGAGGACGGGCGGAAAATGTCGAAGTCACTTGGTAACACACTCAACCCCGACGTTGTAGTTGCCTCACATGGCGCTGACGCATTGCGTCTGTTTGAAATGTTCCTTGGTCCACTCGAAGCTTCAAAACCCTGGAGCGCAACAGGCATTGATGGTATCTCGCGCTTCCTCAATCGTGCCTGGCGGCTGATCATAACGGAAGATGGCACTCTTTCTCCGGCTGTTCAGGATGTTGAACCAACACCGGAACAGGATCTGATATTGCATGCAACGATCAAGAAGACTCGCGAAGACGTTGAGACATTGAGCTTCAATACCAGTATTGCACAGTTCATGATCTTTGTGAACGAGTTCACACCCGCAGCTGTGCGTCCACGAAGCGCGATGATGGCCTTTGTGCAATGTATCGCCCCCTTTGCACCATACATCGCCGAAGAACTTTGGCACGTATTGGGCGGAGTGGGATCTGTGCACACATCAAAGTTTCCGGACTATGACGAGTCAAAACTTGTAGCTGATACGGTAGAGATTGTGGTGCAAGTGAGCTCTAAGATCAGAGGCAAGGTGGTAGTACCGCAAAACACAGACAATGCAACTCTCGAGGCCCTTGCGTTGGCCGATGAAGGTGTGCAGAAACACATCGGGGGAAAAGAGATCCGCAAGACGATCGTCGTGCCGGGTAAACTCGTGAACTTCATTGTTGGATGACCATGTTCAGACCCATTGCGATTTGTGTACTGTGTTCGGTCCTCACGTTCTGTGCAACTGCACAGGATGTGTGGTACGGCGGACCTTTCAAGGTTGGTGTAACACCACAAAAGGAGCTTCCTGAAGCATCCGGCATGGTGGCATCAACCACAAACGCTGATGTACTCTGGATGCACAATGATTCGGGCGACGAACCAACTCTCTATGCCGTCACCCTCAAGGGTGGAGTAAAGGAAAAGTTCACCCTCCCAAAGGCAACGGCGCGTGACTGGGAAGACATGGCCTATGGTCCGGGCCCCGAGCCCGGGAAAATGTATCTGTATGCAGGCGATATCGGCGATAACGAAGGCAAGCGTTCATCGATCACCGTCTACCGTTTACAAGAGCCTGAACTTTCAAACAAAAAGTCTGAGCGTACAACAGAAGCCTTGGCATACGACACGTTTACCTTTACCTATCCCGATGGCGCACGTGATGCCGAGGTGTTACTTGTTGACCCGCTCACACAGGATATCTACATCGTTAGCAAACGCGATAAGAAGTGTCGCATCTATCGTGCCGCCGCACCACACGTTTCCGGCAAGACGCGCAAGCTTACCTTCGTAACCGCACTTCCGATGAACCTGTTCACAGCCGGAGAAATCTCGCACAACGGATCACAGATCCTCCTCAAAAACTATCTCTACGTATGGCACTGGTCTCGTAAGGGCAAGGAGCCCCTTTCCGAGACCTTCAAACGCGCTCCAACACGTGTTACATACATGCCCGAGGAACAAGGCGAGGCCATCTGCTTCACAGCAAAGGACGACGGATTCTACACAACTTCTGAGCGAGAGGAAGGGGGCGATGCAGCGCCCATCTATTTCTATCCGCGTGTGAAATCGCAACGTGACGTATCATCCACACGAGATGCAAAGATCCCGCAGATCTCCGTTACCCCATCAGAAGACACGCCCGGGATCTACAATCTCCGCTATGTGATCCCCGAGGTCTCACGCGTGACCGTTACGGTCCACAATGGCATCATGCTTAAGATCCTCGACGTAGCGTCGGAGTCCGGTGAATCCGGCGTACAAGAACGCGAGATCGATCTTATCGATCAACCATCAGGCACCTACGTTGCCGTGGTGAAAACAAACGGGGCAACGGTGATGTGCCCTATAGAGCATCAGGCTTCTGCGAAGTGACCTGTTTAGGTGACCTGTTTAGGTGACCTGTTTAGGTGACCTGGGTAGGTGATTTCAGCCATGAAAGAAGACCGAGCAATCCAAAGACCAAACCAGAGATTGCAACAGCCATTGGGATGGACGTGAGATCTCCAATGTAGCCGATAGACGGGGCGATGACACAGAAGAGAAAACGCATTCCGAGTTGACGGATACTGAGCACTGTTGCACGTTGACCGCTCGTTACGTGTTTGTTGAGGTCGTTGTTCACGATGGGATTGAGGAGTCCGCGTGAGATGTACATCACGGCAAGGAGCCCGGCGGTGATCATGCTTGGCCAGAGTCCGGCTATGATGCTCGAAAGACTAACGGCAACCATAAGTACGGCAAGAATCGAGTGCGTGCTGTAGCGTTCTGCAACACGATGCGCACGGATTGAGACAACACCAACCAGCGCATTACCGGAAGCCCACAAAACACCGAAGAGTGCCACAGGGATCCCTACATATGTCCAGTACGGTTGAATAAGCCATACCATCGTGAGTGTGGATGCCGACAGGATTGAAGACGAAATGATAAGAGATCGGATCTGACGATCATGGCGGAAGACCCGAGAAAGAATGTCCTTCATCTCTTGCCATCCTGCTTGATGTCCAGCACGTCTATGCACGGATGGCTCAACGAGCATTACCGATGCCACGATCGGCAGAAGCATCCACACAGCCTGCACGTAGAACGGAAGATGCAGACTCACCGCGGCAAGCGCGCCGCCGATCACCGAAGCGCCGGCCTCGGAGAAGTTTGCATAGGACATTTGAGCCCCCTCCTCCTTCAATGACTGTTCGGTGTGACCAAGTTCTAGCAGTGAGTCGTAGAGCATTGCCGAATCAGTGCCACTCATAAAGGACATACCAATACCCAAGAACGCCTCAGCTACGAGGAACTCACTGAAGGATGCAGCAACCACGTAGCATGCCCAACCACACATTGCGAGAATGGTGCCGATGATCATCGTCTTTCGTCTGCCCAGCACATCGCTGAAGTATCCGCTTGGTACCTCGATCAGAACCATCGTTACGGCGAAGATGGCTTGCAGGAGCATCACGTCCTGCATACTCAGGCCATGGTGACGGTAATACACTACCAACACCGGTATGGTGAACAAGGCCATGTTCGCCACGCGGAGGAGTCGGAGGAGGTAGATGTTTCGCTGGAGTTGCTTCGTTCTCATAGGCATCGGTCAAAAACGCAAAAAGGCGATCACTCTCGGAAAGTGACCGCCTTTTATGCACGTACTTGGAGCTGTTTTCTAGTGGTGCGCGGTCCTGCTGATATCACAATGAACGAATCCGTTCACGCCAAGAGGCTTGACGAAGACGTTCGCTGTTGTAACGGGAATTGTTTGATAGCAGTTTGAGCGCATGGAATGTAAGAAGCAAAAGCCGTGCCTATTTCTCGTGAGGATTGAAAGGAAGCTGCTCTGACCATTGAAATCCAGCACTCTACGGGATGTATGTCAATTTCGTATTCGTATGTTGACATCTGCTCTGAAGCTAGGGAACCCGATGAACAAACTTTACCATTCTGCTGTTATCCTATTCGTATGGCTTATAGCGAATCTGATGGCTTATTCGAAAAACCGTATCCAAGAAACTAGTCCGCTATCTATAGAATTCAAGAGCATCGCCTCATACCCATATGCATCTATCATCTCTGCAACGTCAAACAGTTCGCGCGTTGTGATGGCAACGTCATCAGGTGAGGTCTTCGAGATGAATCCTGACGACGGTGCATTTTCGGCGCTACCGCCCGTTGTCGGGCCGATACCGATCGAGGTGATTATTCATGGATCGGCCACATGGATTGTACTTGCTGATCATTCCGTTCGGATACTAGATACGATATCACGTGAGTGGTACGATCCCTACAAGCGTCCGATTGACGGGTACTCACTCAATGCGAAGAATGAACTTTGGATTGCTCGAAACGAACACCTTGTGAATGTAGGCCCGACAGGCAGTCCATTGGACTCTGTCTCATTTGAGATTGAAGAGCCAAGCTCTCAGCCTCTCGCATTCATTGCCAACAATCAGAGCCAGGTATACGCTCGTACTGGAGATACGAACATCTATATCAAAAGCATGGATCGAATCGACACGATAAACGTGTCGTGGCTTGGATTTGTGCTGTCATTCGTGGAATTGGGAGACGGCTCCGTCCTTATCCTGTCTACAGCCAGCGTGACAGGAATATTGAATGTTGAACAACGTACTGTATCAAGTCTCACCCAAGCTTTTGGCTTGGGCCTTATTCCGTGGCACACAATTCATAGTGGCGAGTCTGGGCGTATCGTGACGATAATGTCTACCCATATGTTCGGGAGCTCAGTCTTTGAGATTCGATCGGGCAGCGATGTACGATCAGTACTAATCGACACAATTGAAATCCGACGTTTAGACAGGGGGCTGTTCACAACGAATGGTCCGTGGTACTTCTACCGAGGGGGAACACGAGAAAACCTCAAAACTGGAGCAAGAATTAGTGGATATGTTACTCCGTCAAACATCACAACCGGACTGCCCCATACAACATGGTCCATGTGGGATGGAGACTATGTGGCATCCTTTCGTTACAACGATACACTCACTCTCTTTCGCTCAACACAGGAATCTTGCTCGATAGACATCTCGAAGATCCGGACCCTAGACATTGGCAATGTCATCTATTTGAACTACACGCAGCGCGCGATACATGCCATTTGCTATCGAGGAATTGCCATCTCACAAGATTCCGGCTCAACGTGGAAATCTGTGGTTACCTCTGATTTTGGCAGAGTGATTCGGGCCTTCAGACGTAACGATACGCTTCTGGTGGTAGGCAATGATTCCGTCTATCATAGCGTTGATGGTGAGAATTGGGCAGCGATGCAGTGTGAACCGGTTTTCAATGAATATGGTCTGCATTTGAACGCGAACCAATTGATTCTGATGCACGGATGGGGTGTAGACATCTATTCTATGGATTCAAGTCGAGGAAAGCATTATCGATTGGAACAGGTCTATGACCGCCCGCCTCATGTCCTACTTGGAGGAGGAGATGCCGGTTTTAGATTAGTGACATTTGATGAACCTGACGGTTCAGGTATGATTTCCAGCGCTTCTGTCATCACTGCTACCTCATCAGGTATAACCGACTCCTCATCAATCAGTCTCCCCGCTGGCCTCTTTAGAACAACGTCTCGATGCTTCGGATTGATATCCGGAGACACTCTAACGATTCTTGATATCAGTCAAGCACTGCTCGTTCAATATGTTCGGGATACTATGTTTCGCATATATCGCCTACCCACTGGTTCGCTTCGCCCCTTTGATTCACAACCCATGGGTAGGTTGGTAGACGTGGTATTCATCAACAGCAGGTCCTTCGTCTGTAAATCCGTAAGCACGCTGTTTGAACTTCGAGTCGCTATTAATACGTCGATCGTCTCGGGAGTAGAAGAAGTGTTGTATGCCCAGATTCATAATGCATACCCAGTTCCCGCATCGAACACCCTGAACGTGGACCTGGGATTTCTGAAAGGGGCTGGTGGGACTTGTTCAATTGGACTGTATTCTATTGATGGCAGAATTCTTACTCAAGAGTTGTTGGTTTCACGATCGACGCTGGACTCGGAGAGATTCACAATCACCATAGACATTCATGGGGTTTCTAACGGACCGGCCATCCTTGCTGTAAGTGATGGCGTTCACAAACATGCTGTGCTGACCTTCATCAAGCGATAGGGCTATGGGCTACACTTTTCGTGGCTGCACCGTCATCGAACCGATCATCATCATCAACGCACAGAGGATGATCACTTGAATAATCATTGACCGGCCTACGATATCGAGACGCTGCGTTAGTGGGAGACCAAGAAAAAGGAGGATGGTGATCAATCCGCGTGGGGCAACAAAAAGCAGCGGACGTAATGGTTGACGCACTACGAGAAGCACGATCGACCGAAGGAAGAATACGCCTACTACGATTCCCAGCGACCAGAGGATTGCTTGACCGTCCAGGAGTTCACTGGATTCAATCACAAATCCAAAGAGGAGGAAGAATAAAGCTCGAATGAGAAATGTGGTCTCGCGTACCATATCGTGAAAACTGTTGACCTCTCTGTCTCGCTGATCCTTGCCTATCTGACTAAGGCCCGACACGATGGGCATTCTCTCAAGGTTGCCGAGAAAGAGCCCAAAGAAGAGAATGAAGACAAGCGCAGGGAGATGTAACTCCTTGGAAACGGCATAGATCAGGATGATTGCCAGGGTGACGGGAATGTACTTTACGTGATGTGTGATCTTGGCAAGCAATACGCCTAGGAGCACTGTAGCCACAAGCGAGATCACAATCATGAGTGTGAACTCGCCAACAAAATCAAATACGGATACGTAATCGATGTTGTCGTTGAGCGTTACGAAATTGAAAAAGATCACTCCGATGATGTCAGATATGCTGCTTTCGTAGACAACAAAATCGCGGTCTGCTTTCTTGAAGGTTGCTGCCGTAGGAATGGCTACAGCACTAGAGATCACAGACAAAGGAATGGCATTTGCAAGACACTGCTGCATTCCGGCTCCTGTTGCCCATTGAAGGACGAACGCAAAGGCAAACGAGAATGCAAGGAGTGGAACAACGGACACAAGGGCTGCTCGACCGATAAAGGGAAGCTTCTCGCGTGATACTTCTAAATCAAGTGCTCCCTCAAGAACGATCAAAATGAGTCCGATTGTTCCGAACAGTGGAAGTGCCATAGAGAAGTCAGGCAATCGAACACCGAAGAGCTCTGTAAGAAGCTTTACAACGAAACCAAGGCCAATCAATAGCACCACTGACGGGATCTTTGACCGATGAGATGTGAGGTCAAAGACATAGGCAAATAGCAATAACACACAGGTTGCAATGATGAGTGGTGTGGTCATCCTCGGTCCTTGCTAACAATTGATGGAAGCACATTTTATGCAATTTTGAAGTGTTCACCCACCGAGAATTTCAATGCGCGTCCTCCTCTCAACACTCACAATATTCT
>CALMZQ010000224.1 GCA_937870915.1 uncultured Ignavibacteria bacterium
GCCATTCCTCGCAAAAGCACAATCGCACCCACGGCCAAGGCAACCACCGGCATTGCAACACGCATCTTATTGCGCATTCTCTCAGTAACGTACGCCCCACCAAGAGCTATGCTAAGCATCATGGGTATTGTGCCTATTCCGAAAGACGTCATAAACACCATGGCAGCCATGGGCTCTGTAGTAGCCGCGCTACCCAGTAAGGCTGATGTGACCAAGCCACAGGGCAACAAACCGTTCAATGCTCCAATACCAGCCAGCGCTACCGTTGACCGTTGCTTGAGAAGTTCACCAAGCCAACGTCGTAATGGAGCTGTTACCTTATGGATCGGCCCCGACGGGAGTGGACTCCGGTGCCAGACGAGTTGTAAAGCAGCCGTAGCGATCATCATCGTTCCTGCCGTAATCGAGGCAATCCTGCCAAATCCGGCAAGATCAAAGACGCTCGCACCAAGACCAACCACTGCGCCGAGGAGCGCATAGGTTGCGATACGTCCAAATTGGTACACGCTCTTTTCAACAACTCGACGTACTCCCCTGCCCCCTGCACTTGGCAAGGACATGGCAATTGGACCACACATGCCAGCGCAATGCAGACTACCGGCCAATCCAAGAAAGAATCCAGCAAGGGGCTCTAACACGCTCTACTCCAAAACGATCGAATTGGTGAGTTCAAACGTTGTCCCGTTCCCTGACCATTGAGCAGTGATCCTCCATTTGCCAGAGGACAGTGAAGCAAGGCTAACGCTGGCTATTCCGTCCGAATTGGCCGTTACTACCAGTTTGGCATCGAGATTCGGTTGATCCGGCTTATAGAAGCTAAGGCGAATTGGTCCAGTGGGCATGGCGGTCGGAGACGTTGTAACAGTCAGCTGCCTCGACGCAACAACCATTCTGCTGCCACTCGCATCTGCTCGGGACCGATCTGCCATCATACCATCATGCCTCAGAGATTCCTCATAGTAGTCTGGCCGAACGAGATCCACTGATGTCGTTAGCGCAAATGCCACAAACCCGAGAGTTGCACTTGCGAACAACGTGTAGACAATCCCGATGCGCCAACCCCAGTGCAGTCTTTTCATAAATACCTCAAGGTGCGATGAAGGACGTGGTGACGGTGTGGAACACCTTACCGTTCGTTGTCATCTCAATGGTAAGCGTTGTTTCTGTGGACTTCGGCGCGTCATTCTCACGGATGATGATGAATCGCCCCTTCAGAATATCTTCAGAGCCAACATGTGATGGAAGGCCAATATTCTTGATGGTGAAACCATGAGGCGACGTTACATGCATCTCGTAGGGAATGTCGTGATCAGTCTTGTTGATGATCTGCAGTCGGTAAAAATTGGCAATTCCCTCCTGCATCGTTACCCACGTGGTGCCTTCTTGTCGTAACACTACCACATCAAGGTCATGACGAAAGATGAAGAGTGTAGACACGGCGGCAACCATCACAAACCAAACAGCCAAGTAGGCCTTGATTCGCTTTGTGAACACTTTGGCTCTACCGTTCTCAACGGCATTGAGACTGCTGTAACGAACCAAACCACGATCGAGCCCAACCTTGTCCATTACTTCGTCGCAGGCATCAATACACGCTGTACAGTTGACACATTCTAATTGAATGCCGTTTCTGATGTCGATGCCGGTTGGACAGACCGTAACACACTGGTGACAATCAACACAGTCCCCCTTCTGTTCCGGACGAGAGAATGTTGATGTCGTTGTGGCTGCTTGCTTTTTCGCTTCATTATCAGCCTTAGTCCATTTAGCACGACTCTCACCACGTTTAAAGTCATACGTTACGGCAATCGTGTTCTCGTCCACAAGAGCGGACATATAGCGTCCGTAAGGGCATGCAATAAGACAGGCCTGCTCTCTAAACCGATAGAACACCATGAAGAACACAAAGGTGAAAAAGAGTAATCCGCCAAGGAGTTCAAGGTGTGCCGCAGGTCCATTCTTAACGTACTGCAAAAGCACGTCGCTCGATATAACGTAGGAGAGGAATACATTGGCGATGCCAAAACTGATCGCGAAAAAGACAACGATCTTAAGTCCGGTGCGCCATAAGCGGTCCCAATTCCACGGTCCAGCGTGACGTTGTGCTTGTTCTTTTGGACCGCCCTCGATGAGATACTCGATCTGCCTGAATACGATCTCCATAAAGATCGTTTGCGGGCATAGCCAGCCACACCATATTCGCCCAAGTGTTGCCGTAAAGAGCACTACTGTTATCACACCAGTTAGGAACAGAAGCGCTACTAAGTAGAAGTCATTGGGCCAGAAGGGCATCCCAAAAAGAACAAACTCCCTGTCAATGATGTTCAGCAGAAGAAACTGGTGCCCACCCACCTTTACAAAGGGGGCGAGCACCAGAAATGCCATCAAGAGCCATCC
>CALMZQ010000225.1 GCA_937870915.1 uncultured Ignavibacteria bacterium
GTGGCCTTCATGCGTTTATGCACCATGGAACCAACTGCAGCGATCGGGGTGATGATCAGCCACAGAATCACGTTGGCGTATGACTCATCAGAAGCATGCAATCCAACAACCGACTCAACAAGAAGGACTAGCAATCCGGCGATCGCAGCAATTCCTCCCCACATCAAAAACACCATTACAATCACTCCAGCCCCTTATCGGGCATGAGATCAGGGTTATATTCGCAACTCCACGTACGAAAGTAGCACGATGAAACTTACCGCCTTCCATGCCATCCACGTTGCTGCCGGCGCAAAGATGGTCTCTTTTGCCGGATTTGAGATGCCAATCCAATATCCAACAGGCATCCTCGAAGAACACCGTATCGTCCGCAATGGCGTTGGTGTCTTTGATGTATCACACATGGGCGAGTTTATGGTAAAGGGGGCCGATGCTCTTCCACTCATCCAACTCCTCACGGTGAACGATGCGTCTAAACTCGTTCCGGGCAAGGCGCAATATTCCGCGCTCACTCGTCCGAATGGTGGGATTGTAGACGATCTCCTCGTCTACATGAAGGGCGAGAACGACTATATGCTCGTGGTCAACGGCGCAAATGTGGACAAGGACCTTGCTTGGGTAATGGAGCACGCGGCTCGTTTCTCCGATGTATCGGTAGACAACCAGAGCGACAACATTCATCTGCTGGCTGTTCAGGGTCCAAAGAGTATTGAAACACTCCAGAAGTTGACCGACGCGAAGCTTGACGACGTTTCCTACTATGGATTTGTAGAAGGTACACTTGCCGGTGTCCCAATGATCCTCTCGAGGACCGGATATACTGGTGAGATCGGCTTTGAGCTCTACTTCAGTGGTTCCGTTGACGTTGCAACGAATGTTGTGAACGCCATCTTCGAAGCCGGTAAAGAGTTTGGAATCGCTTGGATCGGGCTGGGTGCACGAGACACTCTGCGGCTGGAAAAAGGATATTGTCTGTATGGCAACGACATCACAGATGAGACAAATCCAATCGAAGCGGGTCTTGGATGGATCACGAAGTTGGCCAAGGGTTCGTTCAATGGCAGCGATGTGATCAATGACGTTAAAACCAACGGACCGACACGCAAGCTTGTAGGGTTTGCCATGAGATCTGAGAAACTCATTCCACGTACGGGATACACCATTGTTTCTGGTGGTGAGAATGTTGGTACCGTTACAAGCGGCAATACATCACCCGGACTTGGTACCGGTATTGGACTCGGCTACGTCCCTACTGCACTCAGCGCACCGGGCACAATGATCGAGATAGCCGCCAGAGGTACAACATTCCCGGCTGAAGTTGTCAAAATCCCGTTCCTCTAATCATTTATCGGGCGCTACAACTTCTATCACAACACGTGTTGTTCCGGAACGGATCATATCTAGTTCCTTGGCCGCGCCTTTGGATACATCGATCAATCTTGTGTGTTTCCATGGGCCGCGGTCAGTTACACGCACTACCACAGACTTCCCGTTCTTGAGGTTCGTTACTCGCAGGCGAGTGTTATATGGGAGCCATCGGTGGGCACATGTAAAATCATTCATGTCATACCGTTCGCCGCTCGATGTTTTTTTGCCATGAAAGGCTTCTGCGTAGTACGATGCCGTGCCCGTATCGGACTCTATGGTCATCACCTGCATCGTGAGAGTATCACTAAGAGTCTGTCCTGACTTTACGGCTCCTGTTTGAACACGGAGCATGTTCGAACGCAACCGAGCTTCATCTTCGAGTGTTTTCAAGATCGTTGAATCGATCGCAGCTGTATCAGCGCGAACGGTATCGATTCGGATCGTATCAGCCTCCAGGCTTC
>CALMZQ010000226.1 GCA_937870915.1 uncultured Ignavibacteria bacterium
CATAGATCCACCGACGTCTACCGTCCGGTTGGATACTACCGAGCTCAGCTCGGAAACGCTCGTGATCCTCTACAAGATCGAGGTCAATGATCGACATGGCTGGCACTTTCAGGTGGTGACACGCTAACCTACATCACACGCGGATGAAAGCCTGTGACGGAAATCACTGCGCTGGCGAAGCGTCACGATCACAGAGGATTTCTCGCGTTTCGTCAACTGGTTTAGGATCCGGTGGGTTGCTACCACGCTTCGAAATGATATATGACGCAACCTGCATAAGCTGTTCGTCTGAGAGTTTGTTGCTACTACCATACGGCAGCATTCCTTTGTCAGGGAATCCTGTTGTGATGTTGGCCATGATCTGTTCGAGTGAACAACCATGAATCCAGAGATCATCCGTAAGATTCGGACCAACCTGTCCTCCAAGATCTTCGCGATGGCAGGTAGCGCAGAGATTGTCAGTACCATTAAAAATCGCCTTCCCTTTTTCAAGCGATTCGCTGTCTGTAAGCAGCACAGCCTTTACCGCAGCCTTCTTAGGTGCAGCGGCCATTGACGCCTGAGCTTCCTTAACCTGCGCTGTGTACTCATTCACCTGACCACGAGGACCATACCAGAGCACATTCCAATCCGGACCGGAATAGATGTGGTAGTAGAACACATAGATCAGACTCATGATAATCGTGAAGTAGAACCCGTATAGCCACCAGCGTGGCAGGTCATTGTCATACTCACGAATACCATCGGCCTCATGATCCATTAACCGATCTTTTTCCTGTTGTGCCATAATGGTCAGCTCCCTTGCATTGTTTTCGATGGAGAGTTGGGATCGGTACTCGGCGTTCCATCGTTGAGGATGGAGGCGGCGAGGGCCTCAAGACGGCGCTGGTCGGCACGGAAGTACCAGACAATCAAGACACCGAAGAAACTGAAGAAGAACAAGAGGGCAACCACAGGATACCACTCGATACCTGGGATGCTTGCAAGAACGTTTTTATACATGGGGCACCTCAGTTACCTGATGCCGTAGGCGGCATCTTTTTAACATCGGTACCGAGACGCTGCAGATATGCGATCATGGCAACGATCTCCTTCTTGGGATCAACGTTCTTGATGCCGGCATTTCCAAGTTCTTCGGCGATCGTTGCGGCCTGCGCTTGAAGATCTGCTACGGCTGTGGCTGCAAACCCATCCGGATATGGCACACCGAGTTTTTGCATTGTGAGAATCTTACCTTCAGTGTGTGAAACATCCAGATCAACCGTATACATCCAACCATAGCTCGGCATGATAGAGCCCGGAGATGTTGATCGTGGTTCATTCATGTGTTTCCAATGCCATGCATTTGGATACTTGCCACCAATGCGATGCAGATCAGGACCGGTACGCTTGGAGCCCCATTGGAATGGACGGTCGTAGATGAACTCGCCCACCTTTGAATATTCTCCATAGCGCTCCGTTTCGCTGCGGAACGGACGGATCATTTGCGAGTGACAGGTATAGCACCCTTCTCGGACGTAGATGTCTCGGCCTTCCAGTTCAAGTGGTGTGTATGGCTTGACGCTGGCAATAGTTGGAACATTCGACTCAACAAGTGCCGTTGGTACGAACTCCACTACACCACCGATGAGAACGGCAACAAAGATCAGGAGACTAAATCTCACTGGCGTACCTTCGAGAAGTCTGTGCCATCCTTCTTTTGGTTCGTGCGATTTCTCAGCCATACGATTAACAACCTGCACTTCTTCATTGGCGAGGAGTTTGCCACTTCGTGCTGTCTTGTACAGATTCCATATCCCTACGCAGGCACCGAGAAGATAGAGAGTGCCGCCTATCGAACGCATCACATACATTGGTATGAGTTGCGTTACAGTCTCAAGGAAATTCGGATACTGTAGCGTACCGTCTGGTAGGAACTGCTTCCACATTAAGGATTGTGTTATTCCTCCCCAATAGAGAGGGATCACGTAGATCAACACGCCAAGCGTCATGAGCCAGAAGTGCCAGTTCGCCATCGATATAGAGTAGAGCTTGGTGCGATAGATGCGCGGGAAGATGTAGTACAGCATCGCAAACGTCAGACCGCCATTCCACAGGAGCGCACCCAGGTGAACGTGAGCGATGATGTAGTCTGTATAGTGCGTGAGGGCATTGATGTTCTTCAACGACATCATCGGACCTTCAAACGTAGACATGCCATAGGCAGTTACCCCCACTACCATGAATTTCAGAACGGGATCGGTACGAACCTTGTCCCATGCACCACGAAGCGTTAGAAGTCCGTTGACCATCCCGCCCCATGACGGTGCGATAAGCATAAAGCTGAAGACCACTCCCAAGGACTGCGCCCAGTCTGGCAGTGCCGTATAGAGCAAGTGATGGGGACCGGCCCATATGTAGAGGAAGATCAAGGCCCAGAAGTGGATGATGGAGAGTCGATATGAGAATACCGGACGCTCAGCGGCTTTTGGAATGAAGTAGTACATGATGCCGAGGAACGGCGTTGTAAGGAAGAACGCAACAGCGTTGTGTCCGTACCACCACTGAACGAGCGCGTCTTGCACTCCAGCATACATCGAATAACTCTTCAGCAGGTGTACCGGAAGCGACAAAGAGTTCACCACATGCAGAAGTGCTACCGTGAGGAAGGTTGCCAGATAGAACCAGATTGCCACGTACATGTGCCGTTCTTTGCGGCGCAGTATGGTACCGATCATGTTCCATCCAAATACAACCCAAACAAGGGTGATCGCCAAGTCAATTGGCCACTCTAACTCAGCATATTCTTTGCTCGTTGTGATGCCCAACGGGAGTGTGATAGCCGCGCTCACAATAATGAGTTGCCAACCCCAGAAGTGGATCTTGCTCAAGGTATCGCTGAACATGCGCGTTTTACAAAGGCGCTGGAGTGAATAGTACACGCCAAGGAATATGGCGTTGCCGGCAAAGGCAAATATCACTGCATTTGTATGCAACGGACGAAGTCTACCGTAGGAGAGAAAGTCTATCCCCCCCAGAAACCCCGGCAAGTAGAGCTTGATCGCAACGATTATGCCTACGAGAAATCCTACGATTCCAAAGACAAGCGAAGCGATGGCGAACATCCGGACGATGTTATTGTCGTAGGCAACTGTTTCAACGCGTCCGCCACGTTCATTACCTAACGGTACATTTGTGTCCATACTCCCAACCCGGAATAGTGAGCGTAAAAGAATTGTTTAATTGTTCTCAGTTTTCTTGTGAACATCATCAAAGAGCATTCGAACAGCAGGTGTTCCGAGGTCATCATACTGGCCCCTCTTTGTTGCAAACAAAAAGGCGAGCAGGAATCCACCGGCTACCAGAATGCTGCAGATCACAAGCAATGGCATAACGCTCATGCGAACCTCCTTGCAAAAAGTCGCGCCCCGGCAACACTCATCCCAACAACAAGCAGCGAACTCACGGGCATCATGATAGCTGTGATGACCGGTGTGAGAATTCCGGCAAGTGCCAAGGATATACCAACAACATTGTATGCCATCGTGAACCATAAGGCTGCAGAGATTACCCGCGTGAGTTCATGGGTATACATTAAGAGTCCGGGTAGATCAGCAAGTCTTGCAGCTGGCATCACAAGGTCACTGGCCGGCGCTAGAGTTGATGTCTCATCGGTAACAGCGATAGAAACGTCAGCGGCTGCCATCGCAGACACGTCGTTCAGGCCGTCTCCTACCATGAGTACGATAGCTCCATTCTTTCGCAATTCTTCTACTGCCGCTACCTTCTCAGATGGTGAGGCTCGGAACTGCATCTCATCTCTTGCAAACACCTCTTGGAGCACTACCGCATCTCTGTCCGTGTCTCCCGTCACCAATCGCGTGTGAATCGATGATGCACGAAGATCTTGCACCATGTCGGGAACATCTTCGCGAACATGAGAGCGCATCACAAACCTGCCCATAAACACTCCGTCTATGGCAACGGCTGTGCCCACGTCATCTGCGATTGAAATGTCTCCCAGAATCTCTGAAATGTAGGCCGTAGAGCCTATCACTATTTCGTGACCGTTACTTCTTCCCCGCACGCCCCTTCCAACATCTTCTACCATAACATTGGCAGTTGAAGAGGGTGTCATGTTTCCCGCAATACTCTGACTAACGGGATGTGCACTATGTGAGGCCACTGCCTCAATGGCTTCTTGCTTTTCGGGTGTAAGGGGCGATCCATGATACACCACGTCGTGTTTCGCAGATGTTAAGGTGCCTGTCTTATCAAAGACAACCGTGTTAGCGTTCTTGAGTTCTAGAAGTACACCGATGTTCTTGATGTACATGCCGTATCTGCCGAGGACTCCCATAGCAGTGCCTAACGTGATCGGTGCAGCAAGTGTGAGCGCACACGGACACGCGATGATGAGCACGGCAGTGAAGACGTTCACAGCTAGGGCTACATTCGGCAACCAGATAACAGCACCCGTAACAGCAATCGCCATAGTCCCTGCGGTGAACCACAGTCCAAACCGATCACTCAACTTCACATAGGAAGATCGAGGTGTGCGAGATGCCGTTCGTTCCCACAAGGATGCGAGATAGCTCTGAGAAACGGGACGTGTAGCAGTAAGACGGACGGCAGTTCCAACTACCTTGCCACCGGCATAGATCATCGTTCCGGAGGTACATTCAATAGGAACGCTCTCACCCGTAACAAAGGAGTAGTCAACATACCCCGTGGCACTCATCAATATCGAATCGGCTGGAATCACCTCGCCATTTCGAACAATCATAAGGTCGCCGGTTCGAATAACATCGATCGGTACAACTGATTCCGACCCCCTATGTTCACGTCGGACTGAAAGAGGAAAAAACGAGCGCACGGTTCTGTCGAAGGAGACAGCATCAAATGCCTTTTGCTGGAACAATCGTCCGATGAGGAGGAAGAAAACAAGCCCGGCAAAAGAGTCAAGGAACCCTTCGCCCCCTCCTGATACGATATCGAAGATGCTTCGTACAAACAGTGTGGTAATGCCAAGAGCTACAGGAACGTCAAGGTTTACAACACGCCTACGCAGACTTGCCATAGCCGATAAAAGCCATGGTGACGCACTGAAGAAATACACCGGTATACTCAGAGCGATACTTAGTACAGTGAAAAGACGAAGGAGAGTGAGGTCCATGCCACTTTCGCCGGCTACATAACGTGCGATGCTGATCATCATCACGTTTCCGGCTGCGAATCCGGCAACTCCGAGACGGAGGTAAATCTTCCTCGTTGCTTCACGTCTCTCCGCATCTTGGTCATGTTCGGTCCCTTCACTTGTGAGAAGGGGCTCGTATCCCAGGGAACTGAGAATGTTGGCAATGGACTTGAGTCCGGTGCGAGTGTTGTCGAATTCCACTTCAATGGTTTTGCGCATGAGATCAACGCGGGATGAGCGGATCCCGGGATCGAATCGATGTAGCTGTTCGAGGAGCCACACGCAACTGGCACAGTGCATCCCTGGCAAGACGAGGCGGACGCGTGTGATGGGACCTTGTGCATAGTCAACAAACCGTGCGGATGTTGCAGCATCGTCGAGTACATCATACACCGATCGGTCGCGAGCCGGACCACGTTGCGAAACACCTGCAGCACCATCGAATACATAATAGTCGCACATTCCGCTTTGTTGGAGAATGTCGTAGACACTCCTACACCCAGTACAGCAGAATATCTCTGCCCCACTACCGATGGATCGATCCGCACAGGGTTCCCCGCAATGCGTACAACGCAATGCAGGGATTGTCGGAGATGGGGGTACACGTGTCACAAAGAGTCAGGTGAATGTTGTTGAATGCAAACTTTCCACCAAACCACATCACTTTTCCATGACTTTTGTCATGGTTTCTCTACTTCGGGGACTTTCTTGAACTCTTGTGCGAGTCGAACATTCAACTCACTGGCCTTGGCACCAAGGCTGAGGAGCGTAACCTTTTTTGCAATGCCTGCAAAACGGACGCGAACGTCGGTCCAATGTTCGTGGGCAGGACACGGTTCTGCCTCGCCGCAACCTGGAAGACCCAACATACATTCCGTAAATATGTCTGTTCCGTCGATCGCGGCGATCAAGTCATAGAGTGTGATAGACTTTGACGGTCTACCCAGTGTAACTCCGCCCTTTGGTCCTCTGTACGAGACCATGATCCCCGATTGCGTGAGCTGTTGCAGCACCTTGGTGAGAAAATGAAACGAGATGTTTAGCTCAGCCGCAATGCGACTGATCGATACGTAC
>CALMZQ010000227.1 GCA_937870915.1 uncultured Ignavibacteria bacterium
AATTCCATCCGATGCACCGATCGGTACTTAAGAGTTTTATACGCTCTGCCGCGTGCTTGGGGAATGCTCCACAACCACAATACAATACACTTACCGGAGTGGTAAAGGATGCCGTTACATTACAGCCGATTGCTGGTGTTCGGCTCTTGATCAAACCTATCATCGACGATACGTATCGTCAGTCGCCCCCAACGACAGGTGATACTTCAGTGACGAGTGACGCTAGTGGTCGATATACGTTCTCGGGTCTTGGTCTGGGACTGTATGAAGTTGTTGTCCCACCACCATACACGAAGTTCCCAATCTCGATGGCATCACAAACCGTTGCCACGGGTGTAATGATTGCAGACACCCTCACAGAATTCAACCTCATGCTTGTGAAGGGGCGTGCAGTAAACCTTGTGATCAACAATGATGGAGACACAACGCCGGTTACGTTGAACTTGTTTAGTGAACTGTTGGATGGAGTGTTTACGTACGTTCCCTTGCCACAGCCAGTATCGGGGAGTTCTTCCATTGTGATACAGCAGACCTTGCCGTTGGGTAGGTACATCGCAGTCCCAACTGCCATTGGACGCAAGTTCACACCGAATAAAGTTGTTGTGGACCTCACAGATTCTAACGAACCACTCACTATTCAGGTGGCTTCGGTATCTACTTTGCCCAATCTCACTACATCTGTTGCTCTCGGAGTGGCAGAGTGGGATGCAGCGGCAGTGCCTACCAGGACCATTCTTGCAGGCGGTATGCCGTACATCGTAACCAACACTTCGAATGGCGGAACAGTAGCAACCGGAACGGTACCCGAAGATGGAGTGGCAGTGATTGAAGATATCGATGCATCAAACTATTATTCGATTCAGCCCACTATTGATACGATGCTGAAAGCCCCCTACCGAGAAGATGCTTTTATCTATCCCGGGTTTGGCGTAAACGGTGCTTTGTATGTGCAACAACCACGTCGTATGCCATTGCTCGCACGTGAATACAATATGTCGGCTATGGTCACAGACTTTGTTCCTCTTGAAGATCCCATCGTATTGCGAGATAAAGCCATGGTTACAGACCGTACGTCCACCGTGGTTCTCCCATTCCCGCTGCAGATAAGCGATCGTACCTTGACGAGGATGGACGTAGCGAACAACGGATTTGTGGCGTTTGATTCTGAAAGACTGGAATCGTGGGTCACAAATCCATTGGCGAGATATGAGAATGCCTCGTTGATCATTTCCGCATTCTCCGGCTATTTAAACCCCGACACTACAGCACCAACACCGTGGCGGATTGCGTGGAAGGTGCTGGGTGATGCACCCAATCGGATCATCGCCGTTGAATGGAGAAACTTCAAGATCCGCAAGTTCAATTGGCAAACCGGACAGGCAACAGACATAGGTCGGTTCTCGTTCCAGATCCATATCCATGAAGGCGGACGTATTGATATGGTCTATGACCAAGCGGGTGAAATCTCGGAGTCTGTGGTTGCTCAGGTGGGGTTGCGCGGAAATGACATTCTCGACAATCAGGGAGTGTTCTCATTGGCAGAAGACGACCTCGAAGATGTGCGTGCCGCCTACATCCCCGGCGGATACTCGCAGATCTCCATGCTTACTGCAGAAGGTATGGTTAAGGGGCTTACCTATCGCTGGGAGATTGGGTCTACAACCGTGGATGAAGATCAGTTGTCAGAGATCAGTGTTTCACCAAATCCTTCTCGAGACGTGATCACCGTTGGTGGTGTGGATGGAGAATCAACAGTTCGGATCGTAGACATGCTGGGAAGTGTGGTGTTGACAAAACAACTCAGTTCAGATGCTGCACGTATCGATGTTCGCTCTCTTGCAACCGGACGCTACGTCCTCCTTGTTACGGCAGCGGGCGGACTTCGTTCGATTCCGCTAGTAATCAGCAGATGATGCTTCATGACGCCCCTTAGTAACATTGACCTCGCACCCTACACGTCATTCAGGATTCATGCCGTTGCCGAGTATTTCACCAAGGCAACTACAATCGACGAGCTCCTTGAGGCAGTAGCATGGGCCCGAACACAGGGACTCCCAATGCATATCCTTGGAGGTGGCAGCAATGTGCTCCTCACCAAGACAGTGAAGGGGCTCGTCATTCATATCCGCCTTATGGAGCGTGTTGCCTCTATTGAAGGAACACGCGTCACCGTTCGGATAGGGGCGGGCGAAACCTGGCACAACATCGTATCGTGGATGGTCGATCGTGGTTGGGGTGGACTTGAAAATCTAGCCTTGATCCCCGGCACTGTTGGTGCGGCACCGATGCAGAACATCGGTGCATATGGCGTTGAACAAGCATCGTGTTTCGTAGAGCTCGATGCGATAGACGTTGCGACTGGAGAATCTCGTACGTTCACCAAGGATGAGTGTGCATTTGGTTACCGAGAGAGCGTCTTCAAGCGCGAACTCCGCGACCGTTATGTGATCACAGCGGTCACCTATCGTTTGTCAACAGATCCCGTGATCCATGCAGGCTATAGGGATGTGTCTGATGAACTGTCTCTGCGCGGCATCGTACAACCGACGGTAGGGGACATTTACGCATGTGTTATTGCGATACGTCAGCGTAAACTACCTGACCCTCGATTGATCGGCAACGCAGGATCGTTCTTTAAGAATCCGGTAGTGAGCGCATCTGTAGCCTCTGCATTACGAGATCAGTATCCTTTGCTTCCACTCTATCAACAGCCGGACGGATCGTCAAAACTCGCTGCCGCATGGCTCATTGACCAATGTGGATGGAAAGGGGCTCGAGAGGGCGATGCGGGGGTTCATGCACACCAAGCTCTCGTACTGGTAAATCACGGCTCTGCTGATGGTGCGCAGATCATAGATCTTGCAACACGTATTCAGCAGAGCGTACATGATCGATTTGGTGTAGACCTAGAACGTGAGGTTAACGTGTGGTGATAGCCACAACCTTGCCATGAGCCAACTCAACACGCAGATCGGCGTCGGCAACGGTATCTAACCTGTGAGCAATCACAAGTACCGTTACGCCCGCGAACTCTTCTCGAATTGTGCGTTGGATCACGGCGTCTGTTGCAAGGTCAACACTTGCCGTGGCCTCATCGAGCACGATGATGCGTGCGCGCGTGAGGATGGCTCGTGCCAGACAAAGAAGCTGACGTTGCCCCTGTGAGAAGTTTGCACCACCCTCAAGAACAGGTGCACGAAGTCCTTGTGGCAAGGAACGAATATGGTCGGCCAGCTGCACACGGCGTAGGGCCTCCCATACTTCGTTGTCCGTACATTCAGAAAACCTGTCGAGGTTAATGCGAACAGTACCGATAAACAACGTTGGATCCTGTGGGATGATGGCCAGACTTCTGCGTAGGCGCTGAAGAGGAACACGCGTGATGTCTACACCGTCAACCAAGATCGATCCCGATTCAGGTTCAACAAATCGGAACAATGTTTGGAAGAGTGTACTCTTGCCCGACCCCGTTCGTCCGGTGATTCCCACCTTAGACGCCGGTGCTACACTGAAACTCACGTTATGCAATACACGTGGTAGGTGTGATGCATATCGCACGCAGACATCACGAAGCTCCAAAGCCCCATGTGTAGGCCACTCAACATCGTTGGAGAGTTCTGGTTCTAACGTGGTTTGTGGCTCTGGTTCGAGTGTTGCATAATACCGAAGACGTTCCACCGACGTCATGCGGGATTCTACCTCGCTGAACGCACGCACGGTCCAATTCAGGCTCATCCAAAAACTCAACGCATAGGTCAGCACAAGGCCGGCAACACCGGGCGAGATCCCACCCTGCCAGGCGAGGAAAAGAATGGCCACACTCGTAGCCAGTCCAACAAAGCCGCTGATGATGGGTACGCGCGTGCTGAACCACCGGTTGAGCATGATGCTGCACCAAAAGGCCCGTTGATATCCGCACAAAATGTTGTGATAGGTGTCGATGAAGAATGCTTCACGTCCAAATCCATGGATCACATCAAGCCCCGTTACCAACTCCTTGAAATGAGCGTAGCGCGGTGAGCGGGCGATGGACTCCAATCGTTTTGCTTCGCGAGCGCTCAGCCGGTAGTCGCGTTGAAGACGATAATACAGGAACAACACCGGCACGATCACCACAATGATGATTGGCATCACCGCAAGGATGAGCACAAGTGCGCCTATGGTTTGAGCAAGGGACTTGAAGGACTGTTCGATGTTCCATGAAAGTTGATCGTCTACGGCCTCAACATCGCGCGCAAATCGATTCAGCACCCTCCCCATCGGAGTGCTGTCAAAAAACCGCAAGGGTGCTGCCAACACACCAAGCAGAGCTTGGTCGTGAATGATCCGTCCGGCAGCTGCTGCACGGTAGAGCCAGAGCAGTCGTTCCCCATACCATCCCGTAAGGACAATGATGCCAAGCACTCCATAGGCAATAACCGCAGAAGTGGAAGCAGACACATCAATGCCCGAGAGTGCAACAATGCTGCCCCATACACCATGTGTACCCTGTGTAGTAGCAGTGCTGAAGGTATCCGTCCAATATCCCAACCAGCTCGTTTGAATGATCGGAAGGATCGTGATTCCAATAGCAGTGCTGATCAAAGCAACAAGGATAAAGGGGCTCAACAGTGGACGTCTGCCGATCATTGCCCGCAGATACTCCATGTACACACCTGTGCGCACAGCACCTGTTGCTCTGTCCTCGTCTTCTGTAAGCCGAGACGATTCATGTTGTACTTCATCCGGTAGTGTATGCGATGCAGCAGGGGGTGTAGATGGCTCCATAGCGCGAGCAGGATTTGTGTTGTGCTCGGCAGAGACAAGCGCCGACTCAACGAGCTCACGTACAGCATCGTTTGTCATCACCTCTGCATATGAGCCAGAGACAACTACCCGCCCCCTATCGAGGAGAACAATCACATCGAACAATGCAAGATGTGCAAGCCTATGAGTTACCACGATACGGGTGATATGCTGCCATTCGCCAAATAGGAGTCTGTTGATAAGGACGTCTTCCGTGTGTCCGTCAACAGCCGAAAGTGGGTCGTCCAAATACACGATGCCCGGACGGTGGAAGGCAGCGCGGGCGAGCGAGACACGTTGTTTTTGTCCACCCGACAGATTTACTCCACGTTCACCGATCTCTGTAGCAAGTCCGGCAGGCATTTGATCAAGGTCCGGCTCCAAGGCACACGTATGCAAGGCATGGGCAAGACGTCCAGCATCATAGTCGTCCCCAAATATGATGTTCTCCCGAACAGTAGCATTCAGAATGAATGCCTCTTGCGGCACGTATCCAGAGCGCGGGCGAATGTCTGACGCGAGATCCGGAAATGTAGCCGTACCCTGTTGGGTAACATGGAGTCCGGCCAGTGTCCGCAATAACGTACTCTTCCCCGCACCAACGGTACCGATGATAGCCACACTCCGTCCGGCCGGAATATCCAGCGAGATGTTGTGCAGCGCAGGCTCTGTACCATCCGGGTATTGCATGGTAAGCCCCATACATTGGATACCAACTGCCTGAGAAGGGGCTGAGAGAGGTCGCTCATCGTTTCTGCGAACCGGTGCACTGAAGTAGGCGTGGAGTCGAGTAGCCGCCACACGTGCGTGTTGAAGATTAGCAAGGAGGTGGCTCACCATACCAAAGGGTTCTTCGAGCATGGCAAAAAGTGCCAAACAGGCAAAGACCAATGGTGCTGAGAGACTGCCTCCAGAAAGGACAAATGCGCCGAAGCCGGCAAAGGCAACAAGAGTTGTTGTAGAGATGAAGATCACCGTGCTTACCGCGTCGGTGCGGACGATCTTCACGCGGGTGTCAACCTCGCGGGATCGAACCGAGGCTACTTCTGAGCGGACGCTATTTTCCCAAGCATGGAACTTGACAACGCGGATTCCTTGGAGGATCTGAGACATCAACGTTACGCGGTCATCGCGCAAGGCCATGATCACGTGATCGAGCTTGCGATATCTCCGTGCAACAAGGATCGTCATCGGAGAAACGATAAGGAGAGTTGCAATGGCCGCCAATGTGGCTGCACCCAAGAAGTACCACAGAACTATAAGTACTGCAACTGTTTGCAGGATGGTGTTAGTGAATTCCGGGATGATGAACATACTCTCGGCCATGGCATCTGTATCACTCGACAGGTGATTGACCATATCGCCGGTTTGCATGCTTGCACGAGCAGACCTGCGGAGCTGCAATGCATGATGGACTACGCGTTCATTGAAGCCGTTCATGATCAGAGCAAATCCCTGCAACGCATTGAAGTACCAGTGCTGCTGAAAGAGCGCTCCTACCATACCCATTAATCCAAGCGTTACCGCTGTGAGTACAGCACTCAATGGAAGGGTTGCGGCTCCGGTAACCAAGGGAAGCGCAGAAAGAAGCTTGTGCAGGAGCAATGGTGTTGTGATGCCAATAGCAAGCTTCAACACGGTAAGAGTGATGATCCTGCGAGCCGGGGCACCCGTAGCAACAAACGTCGAGAAGAAGAACGGCCAGAATCGGTCGGTCTTCAGATCTCGAAAGCGTAGTGGGACATTCCGCGGATCAAGTTCAGGCGGAAGGGGTGGAGCATCGTCCGGAGAGAGGGGGCGTTGTCTGCCGATCTTGATGATCGGTGCAGCATTGCGAAAGAAGGGATCCGAAAAGAAAGAAGGCATGAC
>CALMZQ010000228.1 GCA_937870915.1 uncultured Ignavibacteria bacterium
GTGATCACGGCGAGTCGGACGAACTGAGTACGTTGTGTCCTTACGCCCAGCCTCATTGCATGAAGCAGGAGAGCTCTACTACGAGCATGAAAGAGGGCGTACATAGCAGGAGCAGTAAGCCCCCTAGGAAGAGAGTCGGGCAACGTCCAATCCAGCGTATCCGAATTCGACGAAAACGTGAGTTGTTGTTCTGATCGATCTCGTAGAGTAGGGAGAAACGGTTGTGCCAGCAGCGGAGTGATTGCGTGCAGCTGCGATTCATATGTTGCGGCAGGGGTGACGCGATGATGCAGATCGCGAGCGTGGACATGGGAGGGTGCAGTAGAGCGAAGAAGGGCCAGGGTAGCGGCATCTAGGTATATCCGCCCGCCACGTTGTTGTGCGAGCACCGCCGTCTGCAAGGCCCGAAGGAGTGCAAGGGCATCAACCTTTGGGGAAGAGAGCACCTGCGAAATCAAGCCATAGGTGAGAAGCACGTCTGCGCCTCCCAAACCATCAACGATGCCGATGATCTCCGAGACATCATTTGAGGTTAGCAACGTGCGCACTTGATCTTCATTGGCAACCACGCTGATGAACGCCGCGTTCCCTATGAGTTGGTGTTCGTGTTCATCAGTGGCAAGAATTGGCAGCACCGCGAGGAGGAAACCGAAGGCGAGGAGAAGGGCGATGCGAAGCATCGTGCAAATTACCACGTGGGGCACGGTGTTGATTGTAACCATTGACAAAACGTTCGTGTCCTCAAAGTGTACAACGAAAGGGACTCGTCATGATCGCCTCATACCGTCACCCGCACCGCTCCGGAGAAATGAGACGAGATGCCTATTCAGGTTATGGGCTTGCTCTCGTGACGATGGCCGTGCTGCTAGCCACCTACACGCTTACGAGAGAGACATATCCAATCGTCAAAGGGATACAGGAGTATACATCGATCACGATCGATCCCCCCACGTCGTTCAAGATCATCAACGATCTTTTCGGCGGCGAAGGTGGTGCTGCGAAGAAGGTGCGTGTTCGTAACAATTCTTCCGGTGGAGTGTATACGGCCGTTGACAAGGTGACAGAACCGGACAAAACCATCTTTGAAATCGATGTTCCGCCAGCTAACGGTCCGGTGGGAGAAGCAGACGGCCCACTAACAAACGGTGGCGACAATGGCGGCGGACCACTTGGTGATCCGAATGGCGCAGATGTGACGGTAACGAAGGAGCCCCCTGCAGATGGCGATTTTATAGTGGTAACAAAGGAGCCTTCGTATGACGAGTCGGCCTTGAGATCGGCAACGATCTATCCAGAGGTGGCGCGGCGAAACGGAATAGAAGGAACCGTAGTGGTGAAGGCTTTGATCGGTACAGATGGCAGCGTTATCACCGCAGTGGTCTTGGAAAGCGACAATCAGATCCTTGAGCCCGCTGCACTAGAGGTCATTCGATCCATTCGTTTTACACCCGCTGACAATAACGGTCAAAAGGTGGCGTGCCATGTATTTGTACCGTTTGTGTTTCGGCTTGGACGATAGCCCAACACTGCACATAGGGCAGCTACTGGATGCTCAACAGGGGGAGTGAAGCGCTACCGAGGCGTGATGCGGTACATGACGATCCCCGCACCAATCACCACCGCAAACAGCCCCATACCATACACGGCAGCCTGAGTATCGAACAGGAAGATGTTTACCGCCGTGAAGACACAGGAAAGAACAAAGACGCCAACAGCGAAGTGGATATGTGGACGTATCCGTTGTCCACCAAGCCAGTAGATCGAGATAGCACCACATGCTAACCCAATAGCGTCGATGAAAATCGTGTAGTTCAAGATCTTCTCAAACGATTCACCAAGGTAGACACAGGCAACACTCAAGAATGTGAAGGCGATGAGTGATCCGTGTCGAAAGCCCCCTGATGTCGAAGAGAGTCCAGCCGGTAAAACACCATCCTCACTCATTGCATCTATCACGCGTGGGTTAGAGAGCATGGCAACGTTGATATAACCGAAGACGCTGATAACAAGGACCGCCGAGAGAATGGTTGACCCAGCAGGTCCGAAGAGTCTGTCCACTACCATTGCCGCGATCGATGTGGAATGTGCTAGCTGATCAAAACCAAGCACATGCACGTAGGCAAGATTCGCCAACAGATAAATCAACGTGATGATCAACACCCCAAGAACGATTGCAAGGGGCATCTTCTTTGTGCTGTTGGTAATCTCGCCACCAAAGTTGATCGTGGACTGATAGCCACCATAGGTGAACGATACGGCGATCAGTGCAAGTCCAAACGACTCCCATAGCCCCGTATCATGCGGTGATGTGGCAACGACGATTCCGGCAGAGCTATCTATGACGAACAAGGCAGAAATGATGCACAATAACATCGCGATCTTGATCCCGATCAGTACGTTTTGAACGGTAGCACTCGTGCGAAGTCCGAGGAGGTTGAGTCCATAGAGCGCAATGATCATCGACGTAGCCGTAATGCTCGTATGAACGCCCGGAAGCCATGATGCGAGATATTCTGCACCAATAATGGCAACTCCGGCTGCCGAAGCTGCATTCGAGACGAGAATGATCACGTTCACGGCAAAGGCAACAACCGGGTGATATGCGGTTGCAAAGATCCTGTAGTAGGCCCCTGTAACGGGCATGCGACGTCCAATGTCTGCAAAGGCTAAGGCCCCGCAAATCGCAATCACACCTCCCGCGATCCAAGCCAGGTAGAAGAGAGTTTCACTTCCGGAACGTTGCGCCACCGTGGCGGGCGCACGAAAAATGCCCATCCCGATAACGAGACTGATGACCAGCATCACCACATCGAACATCCGTAACGTTCCCGCGGTCTGCCGAAGAGGCTTTTGGCTAGTTAAACTCATATCGCGAAACTACACTCTTACAAAGGCGCTTAAAGAAGGCGCTTAAAGAAGGCGCTTAAAAAGCCTATTCGTCCGCAAGACCATTTTCAATAGCATATCGCACCAATGCTGCAGCATTCCTGAGGCTTAACTTTTGCAGGAGATTTCTGCGATGAGTCTCTACGGTAAATGGGCTAACAAACAGCTGTTCGGCTATTTCCTTCGTTGTCTTTCCGTTGGCAACAAGGCGGAGGACTTCAAGTTCTGCACGTGTGAGAGGAATGTTCTCACCGGCTTCCTTTTTCCCCGTAACGCGCTGTATGAGCGACTCCTTTGCCGAGTCACTGATGTATTCGTTTCCGCCGGCAACCGTAGAAATCGCCGACATAAACTCATCCCTGCCTGCAGTCTTCAATACGTATCCGGATGCGCCGGCCTTCATTGCCCGAGAGATCGTTCCACCGGCATATTCCTGTGTTAGCATTAGAACCGGGATCAAACTTCTTCCCTTGCGGATTTCTGCAAGCGCTTCAATGCCATCCATGCCAGGCATCGAAATGTCTAGCACAAGGATGTCTGCATCTGGGTGTTGCTCAACAAGACGCACCGCGTCCTGACCGTTGGAGGCGGTTGCTAGGACATTGATTTCGGCCGTGTCTTGTAACAAGGACACGAGCGCTTCGATAAAAATGTCGTGATCGTCAGCAATGAGGATGTTGAGCATGGGGCGTGGTGGGTGCTAAATCTACGCCAATCTTCGTTTGTAGCGACGTCGGGCGACGTCGGGAGCCTTACTCTCCCGGAGTGACGTCGGGAGTCTTATTCTCCCGGAGTGACGTCGGGAGTCTTACTCTCCCGACGTTCTACGTCAGTCATTGCGCGGAGCGCACCACCACGGTTACCGTTGTGCCTTGACCCACGTTCGAATCGTAGTGAAGCTCGCCGCCAATAGCGGCGGCGCGGGCTGCGATGTTGCGCAAGCCCATGCCGGTCTGAGCGGTGGACATGTCAAAGCCGATGCCGTTGTCTTCAACGGTAAGACGGATCTCGTCGCCTTCCTGCATCACCTGTACGCTGGCCTCGCTGGCGTCTGCGTGACGGAGAACGTTGGCTATCAGCTCTTGCGCAATGCGAAAGAGTCCGATCTCAATGTTCTCAGCAAGTCTGCCTTCTAGACCAACGATCACAAAAT
This sequence comes from uncultured Ignavibacteria bacterium, assembly GCA_937870915.1. Classification (GTDB taxonomy): domain Bacteria; phylum Bacteroidota; class Ignavibacteria; order Kapaibacteriales; family Kapaibacteriaceae; genus UBA10438. The sequence goes on from CALMZQ010000228.1 coordinate 4,040, forward strand.
CAAAGCGGGTCTCTTCCTTGGCACTGATGTTCGCCAGCAGCTCGCTTAACGCTGCGGTTAGGCCAAGCTCCTGTAATGTGCTAATACCAAGGGCGTGACTCAACGTACGCACGTCGTCCGTGGTCCGGTGTAAGATCCACTCGGTTTTGTCAAGGGGCTCCAACAGATCCGCAATGTTGCTCTCAGCCGGCGCTCGGCGAATGATGGTGTCTCGCAATCGCGTGAGATTGATGCCGGCGGCAGCGAGGAGCTGACCTATCCCGTCGTGCAAGTCGCGGGCGATCCGCTGCCTCTCGGCCTCTTGCGACTCAAGGGTGGCCTGAACTGCGCTATTGGTCTTCTCCTGCTCATGCTTCCGGATAACATGCGTCCGGATACGCACGCCGACTACCGTGAAGATGATGGCTAAGAGTCCAACAATTCCACGAAAGGTCCACGTACCCCACCACGGTGGCTCAATGATCACCGTTATCACAATGCCGTTCTCATTCCATAATCCGTCGTTGTTCGAGCCACGTACCCGAAAGGTATATACCCCCGGAGCAAGGCCGGTATAGCTTGCAACTCTGCGGTCGCTAGTGGTTCGTACCCATGATGGATTAACCCCGTCAAGCATGTATGCGTATTGATTCTTGCCGGGATTGATGTAGTTCAATGCAGAGAATTCAAACGAAAAGAAATTCTCGGAATGATCGAGCCGCACAGTGTCTCTGTCATTTACTTCGGCTGTTGTAAGACTATCAAAGATCCGTAGTCCTGTTACGACAATTGGCGGCACTTGAGTGTTGTTGCGCAGATCCAAAGGGTCGAGCGTACTCAGACCATTGATCCCTCCAAAGTAGAGTTTGCCATGCGCATCCTTATAGAAGGCCTTAAAGGTGAACTCGTTCCCTTGCAATCCATCACCACGGTCATAGAGCCGAAAGCGATTTGTCTGCGGCTGCCACCGAACAAGTCCTTGTGTTGTTGGTATCCACAATGCTCCGATGTTGTCCTCGAGCAGACCTACAACGCTGTTGGTAACCAGACCGTCCTTTGTTGTGATGTTGGTGAAGTCATCAGTCTGCCTGTTGTATCTGCTGATGCCACCGCCAAAGGAGGTAACCCAGATCTCTCCGTTGCGGTCTTCGTATATCGTCCAAATGCGAGATCCGCAGATGGATCGGTCATTCCCTTTTTGATGTACGTACCGACGAAATGCTTTTTCCTCAGGCACAAACCTACAGAGTCCTTCATCGGTGGCTGCCCAGATGTTTCCGCGACGGTCTTCAAGCATCGACCATACGCCACTTGCAAGTATGCTCTTATGATCGTTAGGATCATTACGAAACCACTGAATGAGATTGCCGTCTGCACCACACTGTGCAATGCCTTCATACCGCGTACCTATCCACAAGAGCCCCTTACGATCGCGTAGGATAGACCATACGATTGGGCGTGCACCGTCGAGCTGGCGGAGCCGTGGGAGGGGATCATAGAACCGACCTCTTCTTTCATCATATGCGGCCATTCCACCGTTCGTGCCAAACAGTAGGCGTCCATCAGCCCCTTGATAAATAACGTTCACAGTGCTATTTGGTAGGGCACCTCGCGTTGTGTCTCCGGCATAGAAACGTATCCACCCGTGCGACTGAGGGTCGTATCTGTTCAGACCGTAATCGGTTGAAACCCACAACACGCCTTCTGTGCTTACCAGAACCGATCGAATGCGTAGCTCACTGAGCGTGGTTGGATCGTGTGGGTCGTGACGCCAGGTGGTGATGCCCGAGCCGATGCGACTGATCCTCACCAGCCCGTCCTCCAATCCTATCCACATCGTGCCTGCTCTGTCTTGGAACGATGTGATCGGTAGTCCTGTAATGATCGGTCCGGTGGTGATAGGGGGCTGAGGGGCACTCCCTGCCTGAAGTCTGTCCGGCGCTTCGCAGTACACGGAGTAGTGTGGGTGATAGCCTTGTGAACTTTTTGACCCTGCAATGGAGGCATACCAGCAATAACCTTCTCTGTCTACGGTAAGAGCATACTTTGCACGTGTTGCTCCCTCAACGCTAGTAGCTACGCGGAGAATGTGGATCGCACCGGATTTTGGATCGAACCGACGGATGAAATCGGGGTCGGCGTTGTTGCGATTGCCATGCGACAGAAAACCAAATTCAAGGGTCCCATCCGGACCATTACCCAAGATGCGCGAGTCGCGCCGTTCTGTAGCGGATATGGTCCAGGTCCTGAAAGAATCGGTTGGTTCATCGTACACACTCATTGATGCGCCAACCTCATCGTAGATCCCGTCTGAATACCCACCGCGCGTGCAGACCCAGAGTTGACCTACTCGGTCAACAAAGAGTGATGTGGGGCGAGCAAAGGACCGTCCATTTACTCGTGTAGACGCATAGCGTTTGATCTTCCCGGTTTTCTTAATGTATCTGTCCAGCCCCTTATCTGTTGCAATCCACACATTTCCATAGCGGTCTGTGATCAATGCGTTGATCTGCGCACCGCTCAAACTTTGAGGATCTAAAGGGTTGTGAATGAAGTGTGTGAACTTGTCGGTCTTGCGATCGAGTCTGTTGAGTCCATCGGTCAGTGTACCGGCCCAGATATTGCCGGAGCTGTCCTCAACAATAGTGGTCACCTTATACCCCGAGAGTCCGGAAGCATTAAACGCGTCATAACGGTACGACCGGAATCCATACCCATCATAGCGCTCAAGCCCACTCACTGTCCCAAACCAGATATAGCCGTGACGGTCCTGCATCACACTGTAAATAGTGCTAAGGGGCTGACCATCCGCCGCCTTGATACGCTCAACACTGAACCGTGGGTCCTGCGCATGCATCATCAGGGGTGGACAAACAACCCACACCACACAGAAGACCAGACATCTGATGACCTTGCTGAACATAGAAAGGAATATACCTGAAAACAGGTAGGAAGTTAAATCACGGTTTTCCGTGAGGAAATGCACACTCGAACTGATGCACATTGTGAGCTGATATCCAACACCCGGATTCAGGAGTTCAGCAGTTGCGGACGGAGGGGTCCGCAGCCACTCCTGAATCCGGGTTGTTCTTTAGGTAAAAGACCTATTTTGGGCACTTCCAATATGGAGGTTGCGATGAGACTTCTCGTTAACGTCGTGGTTATCGTGATATGTGCCCTTGGTAGCGTTCGTGCCCAGAACACGGCATCATGGGAGGTGTGGCGCGATGCAGACCTCTTTAAGCTCAGCTCGCACTCTACAGATTCTGTAACGTATTCGCTTGTCGGCGGTGTTCTCACATTGCAATTCGAGCTACGTGAGGCGTTTCGTACGAGACCAACAAGACGACTCCAGATAACGATCCCCAATTTTACGGGCATCAAGAACTACGATCCGTCAACAGGTACCACAACGTATTGGGAGAACTTCTCAACAACGGAGAAGTGTGCGTGTTTCGACCATGCCATCAACGATGTGAACATCACAAAGTATGACTCGGTTCGTAAGGAGATCGCCGGAACATTCAATTGGAAATGTGTTTCCAACGTAAGTGGCACGGAGATCAACTATCGCATTCGCAATGGATCGTTTGATGTTGGCGCAGCGAAGATCGCACTGGAACTCACACCCAAGGACTCCATTGTTATTGCCACCCTTGCCAATGACACTACGTTGCGTGTAACAGTAAACGCAAAGAATGGAACAACACCCCTTGAAGGAGCACGGATCTTTGTCAACAACAAGGTGGAAGAGAACGGCCCAGCCTACACGGAAAAGGGTACAACCAACCCAGCCGGTGTTTTTGTGTACGACTTCCCATTCCGAAAAAACACGCCCCCTGGCAACTATGTGATATCCTTTGTTGCAGAAAAGACAGATCTCCGTAAAAGTGATACAACAAAGGTGACGGTGTATTGGGGCAATCGGTTCTGGAACTATAAATGTGCAGGCGTAGACATCCTTGAGTTCGATGCCGGTGAAGGGCGCGAATGGAAACCCGAAACAGAAGGATCGTCCACGGTGAAGTCTAATGGTCCCGTTACCATCGGCGGCGTGATAAAGGTAGAAGGCGCTGTGAGCATTAACACAACGGCCGGACAGAACAGGGTCTTCATCGAGAAT
>CALMZQ010000229.1 GCA_937870915.1 uncultured Ignavibacteria bacterium
CTCATGAGCAGACAGAACGAACAGACAGATCCGCGGATCCGTGTTGATGATGATGCCGATGCAGCCTTGCGTCCGGCTACGTTTTCGGATTTCACCGGACAGCCAAAGATCGTAGAGAATCTCAAGATCTTTATCGCTGCTGCCAAGGGAAGGGGCGAGGCACTGGACCACGTGTTGCTCACGGGTCCGCCCGGACTTGGCAAGACAACACTCTCGCACATCATCGCCCGCGAGATGGGTGCGCAGATCAAGATCACGTCGGGTCCGGTTTTGGAAAAGCCAGGTGATCTTGCCGGACTGCTTACAAGCCTCGAAGAGGGCGACATCCTCTTCATCGATGAGATCCACAGACTCTCCCCTGTTGTCGAAGAATACCTCTACTCGGCCATGGAGGACTTCCGTCTGGATATCATGATCGATTCCGGTCCGGCAGCACGTTCCATCCAGCTCTCGGTGCCGCGCTTTACCCTCATCGGTGCAACAACACGACAAGGACTGCTCACAGCCCCCTTACGATCTCGATTTGGGATCACCAACAGACTCGACTATTACGATGCAGCAGAACTCGCACGTGTTATCACCCGCAGTGCCGGACTCCTCAACGCACAGATCGATGTGGAGGGGGCTAATGAACTCGCACGCAGGTCGCGAGGTACCCCACGTATTGCCAACAGACTTCTGCGTCGCACCCGCGATTTTGCCGACGTAAAGGGAACAGGAATTGTATCGCTTGAAATCGCCCGGCTTGCTCTGCAGGCCCTGGATGTAGATGAGTTCGGACTCGACGAGATGGACGCACGCATCATTTCGGCCCTTATCGAGAAGTTTGCAGGCGGTCCTGTGGGTATTTCGACTCTTGCCGTAGCTGTTGGCGAGGAACCTGGTACACTTGAAGAGGTGTATGAACCGTTCTTGATCCAGCAGGGATTCCTTCAGCGGACGCCACGGGGACGAATTGCAACGCCCCTTGCCTACCGTCACCTCGGACTCACCGCACCAACGCCAGACATGCCATTGTTCTCAGGAGATAATTCTTGACCGTGCGACTACTATTGACCCTCGTCGTTGTTTTTACAGGTTTGTGTTCACAAACAGTGGCGCAGACCTCGTCGATGATGCCTAAGGCCATCATCGGCACACACACACGCGTGATCGTCAGCGTCAAGGACCTCCTGCAATCAATGGCGTGGTGGACCAAGTTTGGGTTCAGCCCCCTCTCAAGACCTGAAGACAAGATCGATTCAGCCATTACCCTCTCTGATGGCCAGGTGATCATCACGTTGGTGAAGACAAGTCAGCCTTCACCCGTGATCGTTTACCGCTGTGATAACATCAAACGTCTGAAGGCCCAGCTCGACTCACTCACGATCCTCACAACCTTTGATCTTGAAGGTCCTAGCTATAAAGAACTGCGACTCCGCTCTCCGAATAGCGTCTACGTGGCCGTTCGTCCATCAACCATGGAAGACGACTTCAAAGCAACGGGCACTCTCAACCCCGTCTGCGGCAACCTCACAGAATACAGCACCAGCGCCACTAAACTTCGCTACGAACAAAGCTGGTGGGCAGACCTAGGATTTGCTCCGGTAAGGGGCGACTCAGTGCCCTATCCCTACGTGAACATGGGAGACGAGCGCATCGAGATCGGCATCCACGAGGAGCGAGATATCGCCAGTCTGGCATTAACGTACTTCATGCCCGACATGGAACAGCGCATTGCACGCATCAAACAGCTAGGGCTTACGCCGATCGAGGAGATCCCCACAGCCGACAATCGCATCGGCAATGCGATCTTTCAGTCGCCGGATGGACAGCTTCTCTACCTTTTCGATGGGAAACAATAGCGCGTCCTATCTTTGTGCATGAGCAAAGAGATAACATCCCGCGCAGAAGATTATTCCCAATGGTACATCGACCTAGTCCGCAAGGCTGGGCTTGCAGATTATTCAGCCGTAAAGGGCTGCATGGTGATCAAGCCGTATGGTTTTGGGATATGGGAGAACATGCGAGACCAACTCGACCGTATGTTCAAGGAGACGGGGCATGTGAATGCCTACTTCCCGTTGTTGATCCCAAAAAGTTTCTTGAGCAGAGAGGCCGCACACGTTGAGGGTTTTGCCAAGGAGTGCGCTGTTGTTACGCACTATCGTCTCAAGAATGCCGAGGACGGTTCCGGTGTGATCGTTGATCCGGATGCGAAGCTCGACGAAGAGCTGATCATTCGTCCAACGTCGGAGACCATCATATGGAACACCTACAAGGACTGGATCCAGTCATATCGTGATCTGCCCCTTCTCATCAATCAGTGGGCGAATGTTGTTCGGTGGGAGATGCGCACACGACTCTTCCTCCGCACTGCTGAGTTCCTCTGGCAAGAAGGTCACACCGCACATGCAACGCGCGACGAAGCGATTGAAGAGACACGAAACATGCTCGACGTGTATGCCACGTTCGCTGAAGAGTGGATGGCCATGCCGGTGATAAAGGGCGTGAAGACAGCCAACGAACGTTTTGCCGGAGCAGAAGACACGTATTGCATCGAAGCGCTCATGCAAGATGGCAAGGCGCTGCAGGCCGGCACATCACATTTCCTCGGACAGAACTTTGCAAAGGCTTTTGATGTGCAGTTCACATCCAAGGAAGGCACGCTGGAATACGTCTGGGCCACGTCATGGGGCGTATCCACACGTCTGATGGGCGCATTGGTGATGGCTCACTCAGACGATGAAGGTCTTGTGATCCCTCCGAAGCTTGCATCAACACAGGTGGTGATCGTACCGATCCCGAAGCCCCTTCCTGAACTCACAGAAGTTGCCGACCGCATTGCAGCAGAGTTGCGTGCAAAGGGCATCCGTGTGAAGATTGATAACGATGATCAGAACCGTCCGGGATACAAGTTCGCTGAGTATGAGAAGCTCGGATATCCTGTCCGACTCGGACTCGGAGCCCGCGATCTCGCCAACGGCACCATCGAGGTGGCACGCAGGGACACACGCGAGAAGTCTAGCGTTGCTGTAGAAGGAATTGCCGACCATATCTCTGCCCTGCTAGAAGACATCCAACAGTCGATGTACAACCGCGCCCTTGCCTTCCGCGACGAACACATCACCCGCGTAGACACGTGGGAAGAGTTCATTGCAACACTCGATGGTAAAGGGGGCTTCATTAGTGCCCATTGGGACGGAACACCGGAGACTGAAGACCTCATCAAGGAAGAGACAAAGGCCACCATCCGCTGCATCCCGCTCAACAATCCACAAGAGAACGGCGTCTGCATCAAGACCGGCAAACCAAGTTCCCAACGCGTCCTCTTTGCTCGTGCCTACTAGTTACCAGGTACTAGTTACGAGTTACAGGTTACTAGTTACCAGTTACAGGTTACTAGTTACGAGATACAAGGTACTTCGTAACTCGTCACTTGTAACTGTGCTTGTTTTGTGTGTAGGCTGCAGCTCCACATCGCCCCTTCCTAACACGGACATCTACATCGCTGATTTCGATCAATCAACGATGAAGGTGAGCAATGTGAGGAACATCACGCAACGTACGGGCTACGACAATCAGCCGGCGTTCACTCTGGATGGCAAGGGTGTGTACTACGTCTCTGACAGCACAGGCGTAACGGACATCTTTCGGTACGATCTTGCATCGGGTGCGATACGCCAGGTAACGGAGACCAATGAGCAGGAGTTCTCTCCAACACCTATGGCCGACGGAAAGAGTCTCTCCATTGTGCGCGTGGGAAAGCCCCTTGCCGATGGAGACGAATACACTGAATCTCAACAAGTGTGGCGGTACGATCTTGGCGGCAGGCCCATTGCCCCAATACTTGCCACACGTCGCGTAGGATATCACTGTTGGATTGATGAAGGCCTTATTGCCCTCTTCATTGTTGGAGATGAGGAAAAGGGGCGTCCTCATAAGCTCATTGCGGCGGATCTTGCATCACGTCAGACCATTGAGCTAGCAACAAACATCGGGCGCACACTTCGCGTCACGTCAGACGGCAGACTAGCCTTTGTGGACAAGTCCGATTCAACGCGATGGAAGATCGCTACCATCTCGCAAGGTGAGGAGACAGCAACGCCCCTTATCGCCCTACCAAAAGGCAGCGAAGACTTCTGCCTGTTACCCGATGGAAAGATAGTGAGCATTAGCGGCAACAGTCTCGTGATGTGGAAGAACGGCGCAATACCAGCATTTATGCCCTTCCACACTTTTCCCGATCTCAACGGCACCATTGCGCGCATCTCAACAAATGCCGATGCGACGAGGATCGTGTTTGTAGTTACTAGTTACTAGTTACTCAGTTACTAGTTACTCAGTTACCGAGTTACGAGACTTTTCTGACGAACTCTGTTTTTACGGCGATCTTAATGCCGTCTACCTTGCAGTCAACATGATCAGGATCGTCCGTTACGCGGATCTTCTTGATCACTTGGCCGCCCTTGAGCGTGACGCTTGTGCCACCTACTTTGAGGTCTTTGATGACCTTGATCGTGTCGCCTGTAGCGAGCACATTGCCGAGACTGTCTTTGATTTCCATTCGGGAAATTACGGAGTAACTGAGCAACTCCGTAACTGAGCAACTAGTAACTGAGTAACTAGTAACT
>CALMZQ010000230.1 GCA_937870915.1 uncultured Ignavibacteria bacterium
AAGATGGGACGTAGGATGGGACTGAAGATGGGACTGAAGATGGGACGTAGGATGGGACGTAGGATGGGACGTGGGATGTGACGTGGGATGATGTCACGAAATATGGGGTAGAAAGCACGAGTGTTCTTTTACAGAACTCCGTGCGAGGTGCCAAATGTCTCTCGACAGTCTTCGGATATACCAAACAGCAGCCAAAATTTCAGATGAGATCTCAAATCTGGTTTCAGGCTGGAATGACTTTCACAAGACCACTCTTGGTGGTCAGATCGTCCGAGCAGCGGACTCGATAGGCAACAACATCAGTGAAGGGTATGGTCGAGTCTCGACTGGTGAACGCATTCAGTTTTTCATGTATGCCGATGGTTCAGTTTCAGAGGTTCGGAACTGTCTTGCTCGAGCTGTAGAGCGAGGACTGATCGAACGAACGAACGCAGATCTTCTGATCGATGCACTTCGAAATCTTTCGATTCAAATCGTCGAGTTCTCATACGCAATCCTTCAACGCGATACAGAATACAAGGGGCCATTTCGGGAGCGAATCGCCCGTCGCCGCGCATGGCGCACAAACCGTTAACGTCCCATTTTCAGTCCCATCTTCAGTCCCATCTTCAGTCCCATCCTACGTCCCATCTTCAGTCCCATCCTACGTCCCATCTTCAGTCCCATCTTCAGTCCCATCTTCAGTCCCATCTTCAGTCCCATCTTCAGTCCCATCCTACGCCCCCCGCCACCTCCATCAACATCTCATCACTATTCATCGCCCCCTGCAACTGCATGCCGATTGGCAGGCCTTGTGCATCTGTGCCGAAGGGAATGTTGAGGGCGGGAATGCCGGCGATGTTTGCGGACACGGTGAAGTAGTCGCTGAGCCACATGCTCACGGGGTCACTCTTTTCGCCAATGGCAAAGGCTGTTGTTGGCGTGGTTGGCATTGCAAGTACATCAACTTGATGGAAGATGTTTGCATATGCGTCACTGATGAGTCTACGCGCCTGTTGTGCCTTGCCGTAATATGCTTCGTAGTAACCGCTCGAAAGGACGTAGGTGCCAAGCATGATCCTGCGTTGTACTTCTGCTCCAAATCCGGCAGAGCGCGACGCAGTTGTGATGTCTCCATCTTCAGCATCAACGCGGAGACCATACCGTACACCATCGAAGCGTGCCAAGTTGCTCGACGCTTCAGCCGTTGCAAGAATGAAGTATGTAGGGATCCACGTTTCGGTGTGTGGGAGGAAGACATCGGTGACCGTAGCACCAGTTGCACGTAGTGCATCCAGATATCGTTGGTAGGCTTCGATCACCGCGGGTTCGCAACCTTCTAACTGCGATAGCGGCATTGCACCAACGCGAAGTGCACGATCCGTAGGTATGTGAACGATGGAGGGGGCTGGACTTGACGTGCTATCCATCGGGTCGTGTCCGGCTAGAACAGAAAACGTAACCTGCATGTCCTTAATGGACCGCGAGAACAATCCTATCTGATCGAGCGACGAAGCAAAGGCAACCAAACCATACCGCGAGACCCTGCCATAGGTTGGCTTTAGTCCATACGTACCGCAGAAGGCAGCAGGCTGACGGATAGAGCCGCCGGTTTCTGAACCAAGAGAAACGTGACACATTCCTTCAGCAACGGCTACGGCAGATCCGCCGGACGAACCACCGGGCACACGATTGGGATCAAGCGGATGTCGAACAATTCCAAACGCCGAGGTCTCGTTTGACGAACCCATGGCGAATTCGTCCATGTTGGTCTTACCAACGATAATCGCACCGGCATCACGGAGTCGTTCAATAACGGTTGCATCGTAGAGCGGTTGAAATCCCTCAAGCATACGAGAAGCACACGTTGTAGGGAGCCCCTTCATCGAGATGTTGTCTTTTACGGCGACTACAAGCCCTTCAAGGGGGCGTTGCAGTCCCGAAACAAATCTCTCGTCAGATTCTTTTGCTGCGGTTGTTGCTCTGTCTGTATCAACACTAAGAAAGGCGTTGAGGCTGGCGCGTTCAGTGATGCGGTGCAGGTATGATGCAACACGGTCTTCAACGGAAAGAGTACCCGTTGCGAACGAATCCCGATCCGACGTATATGATGAGTTCATTTGTTGTCTGGTGTGTCGGACTCTGCAGGTTGTGCAGACGCTTCCGGTTCATCTTTATCCGCTGAGCGAGAAACAATCTCGTCCGAGGGAGTGATAACAATAGGGGGCTTTGCAGAAGCTGTGACGGACGCATCGCGAACGGCGGCATCTGCGGAGATGTCGCGAATCTGCTGCGTGAGGTCTTCCTGTGCTTTTCGGAACTGTCGAATACCCTTGCCCACCTGCTGAGCGAATTCCGGGATCTTCTTTGGGCCAAAGAGCAAGAGGATGACAAGCAGGATGAGCATGAGCTCGCCGCCGCCTACGTCAAACATATCAGTTCGAAGGATCTTGCTTGGTATCGTTCTTTGGACGCACTTCTTCTACTTCTTCTTTGCCCGAAGCTGCGTTCTTGAATTCGCGGATGCCACTGCCAAGCCCCTTCATGAGTTCAGGGATCTTCTTTGCTCCGAAGAGAAGGACAACTACGAAGAGGATGAGAATCCACTCCATGCCGCCAGGTAAACCGAACATGGATTACTCCGTGTATTGAAGATGATTGTGCTGTTCGAGATGAAGTGCAAGACTTGCAAAAACACTAGTGCCGTCAGCCGATCCTAGAAGGGGCTCACATGCCCGTTCCGGGTGGGGCATCATACCCATTACGTTGCCACGCTCATTGATGATCCCGGCGATGTTGTTCATGCTTCCGTTCGGATTTGCATCAGCCGTTACATCGCCGGTATTGGAGACGTAGCGGAACAGAACCTGACCATTGGCTTCGATGCGGTCTATCATCTCTTGCGGCGCTGTGAACCTGCCATCACCATGCGCAACAGGAATCCGCAGAATGGCTCCGGGTTTCACCGCACGTGTGAATGCAGTTGTGGCATTCTCTACGCGGAGGTTGACGTCCTTGCAAACAAAGGATAGCTTTTCGTTCCTAATGAGTCCACCCGGAAGGAGTCCGGACTCACAGAGAATCTGAAACCCATTGCAGATGCCAAAGACGATCCCGCCATCGTTGGCAAAGCGGATCACTTCGTTCATAATCGGGGAGAAGCGCGCAATGGCACCGGTACGAAGATAGTCGCCATAGGAAAATCCGCCGGGAAGAATGATCGCATCGAGTCCGGCAGGCAGAGACGTGTCCTTATGCCAGAGCTGGACGGCCTCATTTCCCGTGATTGTTGCACCATGGCGTGCATCAGCATCACAGTTGGAACCGGGAAATGTCACAACGCCGATCTTCATGCCGGTACTCCGGCCGACTTCTCTTCAAGATGAATGCTGAAGTCTTCCATTACAGGGTTGGAGAGAAGCTTCTTGCAAGCATCCATCACGAGGTCGTTAGCCGATTCGCGATCTGGTGCCTGCACATCAAGTTCAATGTGCTTGCCGATGCGAACGTTGCCAAGGGCCGGCATATGGAGGGAATGAAGAGCATTTTCAACGGCCTTGCCCTGCACGTCAAGAATGGCGCGTCGGAGGGTGACCGTAATTGAGGCTGTATAGGTTTTCATGCGATCACATAGTAAACGGATCGGGGTCTGCCTCTTCAACGGAGTCATCGCTATCGGATCGATCTCGCAGGAAGACTGCGAGGTGACGTATAGCACCGCCTATAAGGTAGACCACCATGAACGGGAAAAGTGCCTTGCCACCTGTTACGATGGTGGCCACAAGACCCACGGAAAATACGGAAAAGACGATGGGTCGTTGACGAATACCGCGAAGCGATGGTCTGGGGAGGTTGTCGTACTTCACCGTGCTTACCATCGCAGCAGCCGTCATCAAGGTAACAAAGACGATCATGCCCGGTTTCCAGCTCGCGGGCAACACATTTGCACTGTGCCAGAGATACACGTAGGAAACAATTGTGAACGCTCCGGCAGGGATGGGCATGCCTCGGAAATAGAGCTTGTCCTCCATGCTCGTGAGCTGCACATTGAAGCGCGCTAGCCGCAATACGCCGGCCAGAGCTGGAAGAGACGCCAAGAGCAATCCCCATTGGTGCCACTGTTCAAAGAAGGCTACATACAGGATCACTGAGGGGGCTACACCAAACGATACAGCATCACAGAGGGAGTCGAGTTCAACCCCAAACTCTGATGTGCTATGAGTGATCCGCGCCACAACACCGTCAAGCATATCAAAAATGCCAGCCATAATCACCAGAAGGGTGGCCTGACTGAGATTATCCTCAAAGGCGGCTACGATAGCTGCAAAACCGCAAAAAAGGTTCGCCAACGTAAAGAGATTGGGGATTACAGACCTGGTAACACGCATGGTCAAGCCCCCTTACCCTTGAGTCGGGCAAGGATCGTATGGGCACTTACCACCTTCTGACCCGGACGGACTAGCACGTCGGCAGTTGCCGGCACCACAACATCCATTCTTGAACCGAATTTCATCATGCCAAAGCGCTTGCCAACGGTGACGGAATCTCCGGACTTGGTGTCATAGACGATACGCCGCGCCAAAAAACCCGTGATCTGTTGGTAGGAGATGCGCCCAAATGGAGTTTCGAGAACAAAAAGGGAACGTTCGTTTTCTGTGCTGGACTTTGGGTTAAAGGCCATCAGATATGCTCCGGGGATATACCTGGCATCAACGATGGTCCCAGAGGCCGGATACCGATTTACGTGCAGATTGACCGGAGAGAGAAAAATACTGATCTGAACGGCCGGACAGCCTAATTCCGGACTGTGTGCAACGGCATCCACGTTTACGACCTGACCATCGGCTGGTGCCATAATCAAGGACGGGTCCGACATTGCCTCAGAAAGGAGGGGGCGTTCCGCATCCCGAAAGAACCACATAGTAAAGCCGATCACGAGCAATCCGAGTGCTATGAAGATCACCTGCAAAACCACTCCCATGGGCGTGAGAGCCAATAGTAGCAGGCAAGCGCCGATGCCAAGCATGAGGAATGCGTTATCGTGTCCGTAGGGGGTTAGCATCGTAGAACGAAAATGCCTTAGGGAAAGGTTGTAGGGTCATACGGTGGTTCGTAGATTCGCCCTTCAAATTAGTGAATCCGCGCATCCTGACCCCTTATTTGGCTCCCATCGCATGAAGTTTACTGTTGCGCTCCCCGATCTCCAGAAGGCATTGCAAAAAGTTCTCCCCGCCATTCCGGCAAAGAGCACCATCCCTGTACTGGAACATATCCATGCGTCTCTCTCCGGCAGTGAGCTGACGTTTACGGCAACGGACCAGGAGATAACGATCTCCTTGCGTACGCCCGTGGCAGGTGATAGGGACGGGGCGTTGCTGATCCCGGCACGCCAGTTCAACGATCTTGTGAAGGAGCTTGGTAATGCGGGTACGATCGAAGTGAATGCCGATGAGGCTACCCAGCTCGTAACTGTGCGTACCCCAACCGGGTCCTTTGAGATGAAGGCATTGGATGCGAACGAGTTTCCATCTATCCCTCCGTTCCCCGAGTCCCAGTCCGCGTCTCTCCGCAAGGAAGACATGACGCGTATGGCAAACAAGACGGTCTTTGCTGTATCCACAGAAGAGTACCGTCCGAGCATGACGGGTGTGTTCTTCCAGTTCAATGGTGAGAGTGTAACGGCTGTTGCCACGGATGGCTTCCGGCTTAGTCGTGTAATTGTGAAGGCACCGGAAGGAGCCCCCTTTCCATCTGGACTTGAGGCCATCGTCCCCTCGCGCGCAGTAGACCTGTTGCGTCGCCTCGATAGCGATGTTGAGATGGAGGTGTCTCGTACGCATGCTCGATTCACCATCGGCTCGATGACGATCACCACACGGATCATTGATGAGAAGTATCCGCCATATCAGAACGTCATCCCGTCGGATAACGATAAGTCGCTTGTTGTAAACCAACGCGAAGTGCTGAGTGCGATCAAACGTGTGTCCCTCTTTGCGAATACGAATACACGACACGTGCGCTTTTCGATGGAGGCTACGTCTCTTGCTGTGCATTCGGAGGATGAAGATTCCGGCGGTAAGGGAACCGAGACGATCCCATGTGAATTCTCGGGGAGTTCGTTTGAAGTTGGTTTCAACTATCGGTTCCTCGAAGAGGCGATTAAGAACATCACCACCGACGACGATCCCGATCTGCATGTGCGCATGACGTTCTCTACGCCGATCCGTGCCGTTCTCATCACACCAGGAGCGAGCGATGATTCGCTCCTCATGCTTGTGATGCCGGTGAAGATTTAACGGAGCGACCAATGGTCATCCGATCCGTGTCGTTGACACACGTTCGCAATCACGAGCACACGGAAATCTCGTGTGCTCGTGATGTGAATGTGCTCACCGGTCAGAACGGATCGGGCAAAACGTCGATCCTTGAGGCCATAAGCCTCTGTGCAATCGCGAAAAGCTTCGTTCCCGTCTCGGATCAGGCACTGATCCAACACGGGTACGATGACTGTACATCAACGGTTGACGCACTGCGCGATCTTGACGTGCCGTATCGTGTTACGGTGAGCGTACGAAACGGAACACGTAAACGGATAACTACCGCCCACGGGTCGAGCCTTACACCACGTGATATCATCGGCGAGCTTCCAATGGTGGCACTGTCTCCGGATCACAAGAGTGTTACGTTTGGCGGGCCGGCAGAGCGAAGAGCATTCTTGGATGGAGTGATGGCCCAATCGAGCCGTCGCTTCACAGAGTTGCTCTATGAACATAGGAGGTTGTTGAAGCAGCGGAATGCAGCGCTTCAGCATGGTGCAACGTCTGGCATTGGCGAAGTACTTGATGTTTGGACAGAGCAGTTTGTTCATGTCAGTGCCGAGATCGTGGAACGTAGGCATCAGTTCCTGGTTGATGTTACGCCTATCGTGTGTTCTGCGTACGAGGCTGTTTCGGGAGCAGCGGAGGAGATCAGCGTGGTCTATCAGCCAGACGTGGTCACACACGGAACGATGGAACCCGGAGCCCCTTTCAATGTAACTACTGTGACTGCTGCGTATACCGCGGCTTCAAAGCAGTTGCGTCAGCGCGAGATGGCTCGCGAAACAACCATGTTCGGACCGCAGAAGGACGAGATCGCATTTATGATCAACGGTGGTCTCGTGCGAGAAACAGCATCGCAGGGGCAACACAAGTCGCTTCTCGTTGCTTTGAAATTGGCAGAATGTATTCTCCTCCATGAACGCTGCGATGAGCGGCCGATTGTTTTGCTCGACGACGTGTTCAGTGAGCTGGATAGAGACAGATGTGCGCGAGTGCTGGACAAAGTGCTTTTGATGGGCATGCAATGTTTTGTGACAACCACGGATGGTGAGAATGTGATGCGACTGATGGAGGAGTTAGATGCGGCACGCGGAGGTGGTATCGACATGTCGATGATTAGCCTCGAAAAAGGTCGCGCAGCATCCACTCCACGCACCGGTCATACGTCTATCACTACGGCGGAGGCGGCATAATGCAAACGCTTTCGGACCTACTCAGGGGTTGGGTGAAGCAACATCATCTTGAGGGTGAGCTTGCAAAGGCTCGCCTACCCAAATATTGGGAAGAGGTGGTTGGGGAACGCCTTGCTGCTCGAACGGAGATCAAGAATTTTGAGAATGGTGTGCTGCGCGTTCATGTGCCGGAAGCAGCATGGCGAAGTGAACTCACACTTCGTCGAGAAGAACTACGAATGAAGATCAACGCCCTGGCCGGCGGTGAATTGATCCGAGAGATCATCATCCGCTAAGGGGCACACATTGGAGCAGAATATGTCAGAAATGCCAGAACAACTTCCCGTTGGATATAACGAAGACAGTATCAAGGTCCTCGAAGGCCTCGAGGCTGTACGCAAACGTCCCGCCATGTACATCGGCGATGTGGGTGAGCGCGGATTGCACCACCTCATTCAAGAGGTAGTGGACAACTCCATCGATGAGGCTCTTGCCGGATACTGCAAGAACATCTTCGTTACTCTCCATGCCGACGGATCGTGCTCGGTGCAGGATGATGGTCGGGGTATTCCGGTTGGTCCTCACCCGGTGAAGAAGATCTCCACCCTTGAGGTGGTTATGTGTACACTTCATGCCGGTGGTAAGTTCGACAAGAACACGTACAAGGTATCAGGTGGACTCCACGGCGTTGGTGTGAGTTGCGTTAATGCGCTGTCTTCGGATCTCACGGTAACCATCGAACGTGAAGGAAAGAAGTACGAGCAGCTTTACAAAATCGGCGCACCACAAGGTCCTGTCAAGGAAATAGGCACGTCTACACACAGCGGAACAACTGTGCGTTTCTGGCCTGACGCAACAATCTTCCGCACGGTTGAATTCCGATATGAGAAGGTTGCTGAGCGCTTGCGCGAACTTGCCTTCCTCAATCCTGACGTGACGATCACGATGCAGGATGAACGCGATGGTGCCAAGGATGTGTATGCATATCGTGGCGGTTTGGTGGACTTTGTCCGCTACATGGACGTTAACGCAACTGCAATCACAAAGCCAATCCTCATGGCCGGTACGTATACAAATGAGAGCGGAGTGGATACGGTTGTGGAGGTGTGCTTCGAGTACAACTCCGGCTACAACGAGAATCTTCTTTCGTATGTGAACAACATCAATACGGTTGAAGGCGGAACGCACGTATCCGGTTTCCGTAGCGCACTCACACGTACGCTCAATGCCTATGCTGCGGCGAATAACCTTACAAAGAAGGACATCAACCTCACGGGTGAAGACTTCCGTGAAGGACTAACGGCCGTGATTTCCGTTAAGGTTGCCGAGCCTCAATTTGAAGGTCAAACCAAGACGAAGCTGGGGAATGGTGAGACCGAAGGTATCGTGCGTTCTACGATCAACGAAGAACTCACAAAGTATCTTGATGCAACGCCGAGTGCTGCAAAACACATCATTGAAAAGGCAACGCAGGCTGCAGAAGCGCGCGCGGCTGCTCGTAAGGCCAAGGATCTCATTCGTCGTAAGGGCGCTCTTGATAGTGCTACACTTCCGGGCAAACTCGCTGACTGTTCAATGCGTACGCCTGAAGACACCGAAATCTATCTCGTAGAAGGTGATTCGGCCGGTGGTTCTGCAAAGCAAGGACGCGACCGCAGATTCCAGGCGATCCTTCCACTCAAGGGAAAGATCCTGAACGTCCACAAAGCCCGACTAACAAAGGTTCTGGAGAACGAGGAAGTTCGTACGATCCTAACGGCCATCGGCGCAGGATTCGGCGACGACTTTGATTCGTCAAAAGCACGGTATGGTAAGATCATCCTCATGGCCGATGCTGACGTTGATGGTTCGCACATCCGCACTTTGCTTCTAACGTTGTTCTGGAAACACATGCCCGAGTTGATCAACGATGGCAAGCTCTACATTGCTCAGCCCCCTCTCTACAAGCTGAAAAAGGGGCGCCAGGAATTCTACGCCTATAACGATCAGGAGCGCGACGAAATCATTGGTCGCATCCGGAAAGAAAAGGCAGAGAAGAAGGCCGCAAAGAATGCGGACAAAGGAGAAGTAGTTGAAGAAGCTGAATCAACCGTGGAAGAAGGCGCAACGGCAGACGGTATCATTATCAGTCGATTCAAGGGTTTGGGTGAAATGAACCCAGAGCAACTCTGGGCAACAACGATGAACCCTGAAACACGTACGTTGCTACGGGTGAGCATTGAGAATGCAGCAGAAGCCATGCATGTTTTTGAAACACTCATGGGTGAAGCAGTAGAACCACGACGTGAGTTTATAGAGCGCAATGCTCAATACGTCCGCAACCTTGATGTGTAACAGGAGAGTGTGCAGAAGATGAAAGCGGCGTAGTGTCTTTCTTTTGAACCTTTGGGATGTTGGTATGAGAATGTTGAGCCTGTTTGCAATCTTCGTGGTCAGCGTATATACGATTCCACTCATTGCGCAGAACGAAGGCAATGAACCCATACTCCCACGTCCGGACTTCAAATACAAGGGCAACGTTGGCCGAACGATTTCTGAGTCGGATGCACCACAGTTTCCGGCACCGGTAAAGGCTCCTGCTGGAGCTCCGAACATCGTTCTCATCCTCATCGATGATGCTGGTTACGGTCAGTTTGGAACGTTCGGTGGTGCCATCGAGACTCCGGCACTGGATAGAGTGGCAAAGAGTGGACTTCGGTTCACACGTTTCCACACAACGGCGTTGTGTAGTCCAACTCGAGCAGCACTCCTAACCGGACGTAACCATCATAGCGTGAATAACGGTGTGATCACAGAGGCAGCAACCGGTTATGATGGCTATACGGGCATCATTCCGAATAGTGCCGGAACCATTGCGCAGATTCTTCGCCAATACGGCTATGCAACTGCATGGTTTGGCAAGAATCACAATACTCCCGATTGGGAGACAAGTATGAACGGTCCATTCGACCGTTGGCCGAGTGGATATGGATTTGACTACTTCTACGGATTCATGGGCGGTGATGCAGATCAATGGCATCCAACGTTGTATGAAAATCACAACCTCGTTGAGCCATCAACAGATCCGAACTATATCCTAACAACCGACCTTACCGATAGAGCTATCACATGGCTTCGAAGAACTCGAAGCATCGATCAGAAGAAGCCGTATTTCCTCTACATGGCAACGGGTGCAACCCATGCCCCACACCATGTTACTCCAGCATATCTCGCCAAGTTCAAAGGCAAGTTTGACGGTGGTTGGGATGAGTATCGCGAGGAGACCTTTAAGCGTCAGCAACAACTTGGTGTAGTCCCCAAAAACGCAACCCTCACACCTCGTCCAAAAGAACTCCCAGCCTGGAACAGTCTCTCTGAGCCGCAGAAAAAACTCTTTGCACGTATGATGGAAGTGTTTGCAGCGTTTACGGCCGAAACCGATCATGAAATGGGTAGACTCCTCGACGTAGTTCTCTCTCTTCCCGATGCAGATAACACCATCGTTATCTATCAGGTTGGTGATAATGGAGCATCTGCTGAAGGGGGCTTGGTGGGCCTTCTCAATGAGAATTCGTTCTTCAATGGTGTGCCGGAATCGCTCGAAGACAACCTCAAACATATAGATGAACTTGGCGGACCTAAACACTTCAATCACTTCCCGGCGGGCTGGGCGTGGGCAATGAACACGCCGTTCCAATGGACAAAGCAGATCGCTTCTCACCTAGGTGGAGTTCGAAATCCGATCGTTATCTCGTGGCCAAAACGAATCACGGATCGTGGTGGGATCCGCAATCAATTCCATCACGTTATCGATATTGCACCTACGATCTATGAAGCTGCAGGTATTACGCCCCCTATCACCATGAACGGGGTTACACAACAACCTGTTGAAGGTGTGAGTATGGTGTATGCATTTGCAGATGCAGGTGCAAAAGACCAAAGGCGACAACAGTATTTTGAGATGTTCATCAACCGCGGAATGTATGCTGATGGTTATTGGGCTGCCTCGCGTGTGAGTGTTCCGTGGGAGACGGGTGAAAAACAGATCGATCCAGACCAAGCACTGTGGGAGCTCTACGATCTCAACAGTGATTTCACTCAGGCAAACAATATCGCGGCATCGAACCCAACCAAACTTCGTGAGCTGCAGGACCTGTGGTGGGCAGAAGCTGCAAAACATAAGGTCCTGCCAATGGACCCTCGAAAAATCGTTCGGCTCAGCGCTGAATTGCAGGGTAGGCCAACGCCAACAAAGGGGCTAACACATTTCGAGTATTACCCAGGTACGGAAGCGCTTCCGTCTGGCAGCGCTCCCAATCTCTTGAACAAGTCGTGGTCTATCACAGCTGAGGTTGTTGGTGGGAAGGGCAAGCCTCAAGGAGCAGTTTTCGTTATGGGTGGATCCGATGGTGGATATGGCATCTATCTCGTTAAGGGCAAGCCTGTTTTTGTTGCCAACTTCCTTGGCCGCACCTACACGCGTGTAGAAAGTTCAAAGGTTATTCCATCAACCACATCATCGATCCGTGCAGACTTTGCATATGACGGTGGTGGGATGGGGAAGGGTGCTACACTCACGTTATACATTGATGGCGAAAAGGTTGGAGAGGGTCGAGTGGAACATACACAGGCGCTCACTCTGGGCCTTGGAGGAACACTCGATATTGGGGTTGATACGGGCTCGGCAGTTGACGAAGCATATGCGCCACCGTATCGATTCACCGGCAAGATCACCAAGGTCTCAGTAGACCTCAAACCATAAAAACAAAGCCCCATACGTCTGCACGCGTATGGGGCATTTGACACATCGTAATGGCCGGAGCCACAGTGGTTGTCAGGGGTATAAATGCGATCTAATGGTCCATTAGTTCCAACCACCACGTCTTCATTTCGCCCTTTCCCTTTATCTCGATCGACCCACGTAGGCGCATCAAAAAAGGGGCTCTTCGGATAACCACATCTGCACCATCCAGTGTTGGCTGAACACCGTAGCCAAGTGCTGCGGCAAAGGCATCGCTGATCTGTATGCGGCCTGGTTGACTGGTGCTCTCCATGCGAGACGCTACGTTGACGGTATCGCCCCATACATCGAATTGAGCGCGCTTTTTCCCGATGACGCCAGCAACGATTGGTCCACAATGCAACCCAATGCGAACCTCGAGAATGCCAACATGTTCTATCCAGGCAGAGTTGCCAAGAGCCGAAGGAATGGTAACTCGCAAGGACCGAAGGTGACTCTGCAAATGCAATGCTGCATTTGCGATGCGCTCAGCATGATCTTCCTGAGGATCCGGCATGCCGGCAATCGCTAGGTATGCATCGCCAATAGTCTTGATCTTCGATAGCCCAAAGATGTCACCGATTGCATCACATTGTTCAAAGACAGCGTTCAGGAGATGGACGAGGTGATTAGCCGGAGCAAGGGACGCAAGACCGGTAAATCCAACGATGTCGAGAAACATCACAGATGCCTGATCATAGGTATCGGCTATGAGCTTTTCACCATTCAAGATCCTACTGACGGCCGCAGCAGGCATAATATCGAGAAGGAGTCCACGGTGTTGTTCGTGAAGTTTGTGCTCTTCTGAGAGACGCTGTTCCATGTCGAGCACAGCTATCCTATGTTTTTGATGTTCACCGAGGATAGATCGTTCGACGTCCACACTACGACGGTAGTAGTCAAGCGCTGCTCGAGGATCACTGTCTTCCATAAGCTCGGCTAGTGTACTAAGGATCGTTGTAGCTAAGCTGCGTTGTCCAGATGTAACGGCATCCGAAAGGGCTTGTTCATAGAAGTGAGCAGATCGTTGTGGATCTCCTCGGAAGCGCCACACATCGCCAAGATTAACTAATGCCTGTGTCACTTCTGGAAGAGCGTGATGATGAAGGGCCTTATTGTAGCACCATGTGGCTTCTTCCTCTGCCTCATCAATCCGTCCGAGTCGAAAGAGTATCGACGAACGGACTACTCGTTGACTATACTCGAGGCTTACTAAGCCAAGGCTTGCGCTCTCTTCAATGGCCTTATCAATCTGTTCAAGCGCTACGCCGAACTGCTGCAGATTCATATACACGGATGCGATGTTGCCAACGAGACGCGGATGTGTTGCAACGTCATTCGTTTGTTCATTGATCGCTAGTGCTCGTTGTGTTGCCGCTAACTCGCGCTCATTGTCCTTCATATCCCCATAGATTCCGGCAATATTCATGAGCACGCGGGCAAGCCCGGTCTTTTCCCCAATCTCTTCGATGATCGATTGAGCACACTGGAGGAGTTCGAGGGCTTTTGGGAAGTCTGCTATTACGCGGTACACGTTGCCCAGACTGCTCAGCGTGCGTGCTTCTTCTCGACGTGCGTTTCTGGAACGGTGGATATCGAGGGCGCGAGTCAGGTGCAGAAGGGCCGTTGGGTAGTCAGCCGTGTTGGCAGCCACCAGTCCCATGCCACCGGTTGTGCGTGCTAGACCTTCCATGTCGCCCGTCTGCTCATGATAGGCAGATGCCTCTTCGTAGCAACGCAATGCTTCGTTATACTCTCCGATAAAATTGTGTACCGTACCCATGTTTCCGATCACTCGGGCGCGGCCATTCTCGTCATTGAGAGAAGTGAATAGACTCAGAGCTTCGTTGTAACAATCGAGAGCAGGCTGAAAGTGCCCCAGTGCTAGATGAAAGTTTCCTTCGAGTAAGATCGCTCGTGCAACGTCTGGCAAGGACTCTGTATCACTGAAAACAACACGAGCTTGTTGAACAACCTTGAGCGCTTGGGCTTCATCTCCTAACAACCCAAGGCGCACAGCCTGACATCGAAGTGTGAGGCCGTCAATAATGCTGACAACATATGGATCAAGTGAAATGCGATCCACAGATGCTAATTGGTTCAGCCACAAGTCTACGTCGGCAATACACGGTGTGTTCGATGTGGATCGAATGCGTTGAATGAGCTCTGAAGTATGTTCAGGTGTGTTGGACATCCTACAAGCTACTCGTTAGCCACCACGTTTTGATTGTACCCTTGCCCTTTATCTCGTATGAACCTCGAAGACGCAGTGTATATGCTGGAAGTTGAATTACAACCTCGTCATCAACAAAGGCGGGAGGAGCCCCTTGAGCCAACTCGTCAACGAATGGCTTACTCACATGGATCCGACCTGGGAGTCCGGACTGTTCCATGCGGGCAGCCACATTCACTGTGTCTCCCCAAACATCGAACATTGGGCGTTCTCTGCCAATTACTCCAGCCACAACACTGCCAACGTGGATTCCGATACGGATCTGAAGAGTCGGAAAGTGCTCCTCGAACATGCGCATCATTTCTATGGCTGAGTTGGCCATTGATCGGACAGGGCTCTCGTGAGGGTCCGGTGCATTGGCGATGGCCATATAGGCGTCACCTATCGTCTTGATACGAACCAGGCCGTGTTTGGCTACTATGTCATCGAACATCGTAAAGATGGAGTTCATCAGATCGATCAGCGATGAGGCAGCAAGGCCCTCAGAATGTTGTGTGAACCCAACGATGTCAGTAAAGAGAACACAAACATCATGATGTTCATCAGCTATACGGGGCTCACCGGAGATGATGCGTTGTGCGATTGAAGATGGGAGTAAACCTCGCAAGAGATCGCGTTCGCGGGATGCAGCCAACCGCTCTGCTTTAAGATCGTGTTCAACCTTTAGGACCGACATCTGGTGTTGAACCGATTCGTCCTCCATCAATGCTTTGATGGATTCTTGCTCTCGTAGGTACCGGAGTGCAATTTCGAACTGTTGAAGTCCCTCGTGAGCACTGCTAAGGACACCCAATATTCGCGTCAAGGCAGAAACATCGTTGTGTTCTCGTGCCGTATCGAGTAATGGCAGTACCACTCGAATGGCAGAGGCAGGATCTCCGTTATCAAGGTGGATGCGTGCTTGTTCAATAAGATTTGTAGCTCTGAGTGCCTCCATGGGTTGCTTTTCATAGGCTTCCCACGAAAGATCTAGATACTGCTGCGCTAGGAGAAGATCGCCGAGGAGGCGTTGAGCGGCAGACAGCCCTTTCCGAGCGCCACAGAGGGCTGTCCAAGCACATTGCAGGCTTGCTAACCGTTCTGCCTCTTGCAGATCTGAAAGGGCATTTGCAGGTTCGTTGGCTTCTATAGAGAGTAAGCCAAGATTCAACGAGCACCACAGTCGGATCCTCGACGAGTCGTCTTCCTTTGTGAGCGCGAGTGCTCTGGTGAAATATTCACGTGCACCACTTCTATTCCCGGACTCACCAAAGATCACGCCAAGATTGATATAGGCAATAGCACGGGCTAGGTCATTGCCGCATCTATCAAATGCTTCTGTTGACTGAAATTGTGCGCGGATACTTTCCTCAACACGGCCTATGCGTCCGTTATAGGTCGCGAGGTCAGTGAGTGCATTCCCAAGTGCAGCATCATACCCCACGGCAGATAGATCCTTGGCAGCAATCTCGTCCATTTTGATCGCCTCAACGTAATTGCCCACTTGGGCCATACCCAACGCGCGTTGATGATGCCATCGTCCTCGATAGCCCGGATGATGCACAGCTTCAATGTTAATGGCTAAGAGAGCCTTCTCCGCTGCATCGTACTCCGCAAGTTCAATGAGGACCGCTGCATATCCTGTGTATGCACGCACAGATTCGAGATGGTCACAACTGTCGGCTAACTCGCTCACTAGCTCAGCGAACAACACCCGAGCCTCGGGAAACATCCTTCTTGCCAATGTGTATTCTGCATTGAACCATCTGCGAACAAAGGTCGACTCCGCGCACTCCTCCACATCAGGAGCCAAAGCCTCCAGCATAGGGAACATCAGGGACAGAACAGCCTCGTCGATGCGGGCAAGGAGAGGATCCATGGTGCAATGTAAACAGCGAATAGCGAACGGAGAACAGAGAACAGCGAACAGCGAACAGAGAACAGAGAACAGAGAACAGAGAACAGTGCATACAGAAAGAGCCCTCACCATCTGTGCGGTAAGGGCTCTTCTTGATTCGCTGTTCGCTGTTCTCTGTTCGCTGTTCTCTATTCTCTGTTCAATACCGATAATACTCCGGCTTGTACGGCCCCTTTACATCTACGCCGATGTATTTGGCTTGCTTGTCGTTGAGAACTTCGAGTTCAACGCTGATCTTCTTGAGGTGGAGGCGAGCAACCTTTTCATCAAGCTTCTTTGGAAGGACGTAGACCTTGTTCTCGTACTTCTTGTGATTAAGCCAGAGCTCGATCTGAGCCAGGGTTTGGTTGGTGAATGAGTTCGACATCACGAATGAAGGGTGACCCATTGCACAGCCGAGATTTACGAGACGGCCTTCAGCAAGGACGATGATCTCTTTCTTGCCAACTGTGTATATGTCAACCTGTGGCTTGATTTCGATCTTAGACTTGCCATGGTTCTTGTTGAGCCATGCCATGTCAATCTCGTTGTCGAAGTGGCCGATGTTGCAAACGATGGCCT
The DNA here is from genome assembly GCA_937870915.1 of uncultured Ignavibacteria bacterium. Lineage (GTDB taxonomy): Bacteria > Bacteroidota > Ignavibacteria > Kapaibacteriales > Kapaibacteriaceae > UBA10438. The sequence continues at coordinate 16,922 of CALMZQ010000230.1, forward strand.
TGTCCTTCATTGCCTTGAAGTGCTTTTCGCTGATAATGTCGCAATTGCCGGTGGCCGTCACAACAATATCTGCTTCCTTCACGGCATCGATCATCTTCTTCACTTCAAAGCCATCCATGGCTGCCTGAAGTGCGCAGATCGGATCAATCTCTGTTACGATCACGCGAACACCGGCACCTGCAAGAGATGCTGCAGAGCCTTTGCCTACGTCTCCGTAGCCGGCAACAACAGCAACCTTGCCTGCAAGCATGATGTCCGTTGCGCGGCGGATAGCGTCAACGAGCGACTCCTTGCAACCGTACTTGTTGTCGAACTTGCTCTTCGTTACCGAGTCGTTCACATTGATAGCAGGCATTGGTAGCGTGCCATTCTTCACACGCTCATACAGACGATGAACGCCAGTGGTAGTCTCTTCGGAAATACCGCGGATGCCTTCAACAAACTCCGGATACCTATCCAGAACCATGTTCGTGAGATCCCCACCGTCGTCGAGGATCATGTTAAGGGGCTTGCGGTCCTTCCCAAAGAACAATGTTTGCTCGATGCACCAGTCAAACTCTTCTTCATTCATACCTTTCCAGGCAAAGACAGGGATACCGGCCTTGGCGATGGCAGCGGCAGCATGGTCCTGCGTGGAGAAGATATTGCAACTCGACCACGTAACGTCTGCACCAAGATCCACAAGCGTCTCAATGAGAACGGCTGTTTGGATCGTCATATGGAGACATCCTGCGATACGTGCACCCTTGAGTGGCTTCTTGCCCTTGAATTCCTGACGCAGCGCCATAAGTCCAGGCATCTCGGCTTCTGCCAAACGGATTTCCTTGCGGCCCCATTCGGCGAGGTCCATGTTCGCTACAGCATAGGCAAGGGGCTTATGTGCGATCTGACCCTTAGCAACACGGGCTGGTGTCTTTGTTTGTTTTGTTGCCTTGGCGGGCTTAGGAGCAACGCCGTTGGTTGCAGGTTTAGTCTTCTTTGCAGTCTTCGTTGACATAGGTTATGAATGAGAGAGGTGAGAAAGATTATGCGAAGTTCTTAGCAAACACATCACGGAGGTCAAGATGTTCCCAAGGGAACTCATGGCGACCAAAATGACCGTATGCTGCAGTTGGACGATAGATGGCACGTTGCAGGTGAAGGCGAGCAATAATGCCGGCTGGAGTAAGGCTCATATCCGGATGTGTCATGATGAACTGCTCAAGTTCGCGCTCATTAACTTTGGATGTGCCATGTAGATTGATGTTGATAGACACCGGTTCAGCAACGCCAATAGCGTATGCGAGCTGAATGGTGCACTCACGCGCCACACCGGCGGCAACGATGTTCTTTGCAAGGTGACGTGCTGCATAGGCCGCTGAACGGTCCACCTTTGTTGGATCCTTACCGGAGAAGGCTCCACCACCGTGAGGAGCACGGCCTCCATAGGTGTCAACGATGATTTTGCGACCGGTGAGCCCCGTATCACCATGTGGTCCACCGATCTCGAACTTGCCGGTTGGATTTACATGATACTTGGTTTCGGGAGTGATGAGATGTTCAGGGATCAC
>CALMZQ010000231.1 GCA_937870915.1 uncultured Ignavibacteria bacterium
CAGTCGGCTGCGGCGATACGGGATCATCAGAACTGCACGAGACAACAACAATTGCAAGTGCGATCATAAGAGAAATACGAAACACCATTTGGGGCCCCTCAACAATAACGGATGAATGATTTGAGGAAACTACACACATGAGCAGCAACTTTACAAACGCTGTTGATCACGCTGGACTATGGCATCCCAAGTGCCTGGGATCTGAGGATGAGGCCACTCTCCTCCATCGCAATGTGCTTCTGCATCTCGGTAAATGTGGCCAGCCACTCTTCGCTGTTAACGGTCTTGCCTTCGATCGAGAAGGTCACGTCAGGTAGGTGAGCAAGTGCGTTTACGAGTTCTTCTCGCTCTGCGATGGAGGCACTGATACCGGATGGACGGAAGAGGATCTTCTTCTTTCTGTCCTGATAGTCGAATACGATGTCGGTCTGATCGGCATTCACTTCAAATCTGAGCAGCTTTTGCCACCATGTTCGCTTCTTCTTGAGGAGTTGGTCTGGTACCTTTACGATCTTCAGTCTTCGGAGATCCGATGTCGGTATCGACTCTACATCCACCCCATACGTCCGTAGTGATCGATCGATGTGAATATGACCGTCATCGATCCCGATGGCAAGGGGCGTCATACTTCGCTCAGCGGTAAGATTGATCACCGCCATCACACCAGCGATGATCACACCACCAACGATCACCCCGAGCACGACGAGTATCGCAGTGGACCTCTCCAAGGCAACGAAACTCGACGCGAACACTATGGGAGATACTCGAACACCCACTGTAAGCAAGAAGCCGGCGAACGCTCGCAGAGTATCGCGTATGCCCCACGGTACTCGGTACCAAACGATTGAACTCTGCATTATCGGATCAACTCATGCGATGTAGTGTTGGCTCATTTCTGACAAATCTAGCGCGTGGCGTCATCCCGAGGATCGTAAGGGCGAGGCCCTGCCTCGCCCGATACGACGAGAGTTGAAGTAGTTCAACAAGGCAAGTCTGTGGAGATGCGCAGGACAGTCACGCGATTGGCACCGACTGGAACTCGCAGGGCTCCCAGCGTATCGCTCGTGTTCATGGCAAGGGTATCTCCACTCCCAACATCGACAACAACTGCATTGACCGGCACGCGTATCCCAATCCGTTCGTACGAGGATGAAGAACGGAAGATGGTACCACAACCAACTATTGGTAGTGTTAAAAGTAGGAGGAGGACGCGCATGCCAGTAGATTGGGTGATCAGTTATGTGCGGAATGATGTAGTCAACACGAGCGGAATCTCCTCGTAATGCAACAACTTTAAGGGTGCATTATACTGCGGTAGATTCGTACTTTGCGGGGATAACTAATTTTTCAGTTTTAATTACCTACCAATTTATAGGAGGAGTGAATGGTCAAGAAGCGCCAAATATTCAAAGCACTTGCCCTCTTTTTTTTGACTGTTGCTGCAGCAACATCTATGCGCGCTCAGTTCGTTGAAGAGAGAGCGTATGTTGGTCCAACCATCGGACTTGGCATCGGCGGCGGGCTCGCCTACGGTCTAAATGGCGAATACGCCATGACGGAAAACTTTGGCCTTATCGCTGGTCTAGGCTTGTCTGGGTTTACAGAAGACTTCGGTGGTCTTGGTCTAACCGGCTCGGTCCCTACCATTGACTATTCGTTGCTTATGGGCTACGTTGGTGCTTCGTACCACTTTATGCCAAAGAAGAAGTTTGATCCGTACCTCTCTCTCGGCATCGCCTATTTTAAATGGGACGTGAAGTATCGCACGGCCGATGGCGAAGAAACTGATCCGTTTCAGGGTTTTTCTTCTGCCTATACTAGCGGTATTGGATTTACCGGACAAATTGGGGCCCGGTATCACTTTAGCGATGTTGTTTCCGCACGCGTCACTCTTGGCTATCCGATGTGGGTAGGTCTCGGAGTAGACGTGGCATTTGGCGGAGTTACGCCTACTGCTGCTGAATCTACTTCCTCCCCTACGCCGGCGTCCTCAGACACTTCTGCCACGTTAGCGGCAAAAAAGAAGTACAAGCTTTTCGTTGGACCATACATTGCCGGAAAGGCTTCGATCAAGACGGACGTTGGAGAGGGCATGAAGACAGGGGTTGTGTTCAACGTTCCACCAGACTTCGGTGTGTCCATCACGGCACCATTTGGAGCAGAAAGTAACATTGGTTTTGGCCTCCAAGCTGGCTATGCCACATATGGTTATCAAATGAAGCCTGAGAGCCAGGCCAATGACTCGAATACTGTTAATGAAATGTACTCGTTCATTAACATGTTCCCACACTTCAACATTGGTGGCTTTATCATTGGCGTCAACTTTGGATTCCCAAGCTCTGGTAGCACGAGGACGATAAAGGGTGATTCCGTTTCTATGTTTGGCTCTTTCTCGGCTGATACTGCATCCAACGGCGACGTCACCTACGAATTCAACAGAGATCCGGTAGGTCCTACCTATGATCCTGCGAAATACCTGTCTACCATGGTGGAATTCCGCATCGGTGGATCTATTCCGATCGTATCCAGTGACTTTGGAAAGCTCAAGATCAATATCATGGCTGGCTACACCTTGAATCAGCTTTTCGAGACTGCAGGCAACTACATCGGATCATATGATATTGATGGGACAGATCTTGAAACGCTGCGGCTAGATGAAGGCCTCAACCCAAGGATTCCTTCGCTGTCGATTGGCATTCAGTACGATTTCGCGATCGGTCTATAACCCGTCCCTGAAGCACAAATCAAAGCCACCTTCGGGTGGCTTTTTTTTTA
>CALMZQ010000232.1 GCA_937870915.1 uncultured Ignavibacteria bacterium
TCAGCTGTCAATCCTCTTCCCTGATCGTCTTCAACTAACCTTGTGACGTCTGTTGACACACTTAATGGAACACTCCCTTGTCACTTCGTCATTACGTCATTTCGTCATTTCCTTACCGCCTTCATCATCTCCTCCTCCATCTCCTTCATATTCTCACGCTTCCACTCCTGCGCGTGATCGATTTGGTGGAGCCCCTTACTTGCGGCTTTGGTGAAGACGAGGCGGGTGCGGACGGTTGAGCATTCGGAGTAGGAGCGCATACACAGCCAGGCGTAGGTGCACATCTGGATATGATATGCAGAGGCAATGGTCTGGAGGTGGTCAGATGAGGCAACGTTATTGGTCTTCCAGTCCCAGATCTCGATGGTGCTTTCGTCTGTATTGAATCGAACGTCCAGAACGCCTTGGAAGACGATGTGGTTGAGAGCTCCAACAAGACGGGTTTCGAGTCGGGCTGTGGAGAGAACAGAGGCGTTGTCAATAAGGAGGGCTGTGTCTAACAGTGCAAGGATCTCGGTGACGGCGTCTATGGCAACGCTACGGTCGAGATCGTGCATCGATAACGCACGTACGATCTCGCTTGTGAGTGCCTCTGTTGACATCATGGTGAATCGTTTGACAACGCCGGAAAGGGCATCGTGAATGGCCGTGCCGAAAATCATACCGCCGGATGTAGCGCCATCTGTGTCATACTGTTGTTCGTCGCGCATGGCCGACTGCATCATCGCACTTGGTGAGATGAGAGTAGGGGGCGGAACGGGGATTGGATCAACAAGAATGTACGTTTCTCGCTGACCTCTATCGTTTGTGTATCGATCAACGTTGATGTCCGGTGTTATGGTTTGATACGGGACCCTAGCTTCGGGTGCATAGAGCGCCGTTGCAAGCATCAGTGCTAGTTCCTTCCCCTCACCAATGGGATCTGCGGTATCAAAGGCAATGATGATGTGCATCTTGGCACGTGTGAGTGCAACGTAGAGCCTGCGCCTGCTCTCTGCATCCAGACGCTTCCTGTCGAGCACCTTGTTCATGTCGTGCGACAACACATTGGGCATGGGTATCAATACTGTGGCATCCGTAAGAGACGCCACCTTCTGAGGAAGATCAAAGGTGAACCCTAGTTGATCGGTTGTAATGGTCTGATTGGGTTTGCTTCCACTACTGAGTCCAGCGAGGACCACGATGCCAAACTCAAGACCCTTTGCTGCGTGCATGGTCATAAGCTGCACGGCATCGGATTCTAGAATAACCTGACCTTCTCTCTCGCGGTCAATCTCCGGTGGTGCAAGTGCTTCGATAGCATCGTGAATACCCGCGCCGGTTCCATCTGTTGTGGTGCGAATGATGTCGATGGTCTTCTCAACATTGGCCAAGATCTGATCTCTACGATCATCAGGCGCAATGGTCTCGTGCCAACGTGTGTCATCCTGCGCCGTCCGTACAAACTCCGTGATGGGCATGGTCAGGATCCGCATGCTCCATTCATCAAGAAGTCTGTCTGCCTCTCTCAGTGCGGGGGATGCAGAGCCCCCTGCAACATATTGGGCTAGTCCATCGCGCAAACTTGATCGTCTGCCTGTGAGGGCAGCTGCGGTTATCTCGGCATCGTTGCACCGCAGATAGGGGGAACGCATGAGGGTGGCCACTGCGAGGTCGTTCGATGGGTCTACACACGTGGTAAGGAGCGCACGCATATCACTCACTTCCGGACGTGTGAAGAAGGCCCTTCCGCCGTGCATCTGAAACGGTACGTTGTACGAACGAAGTCTGTCGGCCATGTTCTGCACGAGATCATTCTTTGGGAGCAACACGGCTATGTCTCCGGGCTGAGGCTTGCGGACCACCCACTCACCGGTATCACGATCGAAGGCTGCAATGTTGCGTTCAATTGTTCCATTAAGGATCTGAACGATGGTCCGGGCAACGGCATCAAGTTCATCATGCTCATCAATAACGACGGTGCATGTACCAAGAGATGATGATGTTGGTGCGGTAATGCCCGCAACAAGATCGGCATAGGCAACATCGTATGAAAGGATGTCGTCGGGAGAAGGAGCTTCTACACTACCAAAGATCTGTGTACACATGGCGTTGACCATTGAGCAGAGGTCTTGATGCATCCGGTAGGAGCGCGAGAGCGGACGATAACCATCATCCGACCCATGTTTCAGATTCGCGTGTTTGATCGCCAATGTTGCTCTGCGGAAAAGTCGCACGTCAGCATCGCGAAAACCATAAATGCTCTGCTTGTCATCACCAACTATGAAGATGTTGGGTCCGGAGATGTCACGGCCTGCAAGGGCGGGCACAAGAAGACACAGCAACCGGTATTGCTCCGGATCTGTGTCTTGAAACTCATCCACCATGAGGTAGGAGATCCCCGACCTGATGATTTGGGCAACGTCATCCTTCTCCAGGAGCTCAATGGCTAGACTGATCATGTCATCAAAATCAATTCCATTACGGTCACGTTTCAGCACGGTATAGTTCTCAGAAGCTATCTGTCCGATTGTTGCCAGAATGCGCAGCAACTGGAGGAGACGCAATTCCCGATCATCATCCCATGAGATCTTCTTAAGTGTTTCGTAGGCGGTATAGGTTGACTTCGGAAGAACGAATTCCTTGGCCGTACCACTTGCATCCAGTTTTGCCTTTGGGGCAAGGATGGTGCCTTTGAGCGTGAACCATGCCGACATCAGACCAACAGCCAACTCGACTGCGTCTTTCTCCTCAGCACTGTTGATGGTTGTGCGCGTTGCTAGTAGCTTTTCGTAGAGGTCGTCAAATGGTGCGATGCGTGCATAGTCTGCCACACACATGATGGCCTCGTCAAGCATATCAATGGCAAGCCCCTTCATCACACCGAGCACTGCCAAGTGTTGTCGGTGCAGCCATTCGGATTCGTCTTCTGTAGTGCGCCTATTGAGCAGGGCGCAGAACGTGCCGGACCGTGCCATGCGCGTCACAAGATCCGTTGCTGCGGATATGCTTACATCATCGAATACGGCAAGAGTGTCATTATGTAGGGGGCTTTGTGGGTCCAAGGCGGAGGCCATGGCCATATCTACAGCCTTGGCCGACAAAGCAGAGGCTTCGGCTTCTTCCAGATCGCGTACATCGGCATCAATATTGAGCTCGTCCGCGTATTGTCTGATGATGGATGAGCAGAAGCTGTGGAAGGTGCTGATGCGAGAGCGACCACACTCATTGATCCAGCCGCGAATGTTCTTTACAAATGCTTCGTCGGAGCCCGAATGATTGAACGCAGCGCGTGCTTCTTGGTTGTGAAGAAGTTCAACGAGTCTGCGATGAATGCGTTCCTTCATCTCCGCAGCTGCCGCACGTGTGAACGTTATGGCAACCACCTTATCCATTGGTGTTTGCGTTTCGGCAAGGATCTTGAGGAAGCGATGCGTGAGAACACTTGTCTTGCCCGAACCGGCGTTTGCATGCACAGCGCAGTGCACCGTGAGGTCGAGAGCTGCAAGTTGTTCGTTGTGAAACGTCATCGCAGTATTCAGTCCTCGGAAGACGGCATGATGGTGCACGTACTCCAGTTTGAGGACCGACAGAGTGTGCGTGCCACACGTGCTACATCATTGAGCGTAACACGTTCTATCGCAGCAATGGTCTCATAAGGGTTCTCCGGAGCCCCTTCCTCCATCATGCCCTTTCCGAGCATGGTCATACGTGCGGTGAGGGATTCGAGCGACATCAATTTGCCGGACCGGAGTTGTGTGATGGCGCGTTGCAGCTCCGTACGCTTAACACCGTCACGCGCGATCTCGTCAAGGACCGTTGCAATGATCGCATTCACTCGATCGATCTTATGTTCATCCACACCGGCATAGATGGCCATGGTCCCACAGTCAGCAAAGAGTTGTACTTGAGAGTACACCGAATACGCCAGGCCGCGCAATTCCCGCAGACGAACGTTGAGTCGGGAAGACATGCCATCACCAAGGATGACATTCAACACCTGAAGTACAAACTTATCGGCATGCATATAGCCCGACGTGCGGTGTTGCCAAAGAAGATGTGCCTGCTGAACGGGGCGATGCACGAGCACGGAGCTCCTTGGTATCTCCTTGGGCGTAGTGCGTCGAACAAGGCGTTGTGCGGGTTGAATGCCCTGGGTGAATCTTTCTACATCTCGGAGGAAGACATCGGTATCGAACCGACCGCTGATGGCAACAACAATACTTCCGGCGTGATAATGCTTCTGGTGAAAGGCGCTTACATCGGCAGCCGTGATGGCGGCCACACTAGCTATTGTTCCAACAATGGGTACGGCAAGCGTGTGACCACTGAAGATCTGACGTTCCCCAAGATCGAAGATGTATTCCTCAGCCTCATCTTCGTATGAGCGAATCTCTTCGGTGATGATCGTGCGTTCCTTCTCCACATCCGCGTCGGTAAAGACAGGGCGGATAACCACATCCGTGAGCGTATCCATCACCCGTTCCAGATGATCACTCAGCGTCCGAACGTAATAACACGTTTCTTCCTTGGTGGTATAGGCATTGGCGTAAGCGCCTACGTTCTCAAAGTCCCGCGAGATCTTGGCCATCGTCCGAGACTGCGTTCGCCTAAACGACGTGTGTTCAACAAAATGCGCCACCCCATCGCCCCTTTTCGGCTCATCACGAGTACCGGCGCGCACCCACATCCCAACGGAACAAGAATCAACCGTGGCTACAGGGTCGCAGAGAACACGGATCCCATTAGGGAGTACGATATCAGTAGGTGGTGACCAAGGCATAGATAGGAAGTTACGGACTTCTGGAACAGCGAACAGAGAACAGCGAACAGCGAACCCATTAACCCCGTAACTGCGTAACTTTCTTCATGCGTAGCTTCTTCTCCCTCGACAACCTGGCCATTGTCCTGGCAACATGTGGGGCCGTGGCCTTGCTCTATGTGGTGCCGAAGAACTTTGACTTCTTGAATCCGATGACGCAGGCGTTGGGCGACTTTGACATGACGGATATGGTGTTTACGCAATTCCGTGATGACTCAAAGGTGACGGTTGATACCAACATCGTGATCGTGAACATCGGCGATAGGGGGCGGGGAGAAATAGCTGAAATGTTGGTTCGTATAAACCATGCCGAACCGGCGGTAGTAGGGATTGATGCGTTCTTCCGTGCGCCAAAGGAAGAAGATCCGGAATCGGATTCAGCCCTTTCAGCTGCCATGGCATCAACCAAGAACCTGGTGCTGGCGAGCAAGGTGGCGTTCAAAGAAGAGGCGCAGGAGGGTGTAGTTGACCAGTGGGTTGCAAGTGCCGTTGAAGCTGATCGAGTGTTTGATACGCTCGAAACAAGCCATCCGATGTTCACAGCCCAAGCTCCAATGGGGTACGCCAATCTGATCATTGATCAAGAAGCGGCGTTTATGACGGTGCGCGAAGTGTCGTTTGAGGAAGAATGTGCCGGACGGAAGGAACACTCTTTCCCGATCCGCATAGCGCAGGTGATAGCCCCCTCAAAGGCAGCTGCTGCGTTGGCTCGACATGAAACACATGAGGTGATCAACTTCCGTGGTGGATTGGAGAAGTTTTATGCGCTCGATGCCGACCAGGTGCTCGATCCCGAAACGGATCTCGGGCTGCTAAAAGGGAAGGTTGTGTTGATGGGGTTCCTAGGGCCGAAGATTGGTGACCAGGCCTATAGCGACAACTTCTTTACGCCGCTCAATAGACATTATGCCGGACGTAGTTATCCGGACATGTATGGCGTAGTGATCCATGCCAATGTGCTCTCCATGATCCTCTCCGGCCAGTTCATCAACGCCATGCCTTTTTGGGCCAGTATGGTTTTGGCCCTTCTTGTCCTGATCCTCAACGTGAACCTCTTTACGTTTATCTACAAACACTACGAGAATTGGTACGATACGCTGGCCATCGTTACCCAGCTCGGTCAGTCTCTCCTGATCCTGTACCTGACCATCGTGGTGTTTGATACGTACCAGTACAAGCTTGCCCTTACGCCCACGCTTATTGGCGTGGCTCTTGTAGGGACCATCCACGACCTGTATGAAGACTCCCTGAAAAAGATCATTCTCACGGCATGGGCTAAGATCAACCGCCGTCGTGCATCTTTGCAGTCAACAGAACGTACTTCCGCGCCGTCTTCGGAGAAACAATGAAACGTGTCAGTACACTTCTCGTCGTCCTCGTCCTCTTAATAGGCTTGGTGCAAGCCCAGGACAAATTCAAGGTGCTTGCCACCCGCGGCACTGTTACGCTTGATGGTGGCAAAAAACTCTCGGTGGGTCAAAAACTCAAACTCTCCGACAAAATTTCTGTGTCAAAAGGGGGCTATGCAAGTCTCGCACACGTAAACGGTAGAACGGTTGAGGTCCGCAAGGAGGGCACAATCAAGGTCTCTGACCTCGATAAGGCCGTATCCAAGAAAACCGGGAGCGTCTCGGGTAAGTTCGCAACCTATGTTGTTGGTGAACTCACCGAGGTCAAGGAGCCCATTACGTTTACCGATAACCGTCGCAGCAACATGCGAACAACGGGATCCGTAGAGCGTGCAACAGGGGATGATGTTAACCTGGCGGACTCCGTTTTGCGCTGGGTGGGTGGTCCGGGAGAATTGCAAGCACTTGCTGTTGTTGAATCACAACAGATAGGCTCGGGCGCGGTCTTCAGCGTGATCATGCCACGTCATACCCGACTCCTCACAGACACTGTTCAATTCACGTGGCATCGCTCGGCGAAGATCCCCCGGTATAAGCTTGTTATTACCGATCGTGAAGACAAACTTGTTGCCACACGCGAGACCACGGACACAACTCTTACCATTACGATGAGCAGTATCGGGATGCAGAACAATGCGCTCTACTATTGGCATGTGGAGAAGAGCGACGACAAGAACGAACGCACAGCTGAATATTCCCTGTGGATGTTGGGCGGTAGTGACCGCGCTACTGCGTCAGAACTCATTGCCGGTGTGAAGGAAGACATGGAAGATGCATCCTCAGCCATCGGTGCCCTCGTTCTTGCAGCTGCCTATGAAGACCAAGGTCTCAACTACGACGCATATCGTTGCTATCGCGACGCGATGGCCGCTGCACCGGAGATTCAAAACTACAAGCGACTCTATGCGGAGTTCCTGCTCCGTCAATCGCTCAATCTTGACGCATATCTAGCGTACAATAAGTGAACATGACACCTGCCCAGTATTGGCTAGCCGCTGCGATCATCCTATTCATTTTGGAGATCGTAACACCCGGCTTCGTCCTTGCGAACGTTGCCGTTGCCTGCATGGCGTCGAGTGCAGCTGCATGGTTCGGCGCCTCCGTCACCATCCAGGTGATCGTCTTTATCGTAGCCGGACTCATCTCGCTCGTTACGGTTCGCCCCCTACTTCATAAGACATTCATGAAGGGGGCTAAACACCACGCAACGGGCGCTCATGCACTCCTTGGCCGGATCGTTCGCGTAACGGAAGAGATATCTGTTCCATCCGTTGAAGGCCGCGTTCAGGTAGATGGGGATTCTTGGAGAGCAATATCAATCGATCATGCAACCATCAAGACCGGAGATTCCGTGCGCATTGTGCGTGTGGATTCCACGATCCTGTACGTTGAACACGTGAAATAAGTCACCATCATCATCTGTTGAGGGACCCATGGAGTATGTACTCATTATAGCCGTTCTCTTCGTACTGATCTTGCTCTTCAAGTCTGTTGTTGTGATCCGTCAAGCAGAGACGATGATCGTTGAACGGCTCGGTCGATACCACAAAACGCTCGAAAGTGGCATTAACGTGATCCTACCGATCATTGATAAGCCCCGTCTTATCGATTGGCGGTATGTGAAAACCGATCCGTCGGGGAAATATGCCTACATGCATTCAAAAACACCGCGGATCGATCTGCGTGAGAGTGTGTATGATTTCCCTCGGCAAAACGTGATCACCAAGGATAATGTATCCATCGAAATTAATGCGCTGCTGTACTTCCAGGTGATGGATCCAATGAAGAGCGTCTACGAAATCTCAAACCTGCCGGACGCTATCCAAAAGCTTACACAAACAACGCTGCGGAATGTGATTGGCGAATTGGACCTTGATGAAACGTTAACATCGCGTGATACGATCAACAGTAAACTCCGCATTATTCTCGATGAGGCATCGAACAAGTGGGGTGTGAAGGTCAATCGTGTTGAATTGCAAGACATCATTCCACCGCGCGATATCCAGGATGCGATGGAGAAGCAGATGCGAGCAGAACGCGACCGAAGGGCTACACTCCTCACGGCCGATGCAAGCAAGCAAGCTGCAGTCCTTGAGTCACTTGGTCAGCGGGAATCGCAGATCAACAACGCCGAGGGCGAGAAGCGCTCGCAGATTCTCATTGCAGAAGGTGAAGCAGAAGCTCGCAAGAGAGTTGCAGAGGGTGAAGCAGAGGCAATTAGGCTCGTAACGGCAACAGTGAAGGAGTCGGGCGGCGACCCAACACAATATCTCATTGCAATTCGCTACATCGAAGCACTCAAGGAGCTTGGCCTGAATGGCAACAAAACGGTCTTTATGCCCTTTGAGGCAAGCGGTGTGATGGGATCTCTTGGCTCTCTCAAGGAGATGTTCAAGAGTTCCGAGTGATCCTCAGATCGCCGTAGTTCATTTGTGCTGATAACACTTGCCACTGGCATCAGTGGTCATACGTGAGCAGCGTTTACCCTTTTGTGTTTTGCCGGTACACTGTGTTGATTCATGAGGCACAGATGGTTCAGACGGTGAACTCACCGGAGAAGGTTGCTCAGCATATGGTCTTGTAGTGATCTCGATATGGGTAACAGGGTGGATCTCCCATGGAGAACCGCGCCAGACCCGTGAACCTTCGCTCGATGCGGACTCATCATCGTGCATTGCGTCGTAGAACACCCAGCCCCGCACCTTTACCCATCTGCCAAGAAACGCATCACGAAGGCCTCGGCTCGACCAGTTGAGGCCTTTGTCGTGCATGATCTTCTGGAATCGGGGTGTTACTTCAACAACAAGCAGTTTGCTCTTATTACCTTCGTCCATAGGGTCGATGGTGAGCTCAATATGTGTGTCCCGATGGGCGGAGTCCTTGGCCTTGCAATTGCATGTTTCAATAGCGCCAATCTTTACTTCGGATACGTAACCAATGATCTCTGCGCCATCGCCTTCCTTAAAAAGGGTAGGGTGCTCGCCCGACGTCATCAACACCTCAAATGTGATCTTTCTATTGATCTGTGCATCCGTTGGAGATCCGTCGCGATTCTTCTTGAGATTTAATGCCTTTGCATTGGCTCGTTGGGCATTCCCTTCGGCACTACACGTATCAAACGTTGATTGGCCATAGGCTACGAACGCTGAAAGAAGGACAAAGCCCAAAAGGGTGATGCGAACAATGATGTTCATTCTACGCTCCGTACGCTCCATGACAACGTCTTGCCGGCCCACATCGGAACAACGTTCCCATATCGCTCCGGAATGGTCATGGGTTCCTTCACTAGATGCACTGTTGTACTAGGGGGCTCAACACCATAAAGTCTGCGTGCGTTGTCACTCACAAATGCCTGCAACGAACCTAGCGCGTTATTCCGCTCGAACAACTCAGCTAAGAGAGGCAGAAGGATAGGTGCGGTGAACACTCCTGCTGCACACCCGGCTGATTCTTTCTTGTCAACGGGGTGTGGTGCACTGTCACTTCCCATCATCAACCGCGGATGCGGCTTGAGGGCTGCTGCCAAGAGGGCAGCTCGATCTTCCGGACGTTTAGCAATGGGTTTACAAAACAAGTGTGGGTTCAACATGCCCCCTGCTACATCATCGAGCGTTATGATGAGGTGATGAGGAGTTACCGTTGCGCGCAGATTCTCGAACTCATCTAACAGCAATACGGCTGCTTCTGTAGTGATGTGTTCCATTGTGATGCGCAGTCCGGGGAAAGTGGTTGCCAGCGTTCGATAGACTTCACAGAATTCTTGTTCGCGGTCCATCACAAAGCCGTGCGTTTCGCCGTGGACAAGGAGCGGAATGTCGAGCTCCTCCATCATAGCAAAGACATGTTTCATCGACATGATCTCTCGCACGCCATTTTCACTGTTGGTTGTAGCGCCTGCCGGATAGAGTTTGATGCCAATGATATGGGGCTTTGCAGCGACCAGTTCTTCACGCGTATAGTTGCGGAAGAACAACGTCATGTAGGGCTGAAAGCGGTGGTTCCCAACGGCACGTTTCACTTCCGAGGTGTACCACAGAAGTCTGTCTACAGTGTCTACCGGAGGAACAAGATTCGGCATGATCACACCGCCGGCAAAATGCTGCGCAGAAAGTGGGGCAACTGCGTCAAGCATTGCGTCTTGACGGAAGTGGATGTGCATGTCGAGCGGGGAACGAAGGAGAACTTCCATGGTCATGCAGGATAGTCGGGCACATCGTCCATCATATCCACAGTGCCATCGGCATCAACGTGGGCACAATATGCAACGCGACCATTGGTGAGGAGAACGTAAGGGGCTTTGAGTGTGATGTTATACCAAGCAGATTGACGGAGCGTATCGGTAGTGATGGCAATATCAGCCCCCTTACATTCAACAAGGAGGTACGGACGAAGATCCTTATCCAGCCACAGGAGGTCAAACCGCAGTCCGTTCTTGTCAAGCACACGCTCCACACTGCACCGTCCAACGGGAAAACCTTTGCCAACAAGCCAATGAAGGCAGTGTTGCCTTACCCATTCTTCGGGCGTAAGTGCCACATGTTGCTTGCGCACAGGATCAAAGATGCGGAGTGTTCCGTCGTCGCTCGAGATCCGTGCCTCAAACGTTGGAAAGATCAGCGTGGGAAGGGCGATGAGATCAGGCATGATCTCCATTGAGCATCATGAACAGCGCATCGATGGCAGCGCGTACGTTATCGTGTACCTCTGCAATGGACACCTCCATCATATAACAGGGTGCAGTAATGATCCTGTTGGAAACATCAACAGTGATCTCACTGATGGTGTTCATGTGTGATCGAGCGCCTATGCTTTCCATGCCTTGTGCGATCTCTGCGATCTCATACGGTGATGGTGCTTTGTCTGTGCCAACAGTGAGATGAGCTTCAATACCGGAACCCTCCAGTGCCTTGGCAATGGTCGTGGGGGCCATGCAGAGTCCTACAAGGGGCTTCTTGGCCTGTACCATGCCCAGTATGATATCGCGAACATCGTTGCGGATGGTTCCTGCCGGACCGTTGAATGCCCACGATGTGAGATTCTTCGCAACGCCAAATCCTCCCGGCATAACAAGCGCATCGAGTTCATCTGCTGAAACAGTTGCTACATCGCGAATGACTCCGCGGGCGATGCGGGCCGCCTCAACCATTGTGTTGCGTGTCTCACTGGTAGCCTCACCCGTTACATGGTCAACAACATGATGTTGTAGTGCATTGGGAGCCATACAGATTGCTGTGCCACCGTGACGTGAGATTTCCAGCAGTGACAAAACAGCTTCTTGGATCTCCGATCCATCATAGACACCGCAGCCACTGAGCAACACACCAATACGTTGTTTCATGCTCATCGTCTCCCAGTTTGTCGCATGTCATTCACCTTCTTCGTTAACATGTAGATGATAAAGAGAAAAGCTACAGCGTTAGCCCAAACAATGCTTATGTCACTTCTGAGGAGTCCGTACGACAGCCAAAGCATACTTCCCGTGATCATCAGTCCAAGCATGCCAATGCTTAGTTGATCCACTTGTTGTGTTTGCCACACTTTAAAGGCCTGTGGTGCTAGGGCAAACGTAGAGCAACAGCCGGCGGTTAGGCCAAGGATTGTAACAGGGTCCATGGATCTATGCAGTGAAAGAGAGTGTGCGGTAATGGGCCATAATCACATCGGGATAGTTGGACACAACGCCCTGTACTCCCATGTCGATCACATATTCAAGTTCAGCGGGAGTGTTTACGGTATAGACGCCAATAGGGATGTTGTGTTCCTTGCAGTCCTCAACACGTTCAGGCGTAAGCTCGGCTACAGAACATCCATATCCGTCAGCAAGACACTCGCGTGTTACTTCATGAGGAAGTCGTTCATCATCCGGTACGTTTAATGCAATCGTACGCAACCGACCGTCGAGGGATTTGATAAAGAGCAAGGCATGATGATCGAAGGATGCGAAGACCGTATGGTCCGTCATTCCCGCATTGATGATGGACAGAACGATGTTATGGATGTTGCGAGCTGCTTGTTCGTTTACTGTAAGGGGCTTTATCTCGATGTTGAGATAGACCCGCCCCTTGATCACATTCAACGCTTCTTCTAGTAAGGGAACGTGTTCTCCGGCGAATCGTGCGTCGAACCAAGACCCTGCATCAAGGGAGCGTACGTCGCTCAATGTACACGCACGGATGTCACCGTGACCATTTGTTGTGCGTTCGAGATGTTCATCATGGAAGACCACAAGTGCATTGTCACTTGTCACCTGCACATCCAGCTCTATCATCATAGCACCAGTGTCTATTGCTGCCTGGAGCGATGCCACGGTGTTTTCAGGAGCGATACCCGACGCGCCACGATGGGCGCAGACGATGAACGGTGTTGACCGCACATATTCAGCAAGTGACATCATTGAAATGTTCCTTCTGTTTGACCACGATATCCGCGTAGCACTTCAAACGTTGCCATTCTTCGCTTCCCGGGCAGTTGTAGCTCGTCGATTGACAGCATTCCATTGGCACATGCCGCACGAAACACACCATCGCGAATCTGCCACGTACCGGGAGCCCCTTGCCCATCGATAAGCGAGGTACGGTAGATCTTGAGGATCTCTCCATTCCATACCGTCCATGCACATGGTGAGGGGGACATGCCGTGAATGAAATTACGAACCACAGAGCGGTTGTTCGTCCAGTCAATGGAGCTTGTTTCGCGGAAGACCTTTGGTGCTGGAGTTGCGAGCGCGTCGTTCTGCGGTTGAGCGTGGAGCGTACCTGTGAGAAGTCCGGTACACGTTGCCACCGCGCATTCAGCGGCTAGGGGCATCAGTGCCGTATAAAGCTCCCCGGCAGTTGTCCCATCGGGAATAGCGAGTTCTCGTTGGAGCAGAATTGTTCCGGTATCGACAACATCATTGAGAAGGAACGACGTAACGCCGGTTACCGACTCTCCTGCAATGATGGCATGGTTGATGGGGGCTGCGCCACGGAACTTTGGAAGCAGGGAGGCATGGACGTTGAATGATCCGGCGCGCGCCAATGTGAATACACTACGAGGAAGGATGCGAAAAGCGATCACACACATCACGTCCGGTTCACGCGATGCGATCTCGGCGGCAAAATCAGGGTCCTTAAGCGAAGACGGCTGGAGGATATCTGTGATTCCGAGATCTATGGCAGCTTGTTTCACTGCAGATGGAGATACGCTTTGTCCGCGACCCCGAGGTTTGTCTGGTGCCGTCACAACTGTGCATACACCAAATCGGGTATGGATGGCTTGCAGGGCAGGCACAGCAAACTCCGGTGTGCCCATAAAGATGATGTTTGCCATTAGCCGTGCATGGTAGGTTTGTTGGCAAGCCCCTTAACAATTTCGGCTTCGATCTGACCG
>CALMZQ010000233.1 GCA_937870915.1 uncultured Ignavibacteria bacterium
TCTTTCAGGAGTTCGAACATGGGGAAGATTGGCATATAGGTATCGCCCGGACCAAAGAAATCATACCCAATACGTGTGATTACACCATGCTCGTCGCGGTGGAACGTAGAAAAGCCCGGCATCAGGGAGAGACCCTTTTCAGACTCAGTGGCAAAGCCCATAGCCTTGGTGAAGGAGCCGTTGTTATCTCTGATCATGCGGAACGTCCATCCGCGACTTTCGGCAAACTCCTTCTGAACTTCCGGCAGATCTCGATTCATCAAGACGATTGATGCACCGCTATCGATATGTGGAAGCATACCATTGAGACCGTCTGCCCAAAGTGTGCAGTACACGCAGCTCTTACCCATGTTATGAACTACAATCAGGTCTTGACGGCCGCCAAAAAGATCTGTGAGAGATGTTGAAGAGCCCCCTTCCGACAACTCATACGCCGATGGGTCGATGGTGACGGGTGTTGAACGGAGCGCTGCTACGAGCTGCTTGCGAGCTTCAAAGAAATTCTCGATAAGGGGCCTGAGTTCAGGATTCTGCATGGCTATTTCTCCGTGTCAAATTCGAATTCGTAGATATCGTGCGGGTGTTCTCCTGGATCTACCTTCATAATGTCGTTTAACTCGCCGGTTTTCATGTCGTAGACCCAACCATGTAGCATTGGTCTGCGATGGTCTTTCCATGCGTGTTGTACAAAGGAAATGTCAGAGATGTGACTCACTTGTTCAATCACATTCAGTTCAACGAGCCGGTCCGTTCGTTGTTCAAGATCAGTGATCGCATCCAGCTCTGCAGCATGGAAGCGATAGACGTCCTTGATGTTTCGGAGCCACTTGTTGATGAGACCGAGATCCTTCTTTGTCATGGCGGTCTTCACGCCCCCGCAACCGTAGTGACCGCAGACGATGATGTGTTTCACCTGCAATACATCAACTGCGAATTGCAAAACACTAAGGATGTTGAAGTCTGTGTGAACCACAAGGTTGGCAACATTGCGATGGACAAAGAGTTCACCCGGCTGCGTGCCGGTAACTTCTTCCGCCGGAACGCGGCTGTCAGAGCATCCTATCCAGAGGTACTCTGGCTTCTGCTCTCGTGCAGAGGCGGTGAAAAAATCAGGGCGCAAATCGAGCTTGTCTTTCACCCAAGCGCGATTGTTTAGCAGAAGTCTGCGGAAATCATCCATTGGTATGTGCTCCCTGTTTGCCGTAGAAGTGGTGATACTCGATCGTGATGTTGCGGTGGTGGGCCGCCTGGTTGAAGTCGAGGATCGTCTCATAGATATCGTGGTCAACGTAAAGAGCCTTTGTGCCATCGATGATCACATGGGAATCCGAAGGAATCTGACGAAGCGCATTCTTTAAGGACGACTTCTGCACAAAGGTCATGTCCTTGTTAAATCGTAGGAGCCAATTGTGGCCCTCACTCACAAGCGTCATGGATGTGCGATGGTAGGACTTCATTACAAAGAACACACTCACGAGTAGTCCAATCCCAACGCCAACAAGAATGTCAGTAGCCACAATCACAATACACGTAACGATGAACGGAAGGAACTGTGTGTAGCCTTCCTTCCACATAGCACGGATGAGTTTGATTGACGAGAGCTTATAACCAACCACCAAAAGAACGGCTGCCAGACAGGCTAGCGGAATAGTGTTGAGTACGCTAGGGATGAGAACTACGGCTAACAAGAGCAAGAGACCGTGAACGAGTGATGACGTCCTGCTACGTCCACCGGCATAGACGTTCGCAGAAGAGCGAACGATTACCGAGGTAACCGGAATTCCGCCAATGAATCCACTAAGCGTGTTGCCGATGCCTTGAGCAAAGAGTTCGCGATTGACATCAGAGATACGCTTTTCGGGGTCCATTTTATCAACGGCTTCTACGGACAGTACAGACTCGATACTGGCTATGATTGCGATTGTTAGGGCGATGGTCCATACATCTATGCGGAATACAGCGGAAAGGTCGGGAAAGGTGAACTGTCCAAAGAAACCACCAATCGAGGAGATCACCGGCAACTCCACTACGTGGTCTTTCTCAGCTGTCAATTGCCAACCAGTGTTGAACAAACCGAATGCTTCGTTGAGTAATGCACCAACAAGTACACTTACAAGGGCACCGGGAATGATCTTTGTCCAGGCCTGACGCTTGATGGGTTTCAATTCCCAGAGCAGAATGATTCCGAGGCAGACAAGAGTGATGATCACTGCGCCGGGTTGCAGGATGTTCATGTCGAGTGCACGGAAGGGATCTAGAAAGATGTTCAGCCAATCCCAGCCGGCAAACGCCATTTCTTCATCGGTGAATCCATGATCGTATCCTACAGCGTGAGGTATTTGCTTGAGGATGATGGTGATACCGATAGCGGCGAGCATGCCCTTGATAACACTATGCGGAATGAAATTGCCGAGCGAGCCTGCCCGTATTGCAGCGATTCCAAGTTGAATAATGCCGGCAAGAACTACAGCTGTCAGAAAAACTGGGAACGAGCCAAGCGCAATAATGGCAGAGGCAACAATGGATGCCAGACCGGCAGCCGGTCCGGATACGGAGAGTTCAGAACCGGAAAAAAGCGTTACAACAATGCCACCGATGATACCGCCGATCACGCCGGCAAAGAGCGGAGCACCGGAGGCAAGGGCAATGCCAAGGCAGAGCGGAAGTGCAACAAGAAAGACAACTATGCCTGCCGGGATGTCCCGGGAGGCGGAGGAGAGGCTGGGGATGGAAATACCGTATTTCATAGTGGGATGAATCTACGGTACTCCAACCGTATGGCAAGCCCCCTAGACGATCACATCTGAGTCCGTTGTGGCATCAAGTCCCCAGTCTACCATAAGGTCGTTGGTAAAGGCCAGCATACTCTTGGGATCCTGCATGAGTGTCTTGCGAGCCCGCAACCACGAGGATACCTTGTCTGCGCCATACATTGAGCGAATGGATGTCTTGTTCAGTTCCAGCACCTTGCCCCAATGGAAGGTGTAGGGAATGCCGGCCTTTCCAAGTTCATTCCAAAAGTCTCTGCAGAAGTCCACCGACCGTTTGGAGTATTCTCCGTCGAGCTCAACAATACACGTGGTATCGAACTGCGTGAATCCCAATGTAGCCTGTGTGCCCTTAACCCAACGGTACGAGAAGATGCCGGAGAACTGTTCGGAGACGTTCATTGAGAGGAGTATCTGCGTTACTCTGTCAACATCCATTGGGTTGATACCAACCGCACTACTCAATACCTTACCATGGGTATCAGTATTGGAGAATATCTCAGCATGTGTTCCCCAAACATCTGCATATGGTTTGTATGTGGCACCAACAAGCGTGTTGACCGTGGTGGGGATCAGGCCGGTTGCAATCCCTACTAGACCGCCAATGAACGTAGGAACGTCGTCTCCCGGCACAACTCCGCCGCGCAATCCGGGAGGTGGTGTATAGTCGGCACGGTACGGTCGTTTATACATACACGTTACCATGACGCCCCCTGACAGATCATAGGGGTTGAGGACGATCTGAAAGTGCCACGGACGCTCACTACCATGGGGAAGGGGAGAGTTCGTAAAGTCGAGATGCTGCATCATCGGTAGCAAGGCATCATTGAACGGAAGTTGCACTCGGTGACACTCATACAAAAACAGTGGTTCCGTTTCAATCATCACGCCATGTATGAATCCAAAAGATCCAAAGCTTACCAGTGCTGCATTGAACAGCTCGTCATCGTTGATACGCTCGGCATCCAGCTTGGCAACAAAGGAATCAGAAACCACGGGATACGAAGATCGCTCCAGCCAGACGTGGCGGGTAGGACTCACTATGATGTGCAGTCCAACAACACATTCGGTGATAGAACCAAGATCAATAGCAGCCCCATGAGTACCGGTAGACATTGCACCAACAATCGTTTGACCGTTGCTTGCTCCGGAGGTTCGGAGGGACCGCCCCCACCTTTTCAATGCTATACTTAGTTCTTGAACCGACGTTCCGCATTGCGAGAAATAGAGATCGTCTGTGGTTTTTGCATACTGTGGAGATACGCTAGATCCAGAGATACGGAAGGTGAGATTAAGGGGCTTTGTGTTTAACAATACGCCATTGGTGGCGGCGATCTTGGTCCACGACCATTCGCCCCCTACCGCACGAAGCCTCTGACCATCGTCTATGGCTTCCTGGATAAGGTATTGTATACCTCGGGTGGAGTCATTGTAGTCATTCAGAACATTGCCCGAATCGTTGTTTCCAAGATCGATGAGGTCATCGATCTCCTGCTCAAACGTCTCGTGACGATTGATCCACTGGCGCTCGCCGGTACGACTGATGATCATAGTTCACCTTCACGCTGACATGGCTTGGAACATTTCCATTCGATCTCTGTGGGACACCATATGCCCAACGTTAGTACCGTGATGAGAGAGTAGCCAAAGTTGGTCGTGACCCGAACTTCATCCAGCCCCTTAATTTTTAGCGAGTCACAGTTCGATGCGATCACATCTTCTTGGACTAGTCCCCAGAAGAGCGTATGAACCGTTTCTGACTGATAGGTTGTGGAGGGATCGTAGGCCGCAGTATTCACGCGGACGTGATAACAGCCGTGGAGAAGCAGCAGGCTCGTGCCGAGCAGGATCGTCTTGGTAAGGAAAGCCGTCATGAATATGGTCCCTCATGGATAGCGATACGAACTTCTACGTACGACAACTTACACCCCATGACATTCCCTACAAACTCGCCCTACCCCGTATGTTTGTGGTCAGGAGGACATATGTCAACGTATTCATTCGACTTCATCAGCGAAGTGGACCTGCAAGAGGCGGACAACGCCATTAACCAAGCCATCAAGGAGATCGACCACCGTTATGACCTACGAGGGTCGAACTGCGAAGTTGAACTCAAGCGCAACGACAAATCGTTCCAGGTCCGAGCAGACGGAGAACATTTCATTGTATCCGCCATGGAGATCATCAAGAACAAGATGATTAAGCGGGGCATCAGTGTGCTTGCTTTGGACGAGCAGAAGGTGGAGCTTCTCAGTGGAAAAAGCGTGCGCCAGACCGTTAAGCTCAAGGCGGGGCTCACAAAAGAAGACGCTAAGAAGATCACCTCGCTCGTAAAGGAGCAAAAGCTTAAGGTAACGGCACAGATCATTGACGAAAAAGTACGAGTTACAGGCAAGAGCAAGGATGACCTGCAGGACTGTATCGCCGCAGTGCAAAAAGCCGACCTCGGCTTTCCGGTCCAGATAGACAACCTGCGCTAGCCCCCTAGCTTTTTCCGATATTTGCATTCCCAAAATTGGAGTTCATGTGGATCTGTTTCAGAAGTGTAGAGATTTTACCCGTGCCGATGAAGTAAAAGCTGCGGGGTTGTATCCGTATTTCCGTCCGGTAGAAGAAAATGAAGGCCCCGTGGTCACCATCGAAGGTCGTAAGGTGATCATGGCCGGCTCAAACAACTACCTCGGCCTTACTGCCCACCCAAAGGTGAAGCAAGCCGCAAAGGATGCGATTGATCGCTATGGAACAGGTTGCTCCGGATCGCGCTACCTTACTGGTACGATCAAGCTCCATGTTGAACTTGAAAAGCGTCTCGCCGCCTACCTTGGTACGGAGGACGTATTGCTGTTCTCCACGGGATATCAGACCGCTCTGGGAGTGATCTCTTCACTCGTGCAAAAGGGTGACTACGTTATCTCTGACAAAGAAAACCATGCCTGTATCATCAATGGGGCACTCCTTGCCAAGGGTGGATTTGCGGAGTTTGTGCGTTACAAGCACAATGACATGGAAGACCTCGAACGCGTGATGCAGCGCATTCCGGATAGTGCCGGTAAACTCATTGTAACGGACGGTGTGTTCTCTGTTTCGGGTGAGCTTGTACACCTGCCGGAGATGCTGCAGATAGCGGAAAAGTATGGTGCACGTGTACTTGTGGACGATGCTCATGCAACCGGGGTTGTTGGTGTAGGCGGTAGAGGCACAGCATCACACTTTGGTCTGGTAGAGAAGACTGACATGACGATGGGTACGTTCTCCAAGACATTCGCATCTCTCGGTGGTTTCATCGCCGGCCCGGAGCGCGTAACCAACTATATAAAGCATCACTCACCTGCACTCATCTTCAGTGCCTCTCCAACTCCAGCATCCGTAGCATCGGCACTTGCCGCACTTGACATTGTAGAAGCGGAACCAGAGCGTATCACTAAACTGATCGCCAATGCCGATAAAATGCGTGCCGGATTCACCAAGCTGGGCTTTAACGTCATCGAGTCGCGTACAGGCATCGTACCAATCATTGTTGGAGACGCCCAACTCGCACTGGTCTTCTGGCGCAAACTCTATGACAAAGGCGTGTTTGTAAATGCCTTTGTTCCACCAGGCGTGCCACCAAATCTCTCCATGATGCGTACGAGCTACATGGCAACTCACGAAGACGAACATCTCGATACCATCCTCAACATCTTCCAAGAAGTTGGGATCGAACTCGGCCTCATTTCCGCCTAAGGCAAAGCTGACATGCAGATCACACGTTTTGAACGGGGCTTACGGGATCGTGTAGCCCTTGTGACCGGTGCTGCCATCGGCAACGGTAGGGCGTTCTGTGAACGACTTGCAGAAGAAGGTGCCAAGCTTGTTATAGCCGACCTCGAAGAAGCTGTAGACACAGAACGCGCCGTGCTTGAGCTTGGCGGTGAAGTTGTAAGTATTCGTGCAGATATGACAGATCCGGCCGATGTTGAGCGCGTGGTTCGCACAGCAATTGAACGATATGGACACATCGACATCCTCGTTCATAACGTTGGCCATTACAGTGAAGAACCATTCGAGTTACTATCGTTCGCAGAATGGAAGAAGACGTTGGAGATCACCCTCGACTCGATCTTCCATACTGTTCGTGCTGTCCTTCCGCACATGAAGCGCGCCGGATTTGGTCGCATCATCACGTTCTCAAGTGATACTGTGTGGCTCGGCACGCCCTACCTTACGCACTACGTCACAGCCAAGATGGGCGTAATCGGCTTCACCCGCTCGCTTGCTGCCGAAGTGGGCAAATACGGTATCACCGTGAACACCATAACGGTTGGCCTTACGGCAACACAGAATGCCGGCACCTCTTCTGTGATGAGCCCCTTACTCGAACACATCATCCCAGCACAAGCCGTTCACCGTGCCGATGAACCGGAAGACATTGCTAACGTTGTTGCCTTCCTTGCACTCCCGGCATCGGGAATCATTACCGGGCAGACGATCAATGTGGATGGCGGCGTGGCGAGGCATTAGCCTGTGTAGGTGACCTGTGTAGGTGACCTGTGTAGGTGACCTGTTAGGTGACCTGTTAGGTGACCTGTTAGGTGACCTGTTAGGTGACCTGTTAGGTGACCTGTTAGGTGACCTGTTAGGTGACCTGTGTAGGTGACCTATTAGGCGACCATGCAGGCGACCTTGTCGGTGTTGTCCCAAGGGCGTGAGGCAAGTTTCGTGTTTCATTTCTGTACGAGCAAATAATTCCTGCCTTCGTTACGTATCAGGTAGTAGAATTTAGAAACAAGACCCATTCCAAACCTGAGGGGTTGATATGCCAACTCGGATGATACTTCTAATCTGTTTCATTCCAGCCGCGTGCCTCGCGCAAGATATTTTTCGTGATGGCGAAGTTATACTCTCAACAAGGTATGAATTCAATACTGTGCTGTCCTACAAAGACACAGTTCTAGTGTTTGCCAGATCGAACTCTAATGAGAACAGTAGGATGTACTCGCTGGAGCCAGGATCCTCGGTTTGGGATTCAGCATCTGTCATCGGTCGAGTTATAGCCCACCAATCACAGCGCGAAGCGTTCCTCGCGGGGGCGAGCTTTCAATGGTTCTCACCGGATAGCATCATCAATTCAATCTGGACGTGTAAGACGGCAAAGAACATCGTGTTTCTCTCGAGAGACACGCCAAACGCCCCTCATAGAAAGTATCATGTGAGTGCATTGACGTCACATCCCTATTTGCCAGGTGTGCTCATCGCAGAGAATCGAATTGATGATACAGAGTTTCGAAACGATTACATCGTTAGCGCGATTTCGCACGATGGAGGAGTTTCCTGGAGGGATGTTGGTATCCCACGGGCGCAGCAATTCTATTACTCCTTTGACCCCAATACTCTCAACAATGTGACGATTACGCGCAAAGACGGCCCATCAACAGCTACGTATTTTGGTTTGTATACGACAACAGATCTTTTCTCTTCGGAACCAACCTATAAGCGCCTTGACTTTAAACCCGAAACAAACCTCATCGGAACTGGTTTTGGCATGTGGAGCGGGATCGGTTCAGTCGAACAAGGCCTCCCCTATAGTTTCAATGGCGCGAAGTGGACATTGTTATCTGATTCGCTCTACCTTCCACCAAACTCTGCCCCCGCTCTTGTAACGTTACCATGGCGCGAAAACGCACAGAAGGCATTCTACCCCAACCTAGATACAGCAACGGAGAGATTCAATTACTGGTCTAGTGAGATTGGCTACCATGTTGATCATCCCAAGCTGCTGTTGGTTAGCTTTCTTTTCGAACGGCATGAAGGAACTCTCTATGAAAATTTCATTCTCGTTGGAGCTTCCCATGACCTCGGTGAAACATGGACGCTTATTGCAAACATCCCCGTTCACTATTTCCTAAACCCGGTCACTATCAACAAGCTTGCGATAGATCCCAAGGGACCAACGTTCTATATGGCGCTAAATCGATTGGTTGACGATCCCCGCTCTCCCGGAGAACGTATTGCAGTTTCTGAAGTCATTCGGTGGAAAAGCGTCTTTACAAGTGTTGAGGAACAACTTCGTACTCGCGGTCAACCTACCGTGAACGTCGTACCTAACCCAGTTCTAGGTACAGGCGAATTGAGCCTTGGATTCGTAAATAGTGATGATGAAGACTCCCGATTGTATAGCGAATCCACACGTGTTGACGTGACCATCTATACAGCGTTAGGGATGACCATTGGTACGTGGAATATTGACATGAATGGCAAAGTCACTATGACAGGTTTGGCGCCGGGGGTATATCGGGCTCGAGCCATCGTAGGAGGCTGCGTAGCTATTGGATCCTTCGTAGTTACAGAATAGCGTAACTTTCGAATCTACGATTCGGAGGTTCTATGTTCTTCTCGGTACGCCCCCTATTCATTGCTACCGCACTACTTCTTTGTCTTGGTTTGGTGGCACTACGTGCTGCTGACGGCGACACCATAGTTGTAAAGACTCTGCAGTTCTCGGACATCACGAAGAGGTCGGGAACGTGGTTGTTTCCACCGCCCGGACGGTACGAGAAGGTGTTGATGCAATACACCCTCAAGTGCGACCCGGCAACCACACAGGATAACTATCCGTGTGGGGAGTGGGACTACCTTACGTATACAATCCTGCGAGACTCAACGGGAGAGTTCGACTCAACACGCAAGACGCAAGTAAACTTTATGGTGCGTGGGGCCACTCCGGATTCGTTCCCCTACCGGTCGTCGTTCATCAACAATACCGTTCGTTACAGGACCAACACGGTGCAAAGAACTGCCGATGGCACGTTCTATTCGATCGGTGCTGCCGGACAAAACAATACGGCCGTGATTCGTCCGGAAGGTGGCCGAGTGAGATACATCTGGAAAGCAACGGAGCTTCTCGAAGCAGGAATGTCTTCTGGCACCATTAGCGGAATGAAGATCACAACATCCGCAGCCGTGCCAAATGTATCGTTGTTTACGATTCGTGTGCATGCACAGAGCAATGCATCGCTCGGCAAGACCTTGCAGAATGAGGACTTCTCAACGGTAGTGCGGCGGAATGTTTCGTTTGTTGCCGGAGAAAATCACATCCCGTTCTCATCACCATTCCTGTGGGATGGAATAACGGATCTCGTTATTGACATATCGTGTCAGGGCGCCCCTTCAACAATTGGGATCAGTGCTGCAGGTACACTCAACGGATTGGCCGATGATGGCTCGCGTAAGGTGTTCAATTTCACGGCTGGTGATCGTATCGATGTTCCGGGACAAATCGGAGATATCATCTCTGACGAGATCACGATCTCTTATTGGTGCTGGGGAAACACTGCGAAGATGCCACGTGCTCACAACACTCTCGAGGCATATGATGCACAAGGCCGACGGGTTCTGAACATCCACGCACCGTGGGATAATGGATCGATCTATTGGGATGCGGGAATCGATCCTACAGACGGATCGGGGGACCGTATTGAAAAGAATGCTCAAGCGGAATCCTACGAAGGACGGTGGAATCATTGGGCCTTCACGAAATCCAAAACCGGCCAGATGCGGATCTATCTCAATGGCGCTCTGTTCCACGAAGGCTCGGGCAAAATGAAGAAGATGAATGGTATTACACGATTCATCATCGGTTCCGGGAATTCCGGGTCGTATGAAGGTCTGCTCGATGAGATCCAGGTATGGAATGCTGCATTGGACGAAGCAACGATCAAGTCTTGGATGACGCGTAAGATCACTGATACCCATCCACAGTACACGAGACTCATCGCCTATTATCGCGGTGAGCTTGATACCGATCCTACGTCGGCTCGGGATGAATCGTTAGGGGGCTATTTGGCCACTCTATTCGGTGTACCAACGAGAGATAGAATCACACTTGATCAAATGGGCTATCTGACACAAACCAATACTGCCCGACCGTTTGTATCGTTTGAACAGGGTGTTGTTGAATCGATCACTACACGCGTAGACGTTGACGTAGCTATGGAACCGCGTCGCACCTCTGTTGTTCTCTACGAACGTCCGGTTCAACCACGCATCTACCGTCCAGAAGCCACTGATCATCCCTCGGTACCAACCGATACCCTTCTTGTGCAAGAAGCCGGAAAGCTCTACACATATGACGAAAACGGACTCAAGGTAGACTCAACGATCGTTGCAGCAGAAACCACATTGCGGAAGGCTCAGCAGCCGTTCTACGATCCGATTGTAGACTTCGAGATCGGTCGTTACATAACTCCCTATGGCATCGGGCTCGACCTCGGCCCCAAAGGCTTCCGGTGGGAATACGATGTCACAGATTTTGCTCCGCTGCTTCGTAATAACGTGACGTTGTCGGCCGGTAATCAACAAGAACTCATCGACTTGACGTTCATCTTCATCAAGGGAACTCCCACGCGCGATGTGAAGCAGATCGATCAGATCTATTATGATCGTGGCGCGATGTTCCCGGCTGTTCTTGCCGGTACAGCACTCCCGCCTGTTGATGTGAAACTCAACCCGGCGGCAAAAACATTCCGACTCAAGGCTGTTACCAGCGGTCACGACTTCAGCAACGAGACCAACTGTGCTGAATTCTGTCCACGCACACACTTCCTCAGCGTTGACGGCACGGAACGGTTCTCGTGGCTGCTCTGGAAGGAATGCGGAGACAATCCGGTCTTTCCTCAAGGGGGCACATGGCTCATCGATCGTACCGGTTGGTGTCCGGGTGCACCTGTTGATATGTACGACTTTGAACTCACGCCATTTACCGCCGGGAAGAGCACCGTCTCTATCGACTATGGTATCAAGAAACAAGCAGTGAATGAGGCATGGGGCAGGTGGGAAGTGTCAACACAACTCATCGGCTATGGTGAACCTAATTTCCAGAGTGATGCGGCAGTGGTGGACATCATCTCTCCAAACAACTGGGAGTATTATGGTAGACTCAATCCGATCTGTGGTGAACCGGTGATCGTGATCCAAAACACCGGGTCAACTGCGCTTACATCATGTACGATTGAATACACCGTTAATGGTGCAGGGAAGAAATCCTATGCGTGGACCGGCAATCTACCCTTCCTCTCGCGGGACACAGTTGTCCTTCCTGAAGCATCATGGCCAATCGCTGAAGGGCTCTCCACGTTTGAAGCAACAGTGGTTCTGCCATCTGATCAGTATGCACCGAACAACACACGGTCCACACAGTTTGTGATGCCTCCCGTGTACTACAGCGATCTGCAGATCATTCTTCGAACCAATAAGCAGGCCGAGCAACAGTATGCTTGGAAGTTGAAGAAAACATCCGGCGAAGTGATCGGTTCCGGTGAGAACCTTGCCAGTGAAACAACCTTTACATACGACTTCAACCTTGCCGATGGTTGTTATGACTTTGAACTGGTAAATAAGGAGGGCTATGGGCTCGACGTTTGGTTCTTGCGCTCACAACTCGGAAGTGGCAGTTTGAGCTTTAAGTCCGGTGGTGTAACAATCAAGACCTTTGAAGCTGACTTTGGAAACAAGGCATGGATGCAGTTCTCCGTTGCTGCGAAGCCAACCATTCAAACAAGTACAGATAGTGTGAAATGGCAACTTGCTGTGCCCGCACGCGAAGAACGCTCGTTTGTGATTCGATCCACAACCGATGCACCACTTCGCGTAGATAGCCTCGCGATCTTCTCTGTGCGCAAACATTTCAGTGTTGTCTCAACATCGGTTCCGTTACCCGCAGTTCTTGCAAAGGGAGACTCCATCGTGGTTATCCTTGCCTTTGAACGTCCTGATGCCGGCACCACTTCCGGCTCCATTCGCGTCTATTCCAACGATGAGCGTCAAAGTG
Source organism: uncultured Ignavibacteria bacterium (assembly GCA_937870915.1). Classification (GTDB taxonomy): domain Bacteria; phylum Bacteroidota; class Ignavibacteria; order Kapaibacteriales; family Kapaibacteriaceae; genus UBA10438. The sequence goes on from CALMZQ010000233.1 coordinate 12,574, forward strand.
CCAAGCAGATACGTTTGGTAGGCACTGTTGGAGCTACTAGTGTTGATGACAATGCCATCGATCCAACATCGGCCTTTGTGGTAGATGTAGTTCCGCATCCGGTTGCCGACCATGGTACCGTGCGTCTGCAAGTGTATCGTCCGGAGCTGTTGCTCGATGCACGGATCATCGTGCGCGACCTTGTTGGACGCCAAGTAGCTTCCATTCATCAAGGTGATATTGCAGCCGGTGAACAACGCTTTGAGCTACCAACAACACTTCCATCAGGTTCGTATCGCATCAGTGTTGAGTCTGCGATGGTCCGCCAAACCATTCCACTCGTTATCACTCGCTAACCATGCCTCCACTAGATCCGTCGGACCCCCGCATCGGAGACCTTTTTGTTGATGTGAAGTCTATTCCTTCAACAGCAACAATCGTGGTCGTCTTGATCGGCGTACCACAGGACATCGGTGTTGCTCGCAACAACGGCAGACAGGGAGCAGCTGAAGCCCCTGTGGCCATTAGAGATCGTCTGAAGAGGCTTGCCACATCGCAGATACAGGATGTGGTAGAGCAGGGGTTGATGAGTATCGTGGATATGGGTGACATCAACACAGAGGGAAAGACGCTGGAGCAGATCCATGATGTTCAACACGATGTTGTGCAGCGTGTTCTCACGCGCGGGCACATTCCGGTGGTTCTTGGTGGAGGTCACGACTGTGCATGGCCAACCATTCGTGCATTGGAATCAAGCGGCAAGGAATATGGCGTAGTGAACATTGATGCCCACGCAGATGTTCGCCCCCTACAAGACGAAACGCGTGCTCATAGTGGCTCGCCATTCAGACAAATGCTTTCTCAGGTTACATCCCACCTATTGCCCGGTGGCTTTGTGGAGTTTGGTGTGCAGGGGGCTAGTGTCTCCGCTGCTCATCTGCAATATGTACGTGATGCGGGTATGCACGCCGTAATGCTCGACGAGATCCGACGCGAGAACATCGCCTTCATTTGGGATAGA